>CAZDKX010000149.1:0-11585 GCA_964505935.1 uncultured Syntrophobacteraceae bacterium
TGAATTATGTCACCGAGGGCCGCCAGAAGGCGTTTTACCGGCATGCCTTCAAGCACTACCTCAGCCCGGTGGTGATCGATCGCCTGTTGGAAGACCCGTCACGCCTCAAGCTGGGTGGGGAACGCCGGGAGCTGAGCATCTGCTTTTCTGATCTGCAGGGCTTTTCCTCCATTTCGGAACGCCTCGATCCGCATGACCTCACCACCCTGCTGAATGATTACCTGTCCGATATGACGGACATCATCCTGGCAGAAGAGGGCACCGTCGACAAGTATGAGGGCGACGCCATCATCGCCTTCTGGAACGCTCCGCTGCCCCAGCCCGACCATGCGCTGCGCGCCTGTCGCGCCGCTTTGCGCTGCCAGCAGCAACTTCAGGAACGCAACCGGGAATTCGAGGAGCGGGCCGGCAGTCCTTTCAGGATGCGCATCGGCATCAATACCGGGCTGGTGGTGGTCGGCAACATGGGCTCCCGCCAGCGTTTCGATTACACCGTACTGGGCGATGCGGCCAACCTGGCCTCGCGCCTGGAGGGCGCCAACAAGGCCTTTGGGACCGGCATCATGGTTGCCGAAGCGACCTGGGCTCAGACCAGCGGGCAGCTGCCCGGCCGGGAGCTGGGGCAACTCCGCGTTGTGGGACGCCAGACCCCCGTCCGCGTCTTCGAGCCCCTCCCAGCTGACAGCCCGTGGGCGGCTGCCCAACTGGAAGCCTTCCACCAGGCACTCGCCTGCTGCTATGAAGGCCGCTGGGCGGACGCGCTCGATATCTTCCTGACCCTTGACAGCGACCCGGTCGCTCAGGTTTATGCTGCACGTTGCCGGGAACTGCTGGAAAAGCCAAATGCTGTCTGGGACGGAGTTTGGAACCTGACGGAGAAATGACAAAAAGTAAAGGGGTTCAGTGTGGATTTACAGACCGATCCATTGAAAGCGGCCGGGGCTGACGGATCATTGGCGACGCCCCTTGGGGCTACCGTGATGAGCGGCTTCACCCCGCTGGTCATCGAGGGGCTCAGCTTTCTGGCCGTTTTCGTCATTGCTGATGCGGTGACGAGGCCGCTTCGTCGGGCCATAACCGGACATGATCATCCTGATCGGAGCGTGCTGCAGCTCGGGAAGAATGTCATCTGCCAGATCTCACGCCCCCTGGCGGTGCTGCTCATTACGGAGCTGCTGCTGGGACTGCTCCGCCTCAATCCCTGGATGAAGGAATGCCTGCTCCAGATCCCGCATCACCTCACGGCCTGGCTGTCGTTCTGGTCTATTGTTCTGGCCATCGACCTGGTCGAGGGCATCGCCCGCCAGGTGTTTGTTCTGCGCGGTCGCCCTTTTCCCGTCCCCGACCTGATCAACTCGATCATGCGCATCGTGCTGTTTGTGGCAGCGGCCTTTGTGGTCATCAAGGTGGTGCTGGATATCGACATTTCCCCGTTACTCGCCTCCACCGCCCTGGTCACCGCCGTGGTCGGTTTTGCCTTGCAGGGGGTGCTGAGCAACCTGCTGGCCGGGATGTCCCTCCACCTGACCCGCTCCGTCATGCCGGCCGACTGGGTTAAAATCGACGCCGTGGAAGGCAAGGTGCTCGAAACCAACTGGCGCGAAACCCGACTCCGAACCACTTCCGGTCATACGATGATCATTCCCAACAGCATCGTGGCCAACGCGACCATCCACAACATGACCTGGCCGACTCCCCTGCGCCGCCATCTGCTGCCCGTGGGCGCCAGTTACGCGGATGCCCCCGGCGACGTGATCGACGCCCTGGTCCAGTCGGCCCTGAACGTGCCCGAAGTGCTTCGTGACCCGCGGCCGGATGCCTACATTACGGAATTCAAGGATTTTGGGATCAACTACGTCCTGCGCTTCTGGACGGAATCCTACCACAGAAGGCTGCGGATCGAAGGCCACGTGGCGCGCATGATCTGGTATCAGTTCAAGCGGCGCGGCATCGAAATCCCCTTTCCCATGAGCGATAAACTGTTGCAGGACTTCATGACCGTGGTCTTCCATCAACGCCGCCTGCCCGTTGAAGATGATGAGATCACGCGCCGCATGAGCGACCTCAAGAGCAGTGACTTCTGGACGCGAACGCTGGTGGATGCGGAAGGCAAGCCGCTCCTCGATGACCGCGAACTGCGTCAGGTGGCCCACAGGATGAAGCGCAGCCGTTACACCCACGGCGAAACCCTCTTTTCACAGGGTGACACGGGCGATTCCTGTTACGTCGTGGTCAGTGGCCGTCTCCACGGTCGCATGGAATACGACGATGCCACCCAGCCCATTGAATTCGATGTCGGCCCGGGGGCCCTTCTCGGGGAGATGAGCCTCATGACCGGCTTGCCCCGCACCGCCTCCCTTGCGGTTTTGGAGGAAGCCGAGTTACTCGAGATTCCCGAGGATGCCTTCGCGCTATTGCTCAGTCTCCACCCGGAAATTCCCACCGTGCTGTCGCAGTTGGTGGCGGACCGCGCAGCGACGAATGCCGCCGCCCTGGAACGCCTGAAAAGCATCGCCACGGAGGACCTGGCTCAGAGCTTCAAACAGGAGAATATTCTCAAACGGTTCCTCCGCATGATCGTCTGCGGCGGCGGCAGCAGCAAAGAACCGGAGAGGCGGGGGTAATTGAGGAGAAAAAGGCGAATATCCAATATCGAACAAGAAACCGCATCTTGAAAAGCGAACCGCAGAATATCGAACAAGAAACCGCAGAATGTCGAAGGGGGCGGGGGGGGGTGGATGGTTCAAAGCCCGTCAGGGTATGGCCCTTGTGGCTCAAGTCATCGACAGTTGTCGTTTGCATACCTTATCGGAGGGGGACCGATTCCTCTCTGTTCTTGAACTTCATCATTGGAAGTTTCTTGTTGGATATTGGATATTCACTTTTCTCTTCGCTTTTGTCTTCACTTCATCACTGCAAGGCCCATGATATCCACTGCTAGGGGGAACTGTGCCGGAGACTGGATCTTTTGACCTTACTGAGGCGCTCGTTCTGGAAGGGGTCACGAAGCGCTTTCGCGCCGGCAAACGTATCGTCTGTGCCCTGGAGCAGGTCAGCGCCCACTGCCGCCCCGGCATCGTAACCGGGCTGATCGGTCCCGACGCTGCCGGCAAGACTACCCTCATGCGGCTGCTGGCCGGGCTGCTGGTGCCTGATGAGGGCTCGATCACCGTGCTCGGCATCGATGTCCTGACCAATCCTCTCCGGGTTCAGCAGGTCCTCGGCTATATGCCTCAGCGTTTTGGCCTCTACGGCGATCTGACGGTCCAGGAGAACCTCGACCTTTATGCGGACCTCCAGGCGGTTCCCCCCGCGGCCCGCGGCCCCCGCTATGAAGAGCTCATGCACATGACCGGCCTCGCCCCCTTCACCGGGCGGCTTGCTCGGGACCTATCGGGCGGTATGAGACAAAAACTGGGATTGGCCTGCACTCTGGTGCGGGCGCCGCAGTTGCTGCTGCTGGATGAACCGACCGTAGGGGTTGATCCCGTATCGCGCCGGGAGTTGTGGCAGATTGTCTACCGCCTGGTCGAGCACGAAGGACTGAGCGTGCTGCTGAGCACGGCCTATCTCGATGAAGCCGAACGCTGCCAGGAGATCATGCTGATGCACGAGGGAAAGGTCCTCGACCAGGGGACTCCCGCTTCTTTCAGCGCTCGCATGACGGGACGAACCTTTCAGGTGATGGCGCCGAAAGCCGGCAAACGCAGGCTGCAGGAACAGCTGGCGGGTCGCGAGGGGGTGCTGGATGCCATCATTCAGGCCGAAGGGGTGCGGGTCGTGACGACACCCGAGGCTACGGGGGAATTGCTTCCGAACCTGCCGGAATGGTCTGACGCCTCCGTGCTGCCCGTAGCGCCCCGGTTCGAAGACAGCTTCATCGTGATGCTCAAGGAACGCATGGGCGGTGCACCGACGCCTGGAAGTCGGCATGCGGCCCAACCCGTCACCTTCAGCGGCGAAGATGTGATTGTCGTTGATAACGTAAAGCGGCGCTTCGGCGGCTTTTACGCCGTCAACGGGATCAGCTTCTCGGTGCGCCATGGCGAAATCTTTGGGCTGCTGGGGGCCAACGGGGCGGGCAAATCCACCACCTTCCGCATGCTTTGCGGGCTTCTGCCTGCGTCCGAAGGCACGCTGCTGGTGGCCGGGGAGGACCTGAGGCGCGCCGCCGCCAAGGCGCGGGCCCGCATCGGCTATATGGCTCAGCACTTTTCCCTCTACGCCAATCTGTCCGTCTCCGAGAACCTTACCTTTTTCGGCAGGGCCTACGGCCTCCGCGGCAAACAGCAAAGGGAGCGCCTGGCCTGGGCACTCGATGAGTTCGAGTTGAGGCCCTACGCCGATGCCACCAGCGGTCAGCTGTCTCTCGGCTACAAACAGCGGCTGGCCCTGGCCGCCGCGCTGATGCACTCCCCGGAGATTCTCTTTCTCGACGAACCCACGTCCGGCGTGGACCCCTTGGCGCGCCGCGAATTCTGGCGTCGCATCAATCGCCTCGCCGACCAGGGGGTAACCCTCCTGGTGACAACCCATTTCATGGAGGAAGCCGAGTACTGCGACCGCCTCGTGATCATGGCCCAGGGAGAGGTCCTGGCCGAAGGCACCCCGGAGGAGATGAAGGCGCGCTTCCGCTCGCCCTCCCGCCCCAAACCCACCATGGAAGAAGCGTTCATCGGCCTCCTGGAAAGCGGCAGTCAGGGGTGAAATAACGATGCGGGTATGGTTGATGCCGAAGTCTCAGAAGAGTGCAAGAGCATAGGGTGCAGGGTAGCCTAAGGTTGGGTTGAGTGAAACGAAGCCCATTACAGCCAATCCCAATTCTCGCTTCGCTGTCGTGTACCATAAAGATCTTGTTGGGAACTTGTTCTTCATATATTAGAAAAACAATGTGCTGAGGGAAATCAGGACTAGTGACCCATCACGAACGGCGCGGGTCTCAGGCAACTTTTGAAACATAATGGCTGTTGTGCATCGTTGAGATAGAAAAGCTGTGCAGCTTCCCTGTCGGGCTCATTAGGAGAATTTATGATCGTGAATGGTTCGGAAAAGTATTTCAGGGCGCCATTCAGCAACGAAGCGGAGATCGAAAAGGTTGCCAGCAATAAGGCACACCGACCATCCAACCTGGAGCTACGGGTTAGCGTCATGTCAGCCTTTATTTGGTTTGCCAATTGGATCTCTTCATGAAGAAGCTGCGGATATACGTTGATACGTCAGTGATCGGCGGCTGCTTCGATCCGGAATTCGAGCTCTGGTCGAAGGGGCTCATCGAAGATTTCCGAATGGGGACCTTCCGTTTGGTGCTTTCGGATGTAACAGCCGCTGAGATTGAGCATGCCCCCGAGCCGGTACGAGAGCTTCATGCGGAGCTGCTCTCCATGGGGGAGAACCTGGCGGTCACTGAAGAAGTTCTCAATATGCTGGCAGCTTACGAGCACCGTGCGGTGCTTGGTCCTCGTTTCCGCAACGACATGCTCCATATCGCCCTGGCTGCCGTGGCGGAAGCGGACGTGTTGGTCAGCTGGAACTTCCGACATATCGTCAGATTGGATAAGATACAGCAGTTCAACGGGATTAATCTCGAGCTTGGATACAAGACGCTGGCAATATACTCGCCCCGAGAGGTGACGACGTATGGCAGAGAAGATTCAAATTAACGCAGTTGAGCTGGTGCGCCGTATCCGTGACGAGCAGGCACAGATGCTCGCGGGTAGATCCAGAGCGGAAATCATGGCTTTCTTCCGTAAAGCGGGAGAGGCTGCCCGCGAAGATGCAAAGCAGAGGCGAGCCGCTCGAGTACAGCCGCCCAAGAGCGGCTGATCCGTTTTCAGAGCGGCAGAAGTAGAATTCTTTCGGTTTACCGGAAGCACCAGCTTCCTGGATGACCGCCTTCCAGGCGCGATTTCACCAAGGTCGCGGCAAGATGCCGCTCCTAAAGAATCGAAATATTCCAGCCTCAATCAGTATTGTGTTGCCCCGATCGAACAGCTCTCCTGAAGGAGGGATGAGTTGATGACACCCGGCGAATTTCCGCATCTCCGCATCTCCGCGTCTCCCCCTCCTCGGGCTCCCACGTCTCCGCAGCGGGACCGCAAGGCCCGCGGGATGAGGCTGCGCGGGTTGATTCGGAAAGAGTTCATCCAAATCGTGCGCGATCCCTCCAGCATTGCCATCGCCTTTGTCCTGCCGCTGGTCCTGCTGCTCATTTTCGGTTACGGGGTGTCCTTGGATGCCAAGGACGTTCCCATCGGCGTGGTGGTGGAACAGGCGACGCCTGAGACCAGTTCGTTTTGCGCTTCCTTTGAGCAGTCGCCGTATTTCGACCCGCGCCGGTTTTCTCGTATCCGCGAAGCGGAAGAGGCGCTGCGCTGGGGAGAGATCAAGGGCATCGTCTGGTTGCGCGGGGACTTCGCCGAACAGCTTCTCTCGGGGGCCACCGCCCCCATCGGCGTCTTCGTCAACGGGGTGGATGCCAATACCGCCCGCCTGGTACAGGGCTATGTCCAGGGGGCTTGGAGCACCTGGCTGCTGGATTACGCGCGATCACGCGGCCGGCCGCTGGCGCTCCCCGTGAAGTTGGATGAGCGGGTGTGGTTCAATCCCGGGCTGCGGAGCCGGGACTATCTGGTGCCGGGCCTGGTGGCGGTCATCATGACTCTGATCGGAGCACTGCTCACGGCGCTCGTGGTGGCCAGAGAATGGGAGCGGGGCACCATGGAAGCACTCATGGTAACTCCGGTCACAATTCGCGAGATCCTGCTCGGCAAACTGGTCCCCTACTTCATCCTGGGCATGGGGGGATTGCTCTTTTCCGTGGCCATGGCGGTGTGGGTTTTCGAGGTGCCGCTTAGGGGCTCGCTCCTGGTCCTGCTGGCCACTTCTGCTCTCTTCCTGGTAGCGGCCCTCGGTATGGGGCTGTTGATCTCGACCCTGGCCAAGGATCAGTTCGTGGCCGCCCTGGTGGCCATGCTTGCCACTTTTCTCCCGGCCTTCATCCTTTCCGGCTTCATCTTCGACATCGGCAGTATGCCAGCCCCCATTCAGTGGCTCACGCACATCATTGCCGCCCGGTACTACGTGGCCATCCTCCAGACGGTGTTTCTGGCGGGAGACGTGTGGGTGGTGGTCCTTACCAATGTTTTGGCGCTCCTCTTCCTGACCGCGATTTTCATCAGCCTGGTGCGCCGGCGCACCAGAAAGCGTCTGGAGTAGCAAAAGACCATGTGGCATCGGATCTTGGGATTGGTAATCAAAGAGTTTTTGGCGCTTCTGAAAGACAAGAAAAGTCGGCTGGTGGTGATTGTGCCGCCTTTGATCCAGCTCTTTGTGTTCGGTTATGCGGCGACCTTTGATCTGAACGAGGTGAGATATGCGGTCTTCAATGAGGATCCAGGGATGGCGTCCCGCGACCTCCTGGCGCGCTTCGAGGGGTCGCCCACCTTTCGCCTGATCGGTTACCTCGACCATGAAGCCCAGATCGCCCCGCTCATCGATTCCCTGCAGGTGTTGATGGTCATCCGTATCGGCCCGCATTTTACGCGAGACCTTCTGCTGAAGCGTCCCGCGCCCCTGCAGGTGATCCTGGACGGGAGGAACTCCAACAGTGCTATGGTGACCTCCGGCTACGTGGGGACCGTGGTCACGGCGTTCAATCGGCACTGGGCCGCTACCCACGGCTATTCCGCGCCGCCCGCCGCCCTCGAGATCAGGGCCTGGTTCAACCCGGCGCTCCAGAGCCGCTGGTTCATTGTGCCCGGCATCGTCGGCCTCCTGACCCTGGTGGTGACTCTGCTGGTCACCGCGCTTTCCGTGGCGCGCGAGCGGGAAGCGGGGACCTTCGATCAGCTGTTGGTGACACCGCTGCGCCCCTTCGAGATTCTGCTCGGGAAAACGCTGCCCGGCCTGATCATCGGGGCCTTCGAAGCGAGCCTCATCATTCTGCTGGCAGTCTTATGGTTTCAAGTCCCCTTGCGAGGGAGCCTGGGCGCGCTCTACCTCGGTCTCTTTCTGTTTCTGCTGTCCGGGGTGGGGGTTGGGCTGATGATTTCCTCGCTGGCCGTGACCCAGCAGCAGGGGCTGCTCGGGGCTTTTCTCGTCCTGGTCCCGTCGGTGGTCCTCTCCGGGTTTGCCACTCCCATCGCCAATATGCCCGAGTTCATGCAGGACCTGACCCATATCATTCCCTTGCGCTACTTCCTGATCATTCTGCGGGGAGTATTCCTGGAAGGGGCCGACGCCTCGCTGCTCTGGCCGCAATACTGGCCGATGGCCATCATCGGCCTGGTCACCCTGGCCTTCGCCAGTTGGCTCTTTCGACATCGGCTGTATTAGCGATAGCCCAACATATGATATCTCCTTATCACCACGAAGAGGACGAAGGACACAAAGGGTATGCTTTGTGCGCTTCGCGCCTTTCGTGGTTTGAAATGAAGTTGACACGAGAGCAGGTGTTATTTGCTTGCTTCCCGGTTTTCGCTGTCAGGTGGTGCGGCAAAAAGAGGCTTTTCCCGGTTCATTTGTTTGATGGGTCTGGCCGGAACCGGTCGAGGGGATTATAATGGCCCCCACTGTGCGAGTGCTTTTTTTTGGAGAGGACAAAATCAACAAGCTGCCTGAAACGTTCCAATCTGCCCTGCAATCCGGCTCCTCCCCAGGGAGAGTTGTCTGAACATCGGTTCATGCGTTTTCGGATAGAGACGCTCGGTTGAGCACACGAGGTTTCGAGCGGGCAGCACGGGGTTGATGCCCGGCTGCCTGGTGCAGATGTGTCGCAGTATGGAGGATTTGCTATATGTACATTGTCATGGTTACCCCGGAATGTGCACCGGCTGCCAAGGTCGGTGGTCTGGGGGATGTTGTCGAAGGACTTTCCCGCGAACTCCAAATCAGAGGGAACGCCGTTGAAATCATTCTGCCCAAATACGATTGCATGCGCTACGACCACATCTGGGGCCTGCAGAAGACCTACAACGATCTCTGGGTCCCCTGCTACGATCAGCATGTCCACTGTGATGTCTACTTTGGTTTTGTCCATGGCTTGAAATGCTTCTTCATCGAACCCCATTCGCCTCGCAACTTCTTCAATCGGGGCATCTTTTACGGCCATCGCGACGATCCCGAGCGGTTCGCGTTTTTCTCGAGAGCGGCCCTCGAGTTCATGCTCAAGACTAACAAGCATCCCGAGATCATCCACTGCCACGACTGGCAAACGGGACTGCTCCCAGTGCTGCTCTTTGACATGTACAAACACCTGGGCATGACCCACCCCAGGGTTTGTTTCACCCTCCACAACGTCATGCATCAGTGCGTCACCGGGGATTACGTCCTTAAGCAGGTCGGCCTGAACCCGTCCAATTATCGTACGCGGGATCGCCTCCAGGATGATGGCAATCAGGGAGCGATCAACCTGATGAAAGGGGGCATCGTCTATTCGAATTTCGTCACCACGGTCTCCCCGCGTTATGCCCATGAAATCAAGCACACCGACCAGGGGTACGGCCTGCAGCACACCCTTTGGGTGCACGGGATGAAATATGGCGGCGTGCTCAACGGCATCGACTACAACGTCTGGAATCCGGAAATCGACTCGCTCATTGCCTGCCGGTACGGTATCGACACCCTCGACGACAAGTACCGGAGCAAGGAAGCCCTGCGCCATCGCCTGCTGCTGCGGCAGGAATACAAGCCCATCGTGGCGGTGGTGAGCCGTCTGGACCGCCAGAAAGGGGTCGGACTGATGCGGCATGGCATTTTCTATTGCCTGGCCCAGGGCTGTCAGTTTGTCCTCCTGGGATCGAGCCCGGACCCGGCCATCAATCACGAATTCTGGCAGATCAAACACCAGGTGAACGACAACCCGGACTGCCACATCGAACTCTCCTACAATGAGGAACTGGCGCATCTCATTTACGCTGGCGCCGATATGATCCTCATTCCGAGCGCCTTCGAGCCCTGCGGCCTGACGCAGATGATTGCCATGAAATACGGGACCGTACCGGTCGTGCGCAATACCGGCGGGCTGGCCGACACCGTCTTTGACGCCGATTACGCCCCCAGGCCGTATCATGAACGCAATGGCTATGTGTTCAACGACTTCGATGGGCGGGGGCTGGAATCCGCACTGAGCCGGGCCATTGGAATGTGGAACATCTATCCTCAATACTTTCGCGAGCTGATGGTCAACGGCATGCGGTACGACTATTCCTGGAACCATCCCGCAAGCCATTACTTGCACATCTACAACTATATCAAAGAGTAACACGAAAGGAGGAAGAGGGCATGAAATGCTGGTTTTGTGAAGAGGAAGCAAGAGGGACCTGTGCCGTGTGCGGCCGGGGTCTCTGTCATGGCCATGCCCACATCCACGACGAGCTGACCATCACCAAATCGGACACCAGCTCGGGCTACACGAGCTACTACAACGCCTACGGCGCGCTCAAGTGTTCCGACTGCCGCGTGGAGTGGAAATCGATCACGCCGGGGACTTGACCGGGCAGCATTGGTAACATCCAGTTGTCGATCAGCGGGGTGCGGGGAGGGTCGTGTTGCGGAGAAGCCGGCGGCAGAGGTCCAAGAGCGATGCCACTCTTCGCTCCCAGGAATGCTCCTTCGCCATGAAGGCCATGGTGGTCTGCCTCCGGGACGTCGGAGGGTGTGCCAGCAGATCGACGGCCCTGGCGGCCATGTCCGCCCCGTCACCGTAGGCGAAGAGGCGCCCGAACTGTGTCCGGCGGAGGAGATGGTTGTTGGCAAGGCGTTCCTCGGCCAGCACCGGCAGACCGCCCCGGAGGTAGCTGTAGATCTTGGAAAGGTCATTATCGAAGGGATGCGGGCCGGCGGCCAGCGCCAATCCTGCCTGGGCATGGCGGATAAAATCCCAGATTGCTGCTTCCGGAAGCGTTCCATGGTCGACGACGAGCGAGTCGAGGGGGTACTCTCTTCCGTCGCCATACAGGTGGGTTTTATTCGAGCCGACCCAATGAACGCGACATTGGCCACGCAACCTCCGGGCCAGTTCATTGAGCATCTGGATCATGCGGGGAGCGGCCAGACTGCCGAGAAAGAGAATCACCGGGCTGCCTGCGTCAAAGGGGTTGGCGCCCACGGGGGGAAGGACTACGGGGCAGCCGGTCGGGATGATGGCCACCGGCAGGTCGCCGCCGTATTGCCGCTTCCACCTTGCTTTGTTTTCCACGTTATTGACAATCACCGCCTGCGCCCGCTGCCGGATGAGATGCTGGCAGTCCAGGAACCGTTTCCGCGCCGTGCCGTCCCTTTCCGGCAGTTCTTCGTCAACCACTCTTACGATGCGTGAGACCAGCGGTCCGCGGTATTTGCCGATCAGCTGAAGGGAATCGTGATAGCAGGTTTTGACGAGGTCGTACCTGCGCTCATCTGCCAGTGCGGAAAGCGGACGCATCGGGATGAGCCGGTCGAGAACTCCCGCCGAGGTCACCGGGGCGATGATTTCGGCCTCGATGCCTTTTTGGATGAGGCCGCCGGCCATGGCGCGCAGCCGAATCAGGTCAATCCCGGCGGGGGGCGCCATGGGGTCCTTGTGAAAGACTATTCCGATTCGCATG
>CAZDKX010000150.1:0-11574 GCA_964505935.1 uncultured Syntrophobacteraceae bacterium
GCCTAAACATCTTATGCCTTCCTCTCTACTCTACTGGTTTGAAAAAGGCTGAAATAAGTGCCAGTTATTTTTGGACAGCCTCTAACTGTCGCAAGTATGCGGCGGCCTCTTTGGCCCATTGCCAGAGCTTCGGCTTTTCCTGAGGCGCCAGCCGGGAGGCAACGCCTTCAAAGGGGTTGGTGCTTCTTACTGAGGAACGATCCCCGCTCGCACTCGCCGCTTCGGGCAGCATGGTCGCCAGTTCGCGCAAACGTTTCCGGTTCCCCTCGCGCCCGGCCATGACCGCCAGGGCCAGGATCACATCGAGATCTTTCCTTCCCTGGTTGAGGAGCCGGGTGAAGGCTGCCTTTGCCAAGTCCCGGTTGTTCAGGCGGAAGTGCAGGTGAGCCAGATTGGCCAGGGCTGCAGGGTGTCCGGGAACCTCCGCGAGTACGGCCGCAAACCCCTCGATGGCCTTCAACGGCTCCCCATGTTTGTCATGCAGCAGGGCGAGGTTGCAGCGGCTGTCAATACTGAGTTCCCCCAGCCGCTGAGCGCACTCGTAGGCTGCCCGGGCCAGACCGAAGTTTTGGGCCTTCAAGGCGATCAAGCCCAGCTCTTCCCATCCGTCGCCAAGGCTGATGCCGTTTTCCGCCGCCTTTGCCATCAGCTTCAGGGCGGTTTCCTTGCGCCCAAGTTGAAGATGCGTGTAGGCGATCCGTACCATGATCAGTCCCGCCGGAGGCAACGGCGGCAGCGGAAAGAAACCGGGCATGGTTCGGCCCCCCAGAGCCCCTCCAAAGCAGCGGAGCGCTTCGTGGTGCCGGGACAACTCCTGGAAAAGACA
This sequence comes from uncultured Syntrophobacteraceae bacterium, assembly GCA_964505935.1. GTDB lineage: Bacteria > Desulfobacterota > Syntrophobacteria > Syntrophobacterales > Syntrophobacteraceae > JADGQM01. Next base: position 827 of record CAZDKX010000150.1, read on the forward strand.
TCCCATTCGATAGCAGGTTTGGGCGTTCTCATCGTTCAGGGCCTGGGCCCTGGTCAAGTGGCGGAGCGCGGCAGCGGGTTCGGATTGGCGGGCATAGGCGGCCGCCAGGAAGAGGTGAGCCTCCATGAGGAAGGGCACAAAATCGAGCGCTGGGGAGGTGCCCTTCGTGGGCGCCCCGGCTCCCCGCTCCAGTTGGTCAAGGGCCCTGAGCATGGTCGCAATGGCTTGGTCGGTCTGGCCGATGTGATCGTACGAGAGGGCGAGATAGATGTGAATATGCGGGTCGTCGCGCCCTCCGGCCCGTTCTTTCTCGAGAAGGTACAGATTCCGGCGCACCTTTTCCTCCAACAGGGTGCGGTCGTGATAGCCGTGATGCTCGATGGTGATGTCCGTTTTGAGGAGGGTGAGACCCTCGGCCAGGGCACTGGTAATCAGTTCTTCGTGGATGCGATAGCGAAAACGGACCCCCTCTCTTCTGGGTACGCAGCGGAGCTGGTAGAGTTTTTCGGAGGGGGCGTCGGCATTCATCCCCTGGAGCAGAAAGTAGAAAGCCCTCTTGCCGTCGAAGTGCTGCTTGATCTGCCTGAGCTTCTCCCGGTTCTCCCGATCCACCCGATCATCGGCATCCATCCACAGGACGTAGTCACCATGAGCCCGTTCGAGGGAGACGTTTCGGGCGGCCGAGAAATCGTCGCACCAGGGAAAGTCGGAAACCTGAGCCGTGAAGCGATGGGCAACCGCTTTGGTGGCATCGGTGGAACCCGTATCAACCACGACGATTTCATCGGCGAAGGGCTTGAAGTTTGCCAGCGCGGTCGCCAATTGATGAGCCTCGTTCTTGACGATCATGCACACGGAGAGGGTGGGGCCGGAAGGGGTCATGGCCGGAGTCGTTCCTGTTCAGAGGTTGGCTTCCGGCCAGGAGTGGCCAGTTCGTGTTGCCTGGCAAGGAGGGCGGCCAGCGTACGCTTGACCTTATCGTTAAGCGGATCAAGCCGGTGCAGGAGCTGGCAGACGGCCAGGGCCTGAGCAAAATCGCCGGCTTTGATGTAGGAAAAGACCAGGGCGTCCAGAATCCGGGGTTGATGAGGATGGCGCCGCGCCAATTGCGCGAGCAACTCACAGCAGGCCGTGACGCGGCCCTGCTGAAGGAAGTGATTCACGAAGGCTTCAATCATGGCCTGCCCTTCGGTGCCGTCAAAGGAAGCTGACGGGGCTTTGAGGAGGTACTCACACGCTTCGGGCTCCCTGCACAGCTGCAGCTGAGCAAACGCCATGGCCAGGGCGAGGGTCGCGGGGTCCATGCCTTCAGTCTCGGCCTGCTCGAGATGCCGCGCGGCAAGCAGGGGATTCTGGCTGTTGAGATAGCAGGTGCCGACAATGCGGTGGACTTCCGGATCTTGAACCTTCGCTCTCAAGAAACGGCTAAGAAAGGCAATGGCTTCGGGGAACTGGCTCAGGTGGGCGTGGCACATCCCGATAGCCCTCAGGATTTGCCCTTCGTCGTACGAATGTTCTTGACTGATTTCGGTCTTCCGCTGTTCCGGGGGCTGGCGCAGGAACTGATACGCCTGCAGCAGGTGGGGCAGGGCCTGCCGATGTTCGTTCAGGTTGTAGCGGGCAATGCCGAGGAGCAGGTGAGCGGTGTTTTGCCTCGGCACAATCGACAGCGCCTCCTCGGCCGTTTGGGCTGCCTGCCGGTATTCCTTCCGAGAGAGCTGATGAAAGGCAATCAGATTGAGGCTCATCGCCCGGATGTTGGGGGTCAAACCGTCGCTTGCGAGGGCTTGCTGCAGGGCCCCCCAGCTCTTTTCCTCCTCTTTGAGGCCGATATAGGTCAGCCCCAGATGATAATGAAGGTGGGCGTTGGCCTTCTGATCGGCCAGGGATCTTTCGAGAAGACTGAGGTTTCGGCGCAGTTTCTGCTCCATTCCGGAAGCATCCACGGTATACCCCAGATGTTCCAGAAGAAAGGGCGCCCGAACGATCCTTGCCCCGATCTTCAGAAGGAAGGGGTCGACATACTCGTGGACTTTGCCGACGAATTGAATGCCGGGAAAGTTGCGAAAAAGTCGAATTGCATAGTGGAAATCAAAGCCACCTTCCGGGTCAGGTTTGAAGCTTCTGATGGGCGTGAGAAAAGCGTCCGCCGTTCCGCTCGAAATCACACGGCGCAGGCAGTCCTGGGCGCCAAGGCCGTTCAGGCGTTCATCAGCATCCATCCAGAGCACCCAGTCGCAAGTCGCGTGGCGCAGGGACTCATTGCGGGCGGCGGCGAAATCGTCGATCCACGGGAAGAAATGGACCGCTGCGCCGGCCTTGGCGGCAATCTCGACCGTCCGGTCCGTCGACCCCGTGTCAACGACCACCACTTGATCCACCAGGCCCAGTACGCTCTCCAGGCAACCGGGCAGATGGGATTCCTCGTTCTTGACAATCATGCACAGGGCGACGGTGGGTTTGGAATTCATGGAGCCGCCCTTTCCGAGAGGTTCTGAAGCATCTGTTTCACGCGGCCGGCAATGGTGTGGTCCCGCAGCACCCTTTGGCGGCCGGCCTCGGCCATTGCCCGCCGGTCAGCATCATGGTCCAGGAAGTGCCTGGCAAGGGAGGTGAGTTCGGCGGAGTCGCGATAGGCCGCGACCTCCTCGCCCACCTTGAAGAGCTCGGCCAGGTCCGCGCCGTAGTCCGCCAGGACAAAACCACCGCATGCGAGCACGTCAAAGACGCGCATGGTAACGATATCCTGCTGGTAGCTGCGGTTGATGTCGAGATTGATCGCCGCGGCATTATAGATGCGGTTGACGACATGGAAATGACCGGCGGGTCCGCAATACTTTACTTCCGGCGGCAACACCGTCTGCCAGTCATGATCTCCCCACACGCTCACCTGAAGCCCGCTCGCCGCGAGATCGGCAAGGATCCGCACGCGTCTCCGGGAGGCTTCCTCTTCAGCGAGGCAGGCAGCAAGATCAATCATCCTGCCATTCTCATCGCGGGCCAGCTTTCGGCTATTGTGAGCCACTGCTGGAGCGGGCTCGGAAGGGTTTGAGGCCGAGCCCTCGGGTTGCAGCCGCTGGCAGAGCTCCGCGAGGGTTTTCGCCTGCGAAACCATGGAACTGCCCACAAAAGCCACCTGACCGCCGAATTGCTCGCGGTCCTCCCTGTTCAGGTCCATGGGGAAGCGGCGCTTGGGGTTGGCGGCGAGGGGCAGATGGTCGACGTGGATAAACCCGGCGTTTCGGAAATCTTCCACATGAGCCTTGCGGTACGTGTAGACCCAGGTCCTGGAAAACGTTGGCAAACGTGACGGCAGGCACTCCACTGTCGGATCTATTCCCCATATCAGGTAAGGGATGCCCAGCTGTTCGCAGAGCTCGGGAAGCCCCAGCATCGGGTTGACACTGAAGATCAAATGGGGATCGAACGTCTTGATCTGGCGGAGGGTCTCCTCTCGAGAAACCTTCCGGGGGTCCCAAAGCAAAGAGAAGAACCCATGCTCACCGAGCGCATCGACCACATCGGCGACGAACAAGCCCCCTGCAGCGACGAGGGAGCGTCGCCGGGACTTACTGTCCTCCAGGGAGGGCGATGAAAACAGGCGCTGCTCCTGGTGATAAAGCTCCTTCAGCACCGGGTGGGGCCAGATCAGCGGCGCCGGTTGCTGTTCCTGCGGGACGCGGATGATGTCGGTGCCGAGGAGGAACCGCAAGCGGCCGGCGAGAATATCCTGTTGGAAATCGGAGCAGGAGAGGGTCAGGCGCAGGAGCCAGGGGTCCCTTTCATAGGCCAGGACCGGCCGGCTGGGGTTGCAGCGGGGGAGCAAGGCCTTCAGGTAGTAGCCCAGACCGAGCCCCAGGCAGAGAATGGGCCGGTCAATCTCGACGGGGATTTCCACAGCAACACGCCGGGCTTCCGCCAGGGGGTCCTCGCGAGAATGAAGGAAAACCCCATCATGGTCGGCGAAACGAGCGGTCGGCAGCCCCGACGCCGTGGGTTGCAGCGTGATGTGGTCGCCCTCGACGGCGTCACAGATCCTTGCCGTCAGCTCGGGACAGGTCCGGGCCAAGGCCTCGAGATTACGGGTCAGGATGTCCAGAGAAGGCACGGGGGGTTCGTCAAGGGCCTGGTGAGGCATCCACAAGTCCCTTCAAGAGCTCCTGAACTTCGCTGTCCTCATGGTCCTTCAGGTAGCTCTCATAAAGGTCCCGAGCCTCTCCGGGGGCCTGACGCGCGGTCAAGAGCCGTCCCAGTGCCAGAAGACTCTGGCGATGGGAAGGGTCTCGGTTCAAGCCCTCTCCGAAGAAGTAGATCGCATCGGTCTCGTGATCCAGTTTCAGGTGGACCTGCCCCAGCTGGCAAAACGGTTCGGCCGACTGTGGATCCAGGAGCACGGCCCGGTGGAAGGCTTCGATCGCCCCCATATGGTCGTTGGCGGCAGCCAGTTGCCGGCCCATCTCGAGGTAGATGCTGGAAACCTCGCCCGCCAGGCCGTCCGGCTGCCAGCTGAAGGAGGCCATCCGCCGCAGGACGGCGGCGTAGTCTTCCCAGGCGTCGGCGTCCTCCGGATGACGCTGCAGGTACAGCTGCAGGAACTCCGAGGCAGTCTTGTCTTCATTGGCCATCATCAGGGCCTTCGCGCTGTTATACAAGACGTCGGCATCTTCCGGATCGCACTCCAGGGCATGATGCAAACACTCCAGGGCCTGCTCCAGGTTGCCTTCCTGCAGGTGAAGGACGCCGAGATTGCTGTGCGCTTTGGCCAGCCGGGGATTGTGCTCGATGGCCATCTCGAAGCAGGCCCGCGCGTGGGGGAACTTGCCCTGGTGGAACCGGCCCTCCCCCTGTTGATTGAAGAAGTCGGCAGCGTCAAGGCCCGGCGCAGTCTGCGGCGAGGCATTCAGTTGGTCGAGGGCGGTCTTCACCTCATGGTCCCACGGCCGGCGATTGAGATAGGCTTCCAGAATCTCCCTGGCATCCTCTTTCTTACCCAACGCGCGGAACACCTCGTTGCACTGAAGAATGACTTCCTGGTCGTCCGGATCGAGCTCAAGAGCTCTCGTGAGGCTGTGCAAACACTCCTCCGTCAAATTTTGACGCCACAAGACGCGGCTGAGTCGGCTGTGCACCCTGGCATCAAAGGGCCGCCAGAGCAGGGCCTTTTCGAAGGCCCGCCTGGCTTCATCGAGGTTCCCCTCAAGAAAGGCGCTCTCGCCACGAGACATCCATTCCTCGGGAGAATTGCCCTGAGCTGGGGAGCTCCCCTCGCCCAAGTTGGCCGGCCGGCCTGAAAAGCTACTTTGTGTCATATCGAACTCCCTTTATCGATGGGGTCAAGGAATCGAACTTCATGAGCATCAAGCGCTCTGCAGTCGCCTGATTGGTTTGGCGGCGAGGGAACGCATCCGTTCTGCCACCAGATCGGCGATCTTCTCCCAGGAGTAGGCCGATCGGGCCGTGGCCAATGCCCGCTGGGCTTTGTGTCGCGCTTCCTCCGGGTGTTCGTAAACATGGCGCAGCAGCTTTACCAGCTCCTCCCCGTCGGCTTCCAGGACCCATCCCAGACCTCCGACCAGCCGGGTCTCCGTGGAGGAGACTCCGTGTGGACGAGACGGGATCAGATAGGCGGCATCCGCGGAACAGAAATCATCCGTAGCGCCACCGGCCGTCACCATCACCGGCACCCCGCAGGCCATGGCTTCCAGGACCGGCAGCCCGAAGCCTTCGCCGCGATAAGGGTGCGCCAGACAGCTGCAGGCAGTGAAGAGTCCGGGCATTTGCTGCTCATTCAACGTGTCGGTCAGATAGAGGACCTCCGGCGCCTCAGGATCGCTCTGCAGCTGCCGGATGGCGTTTCCTGCGCCCTGATTGAGGTAGAAGCTGTTCTGCCCCATATCCTTGATGACAAGCACCACGTCGTCCTGACGCCGAAAGGCCCTGGCATAAGCAGCCAGAAGCAAGTCGATACCCTTCCGCCAGATAGTACCACCAACAAAGAGAAAGCGGAAGGTCTTGCTGGTGGCAAGCGGCAGGGGCATGGCATCGGGATTGAACAGGGCCGTGTTCACGCCGTTGGGAATCACGGACACCCGGTCTGCGGGAATGCCGCTCGCCAGATAGGTCTTGAGTACGTGGCGACTGGGGACCCATATTTCATCCACCAGATGGGTCATGGGATTGATCCATTCCTCCGGCAACCGGCCGTATTCCCACGGTTGGATCATGACCCAGCGGCCCGCGGGTGGAGGCGTGAAGTTGGGCGGCCAGAAATGCCTCACGTGAATGTCCGCAGGACCGGACAGGGGAGTGTGCATTTTCCCGACCAGGCGTTCATAGGAAGGATCGAGGCCAGGTTCAATCTCCTGAGGGGGAAGGGGGATGAGCGAAAGATCGAGGTCCCGCCTGGAGAGCAGTTGGCCGCAGACTTCCCGGTTGACGAGGGCCAGGGAATGGTGCGCCAGTTGGGCGCCTTCCCATACCAGGCGAATGGGTAAAGACGCAGGAGACTCGAAAGCTGCGGCAGCCTTGTTTCCTACAGCGTTCGGTGAAGCAATCTTTTTGCCGGAAGGAGCTTGAGCAACAGCGACGGACGAATCAGGAGGGGCATCGGAAGGGCCCTTTTCCGAAGACTTGTCGCTGAGGGCGAAAAGCTTCTTTCCTCCGGACGCCAGGAGCGTATTGACGCGCTCGGTGATCCAACGGGCACATCGCTCTTCCGTCCACTGCCGCTTCACGTCGGCCCGCGCTTTCGTTCCTTTGGCACGGGCCGGTTCACGATGGTCGAAGACGGCCCTCATGGTCTCCGCCGTATGCTGCACGGACGGTTCCGCCCATCGCTGGTCCGGCGTGTAAAAAGGGCTCTCACTGGTTTGTTCCGCCGGGATCGCCACCAGCCCGTCGACATCGAGGAGGTAACTGTTGTTATGGTTCATAAAATCCAGGTGTCCGCCCCATCCGGTGCCAATGGTGGGAAGGCCCGCGGCCATCGCTTCGAGGAAAGGCAGACCGAAGCCTTCCCCTCGGGTGGGAAGAACGAAAGCGTCGGCCGCTGCGTAAAGCGAAGGCATATCCATTTCGGGGAGGAACTGGTCTAAGAGAATAATCGGCGGCGCTTCATGCGGGGAGCGGCCGCATTGGTACAGAAAGTCGTCAATCTTCTGACGCAGCGAAATGTGTCTGGACCTGAAAGGATAGGCTCGAAGTACCAGACAGACATCGTCGTGGCGGTCAAAGGCCTCGAGGTACGCCTTGAGAAGGATGTCCCAGCCTTTGCGCTTCGTCCACTGAAAGACGGAGAGAAAGGTGAATCCGCGTCTGTCGGCAATGGCAAGCGGCTTCACCCGCCCGGGGGCGAAGCGGTCCGCGTCGATTCCCGTGGGAAAGACCTGGATGCGCCCGGCATCCACCCCCGCATGGCCGAAGGTTGCCTGGTTGAAGGTGCTCGGCACCCAAACCTCATCGACGCCGGAGAGGGCTTTTGCCCAGCCTGGAGGGAGCCGGTCCGTTTCGAAGGTGGCCGCTCCGACAAAAACCTCGAAGAAAGGATTGGTGCGGCGGCAGGCCTGAAAGACATCACTTCCCTGCAGGGTCAAGGGAACGGCGAAGCAGATGTAGGCGCCGGCTTTGACATCAGCCTTCCAGAGCCGCTGCCACCGCTCGGCTTCTTCAGGGGGTTGCTGCGCGAAAAACTTCTCGTCATAAGCGAAGGGTTCCATGGCGAGCGGCACGCCATGTTTGTCCAGGGACCGAAGGCACAGCCGGGCATGCGCGGCATGACCGGAAAAACCCAGTATATGGCTTCCCCACTTGATGCCGACGTGTTCCGGGTGCTGAGCAGCGGTTGGCAAGTCGGAAGCCGCCAAGGTATGATAGTAATGAAGGACGCGCTTCAATTCCCTGGTTGAGGCCGGGAGTTCACCATGCTTGCCAAATTGCTCTTCCAGGGTTTCTCGTTGCGAAAGAATGGGTCTTGGCTGCCAGGGCGCGGAATCCGCGCGTCCCCCGGTCAGGTCTTCCAGTTGCCGGAGAGCTTCCTTGGCTGGTAGCTTGCCTGGGTCCTTCACGAGGCAACAGCGAAGGCAGTCGGCCATCTCAGCGTAGTGCTTGTTGCGATACTCTTCCTGGGCCCTTTGGACCAGTTGCGACACGCTGAGCTGTTCGAGACTCCCATCCAGGAAGGCTTCGGCGCCGGCCTCGGTGCGCTTTAGAACCACTCGGCCCACCTGTGTGTAGCGGGCATCATTATGGATGGCAATGGCCTCGCGACAAAAGCCCAGGCGAAGACCCATCTGCTGAGCACGCCTGGAGAAATCCACGTCCTCGGCCTCATAGAAGCCCAGCCTTTCATTCCATTTGAGCGCTTGCCACACGGCGGCCCGCACCACCAGAATACCACTGGTCAAATAAATGTGCGGGCTGGACTCGTTGAAGTTGAGGGTCTTCTGCGTTCGCTGGTCAATACTGGCTTTATCCCAGTGTCTTGTGCCGTCCAGGTTGAGAATGGTGGGAGTCAGGAGATCATAATCCTGAATAGCGACCCGTAAGGCGCTGCTCCAATTTGGAGCCAGCACAATATCGTCGTCACAAAATACGAGATTATCGTAGACAGAATTCTCGGCTGCGGCATTTCGCATCATGCTGGTTCTACCGCCGTTCGCGGCGTGGGGCATCGGCACATACTCTATGCCGCTGACTCCGAGGTCCTCAACGGCCCCGGCAACGATGATCTCGCACGATGGCATATCCTGTAAATGGATGCTTTCGATCAATAATTTGAGTTTTTCATTCCTCTTGCCGGCGGTGATGATGCAAAAGCTCAATCCTGGTCTGCGCGGTTTATCCTCTAAGGATTTGGAAGGTCTTTGCCCCAAGACCTCGCTGGCTTTCTCTATGGAACGTTGGTCATAAAGCTGGGGATGGTTGAGCATGATCTGGGAGCGAAGTCGCTCATCCCCGCCAACGGCCTGGGAATAAACCCCGCTTCCATGCCAGCGGTAGTGGAACAGCGCCTTTGGGATGCGCTTGCCGATATGCCCTTTGGCCCCGGCGGCGATCCAGAAATCCCAGTCTTCATAGCCTCTCACGTTGGTGTTGTACCCACCGGTATCCTCCCAAACCCGCCGCCTGTAGACCGAGCAATACGGCAGTTGGTTGGAGTATCGCAGCCGGTTGAAATCCCAATCAACAGCGGGAATCACCTGCGACTTTCCGGAGTTGAGCAGATAGAGCTGATCAGGATACGCGATGGAGATCTCAGGGTTGCCGTCCAGCAAGGCAACACATTCTTCCAGCAAGGTCGGCGCGATCATATCATCGGCATCCAGGCAGAGAATGTATTCTCCCCTCGCTTCCGATATGCCCCGATTGCGGGAGATGGCCGGCTGGCCGGAGTTGGGCTGATCGATTAATCTTGTCCGATGGCTGACATCAGACTTGATCAGTCCCTTGGCGACATCCAGGGAGTTGTCGGTGCTGCCGTCATTGACGATGATGATCTCAAGGTCCTGAAAGGTCTGGGAGAGAACGCTGCGAACGGCATCGGGGAGATAACGGGCATAATTGTAGCATGGAATGATCACGGAAACCCTGGGATGCCTTTGAGTTTCGGCGGTGGTGCGAGCTGCGGCCGTATGTTGAGACGGGAGCAGCTTGAATGCTTCAGCCACGGCTTTCTTCATATCCACAGACTGTTCCGTCTTGACCATGAAAGGAATCTTGTAGGCGTAGCGGGCTTTTTGCAGAGGCGCCCGTTCTGGTTCACTGTATGGCAAAAACTCGCTTGATCCATAGATTTTCAAGTAGTTTGGATCAATTCCGTCGCAGACATCCCTGGCCTGGCAGACCACGCATCGATCGGAGAAGTATTTCACCTCGCCCCTGGCTCCCGTGATCTTCACGCCGTTGTCGAACTGCGCGTTGAGGCTGCGGTATGCCACGTAATTCTCGATCTGCCCTTCCTGCAGGGGGATCACCGAAGCGCAGAGTTCCGGCGGGCCGCCGAAATGGCCGGCCAAGTTCATCCATTCATAGGGGTCGTAGCGAACCCCAACCATGCCCACGAGGTTCTTTTCCATCCCTTTAACGGTGCACAAGGGTGCATAGCGGATATTGACGCCGATATGGTTTGATTCGAGGATCTCCACCGCTTTGCGCAGATGTGGATGGATGTCCGTGTATTTTGCCTGAACGCCGAATGCTTTGCCGTCCTTGTTCCATTCGTGGTAGGCGTTCATGATGATGAAGTTATGCAAATAGATGCGGTGTTTGATTATTTCCTCGGCGATGGTCGGGAGGTGTTGGTAATTCCACTCAAAAACCGTGGTATTGGCGGTATAGCAGAATCCCCTGGCATCCAGGTAAGCCATGGCCTGCCGGAGTTTTTCGAACGAGCCGCCCGTGATTCTGTGAAACAATTCCTCATTAACGGCGTGCAAGGAAAAGAGAAAATTGACCATCCCCGCTTGCAGCAGGTCCTCGATGAGCTTCTCATGACGGCAGTTCTTGGTCTTTTTCATGAGGAACTGCCCCAGGGTGATCATTCTTCCCTTGAGACCCAATTCCTGGTGAGCATAGCGGGTGATTTCGATAATATCCGGATGGAGGCTGGGTTCGCCTCCCGTATAGTCGAAGTTGACGAACCCGTGCTGTTTGAGCCGCCTCAGAATCTCCTTGCATTCCGTGACGGTCCTGAATTTGGCATGCCGCATCCCTCGGAATTGGTCTTTCGTACCACCCAGGAAGCTGTAGTA
>CAZDKX010000151.1:0-11571 GCA_964505935.1 uncultured Syntrophobacteraceae bacterium
CAGACCCCTCCGGTACCACCCGTGGCGATGCTGAAAGAGAGCTTGTTCTGAGCCTGCAGCGGTGCCCCACCCGCAAGCAACCAGGCAAGTGCGGCTGCGGCAAGAACGACGGTCTTGCATCCTCTCCCTGTCATCACACTCCTCCTTCCTCATTCCGGGGTTGTTTGTTCGTCACGCTTCTCTTCCCTCTGCCTTCATCCTCAGTATTCCGCGGTTCGACCTTCGCTGCGCCGCGGTTCCCCTTTTTCACTTCGCCTTTCTGCCTCCCCTGCCCGTCCCCAAACCTCAGCCAGTTGCGCACGGCAATGAACCCGCCCACCGTCAAGGGTACCAGGCCCTCAAGGGACGGACCAACGGGATACAGCGCCATGACCAGGGCGGCCGAGATGACAGTTGCCCGCTCCCCTGCCCCCAAAGGTCCTCGAAAATGTCCGACGATGCCAAGGGAGAGCAGGAAGAGGGCCGCAACGCTGGTCAGCGTCGCCATGATGAAGCCGGACAGCGTTGCCTCGAGGATGAGCAGATTGGCGCCCTCGGGAGTAACGGCAAAGAAGAACGGCACCAGAAATGCCGGCAGCGAGTATTTCCAGGCCTGCATCATGGACCCGAAAGGGTTGCCCCCAGTGATCGCCGCCGCCGCCGAGGGTGAGAGACCCACCGGTGGCGAGACCTCGGAAAGGACGGCAAAATAGAATGCCAGCAGGTGGGCCACATGAACCGGGACTCCGAGTTTCACCAATGCCGGAGCCACCATGACCACGGTCATGATATAGGTGGCCGTTATGGGCAGACTGAGGCCAATAAGCATGGAAGCGACGGTAGCGAGCAGGATGGCGAGCATTCTCGAACCGCCACTGGCGGACATGATGAGCCCGGAGATTTTAAGCCCCAGGCCTGTGAGGGTGAAGGTGCCCACGATCAGGCCGGCGGCGGCCAGGAGTATTGCCACCGGGAGCACGTTCTTTCCCCCTTCAATCACGGCCTTGACCATTCTGATCGGCGTCAGCCATTCCCCCCGGTCCTTGCTGAGAAAGCTGGTAAGGACCGTCGTCCCCAGAGCTCCAAGGGCCGCGTACTCGGGGGACTTGTTCCAGACAGCCAGGAGCAGGACGAGCACTACCAGGGAGATGAGATGATACCCTTTGGTTCTCAGGACCTGCACCACCGTTCTGACCTCCCCTTCGGGAGGAATGAACGCATACTTGCGGGCCTCCATTTCGATCACGAAAAAGGTTCCCAGGTAATAGAGCAGCGTTGGGACCAACACCATCACCACGACATCCAGAAAGGCAACGTTGAGGAACTGCATGATCAAAAAGGCCGCCGCCCCCATGAGCGGCGGAGAAATGACCGCACCGATGCCCCCTGCGGCAATGAGGCCGGCCGCCATGTTCTCGGAATAACCGGCTTTCCTGAGGATTGGCCACATGATGGGCGTGACCGAGATGGTGGTGGCAACACCGCTCGCCTGTGGTCCCCCCAGCAGTGCTGTCGTGATGAGAGCGCCGCGTCCGGCACTGGCCGCAGTGCGCCCCATGGTCGCCAGCGACAGATCGAGCCAGAAATTGCCGGCACCGGCCGCATCCATGAACGTGCCGTAGACGACAAAGAGCAGAACAAACGAGACACTCACGGAAATGGGCACGCCGAAGATCCCTTCGAGGGTCATAAACATGTGCCCAACGATCCGATCCACCTCATAGCCGCGGTGGGCTAAAGCGCCAGGGGCGTAGCGGCCAAAGAAGGTGTAGAGCAGGAAGCCCAGCACAACCAGGGTAAAGGTCTTGTCCACCGCTCGCCGCGAAAGCTCCAGCAGCAGGAGAATGGCGGATATCCCGAAGAAGAGGTCCAGGGGGTCGGGAAGAGTCGAGCGCCGGATGAATTGATCCAGATCGCCGAGGGCGAAAATGATGGAGGCCACGCCAAGTATCGCGAGGGCCGCGTCAACCCAAAGGGTCCAGCGGGGCGATGCGCCGGAAGGAGGATAGACCAGGAATCCCAGGGCAAAGATGAAACCCAGATGGACCATCCGAAAGGTGTGGGTTTCTACCGGGAACAAAGCGCCGTAAAGGGACCAGCCCACAAAGGCAGAAAAGAGAATACCGACGACCCCGGCTGATGTGCCCGTTAGCTCGCGCATAACGTCCTCATTCGAAAGGTCAGTTCACCACGGCCATGATTCCCGGCAGGTCGCGTCCCGACGACGGGCCAATACCGCACAAGCCTTTGAGAAACCAAAAAAATCAGGGGTGGGAAAGCTTTTGCGCCGGGTCGGTTGAGATAAGAACGTGGTTTGGATCCGGCTTCTTCATTCTGGGGGATATCGGCGTGGAATTCAACAGGAAACACGCCCCATTCTCTGGCCTCTTCTCCTCCTTGACCCTCGCTCGCGGCCTCGCCTATAATGCCACTGTCAAGCAGGTCGTTGTTGAACGCTACGACTTCTCTAAGGGGAAGGGGTGCCATGCCTTATCTGATGACCAACAAAGGGTTCATTCTGGGTCTGAAAGAAGGCTGCGAGACCCTCATGCGCTATGATGTTGTCTTTTTTGGCGAGGACCACGACTCCCGTGTCGCCCACGACGGGGAATTTACCCTCCTCGGCGAGCTCGCCGGGCGGGATGCGAACCTCGTCCTGGCCCTCGAGATGTTTGAGCGTGATGTCCAGGATGCCTTGAATGCCTATCTCGAAGGAAGCATTCCAGAGGCTCGCTTTCTGGAACTGGCCCGTCCCTGGCCAAATTATCAGGAGGATTATCGCCCTTTGGTGGAACTCGCCAAGGCCCGGGGAATCCCCGTGATTGCTGCCAATGTCCCTCGCAGGACCGCGGCCATGGTTGCCAAGGCTGATGCGATTTGCCCCGAGGCCTCAGGACCCGACAGCAGCTACCTGCCGCCCCGTGTCCATCTTGATTCGGAGGAATACTTCGAACAGTTTGCCGCTCTGATGACAAGAATGCCCCACGCGACGCCCATGAAAGGGATGAAAGTCGAGGCCCTCTACAAGGCTCAGGTGCTCAAAGACGCCGTAATGGCCGCCTCCCTGGAACCCTTTCTTGACCGCCGCATTCTCTTCTGCTGCGGCCGCTTCCATTCCGACTACCACCTTGGAATCCCCTATCAGCTCGAAAAGAACCACCCGGAGCTCAACGTGGCCGTGGTGGTGTGCGCCGATGCCCTGGAGAATATTCCCATGCGGGATCGTTCCCGGATAGCTGATTACATCTGGATCGAGGAGTAGGCGCCAGGCCGCCCTCCCCCATGCCGGCAGGACCGGGCCGACGAGGGAAAACCTTTTCCAGAGTTTGAACGAAGCCAGAAACCATGACGCAACGCGTTAGATCAGCCGGATTCCTCGTTTCACTCGGAATGATCCAATGGATTGCTCGTTGCAGTACTCCCGCGTGCTCCGGATACCGCGGATATGGCGACTTCACATCATGATATAGCCAAAGAGCATCGCCGCGCAACCGATGATGATCAGTACCACCTGCTTTATCTTCTTGGATTTTTCTGCGGATTCCATAGGCAAACCACCTGTTTTTCCCTGGCTGGTGTCCGAGTATATCATTCATGGAATGGTCGAAAAAGCTCGTTAGCATCCCGGTCATGGGTCGTTTGGGGTACGCGCCTGATTGAGTAGCCGGGACTTGGGTAAAAAATAAAGGGGTCACACTTTGCAACCGTGTAACCCCTCGGATTTCCCGTGGTGGAGCTGGTCGGGGTCGAACCGACTACCTCTTGAATGCCATTCAAGCGCTCTCCCAGTTGAGCTACAGCCCCCAAAGCCGTTGTATGAATACAGGACGCGAGAGGTGATGTCAATCCCTTTCCCGCATTTTTTGCATCCTCCTGCGTCCGCCCCACCCGGCCAAATTCTCCTTGACAGGGTAAAAAGCGTTTGCGTATAGTCCGAGCGTCTGAAAGCAAGCCGGAGTGGTGAAACAGGTAGACGCGCTGGACTCAAAATCCAGTGGCCCTTGCGGCCGTGAGAGTTCGATTCTCTCCTCCGGCATTCTCGAAAATTATAAGGGCTTGACCGCTGGCGGGTGAGTCCTTTTTTTGTCTGGGGTGGATTGGCCTGGATGCCGCAGGAAAGCCCTGAGACAGCTTCAACGAGAAACAGAACTCCAGGAAACGATCGTGTCACCAGGGAGGTGCAGCATGAAAAAATTCTCGCGTTTCCTTGATCCGGCAGCCATCGCCGTGGTGGTCCTGCTTTGCTTATCGGCCCTGCACGGCTGCGATTATCTGCCATGGGGCTGTGTGCCGGTCGGAGACATCCTCAGCAACCCCGCTCGATACGAAGGCCAGGAGGTCAAAGTGAAGGGGGTGGTCGTGGATGTGACCAAGATCTCCCTTTTGGGAGTGAGTTATTACACCATCAACGATCAAGGTTCTCAGATCATGGTCACTGCCAAAGAGTCCCTGCCTGCGACGAATAAGCAGGTTATCGTCATCGGGAGGGTAGCGAATGTCATGATCATTGGCAATCAAAGCATTGGCCTGCACCTGAGTGAAATCAAGCGCGTGGAGAACATTTTCTAGTCAAGGCTCCTGGCGTACCGAAGGTCTGCTACATCCTCCCTCGACACGGCCTTGTTTGCCATAGGCAGTCCCTCTTCAGCAAAGCTGATGCTGCAGTTCCTGCGTGCTTCCAGGATGCGGTGGCAAATGTCATCGATTGAGCAGGGTCAGGAAAATCCGATCGTTGACGGAGGAAGATGATATCCCGCTTCGTTCTGGAAATGGGCACCATGTGGAGCTTGCAATTCGTTTTGGAATGCGACAAGCTCAGCTTCGACTGGCACCCGGAATTCCCGTGCAGGAGAATCATGCTTCATGACCACCTGGCGACCCTCATTTTCTTTCAAGAGAAGTCTGCGTGTAGACCTGCTCACCGCTTTCGGGGGATTGCTGCTGGGCACCGTTCTGGCGGTGACGTTCTACTCCTACGGCAACACCTCGCGCGTGGTGTTGATGCTCTGCGATGATCTCATGGAGCAGACGACCCAGGCCGTCATCAACCGCACGATAGGTTTCTTCAAACCCGTGACCGCTCTGACCGAAATGAGCACTCAGGTTGCCGCCGCAGGGGTGTTGCCCCTCAACAACTCAGACGGAATGGAGCGTTATGCGGTTGAAGTCCTGAATGCTTACCCAACGGTAACCGGCTTCATCGCTGGCGACCAGGAGGGGAACTTTCTTATGGTCAGGCGCCTGCCGGACGGCACCACTTCGACGAAGATCATGGACCGCGCGACGGACCCGCCACTCACCACCTGGAGGGCCCGAGACAAACGGTTCAACCTGATCCTGACTGAGAATACCACCGCCGACACCTTTGATCCCCGCTTCCGTCCCTGGTATCAAGGGGCCTGGGAAAACCGGGGCCTCTACTTGACGGATCTCTATATTTTCCACACCGACCGGGTCCCGGGCATCACGGTCTCCTGTCCCGTATTGGACGCTCAGGGGCGTTTCCAGGGGGTCATGGGCTGTGATATTGAGTTGAGTGGACTGTCCAGGTTTCTGAAGACGCTCCGGATCGGCGAGCACGGTCTGGCCTTTATCGTCAATGAGAGAAATGAGCTCGTGGCTTTTCCAGATGCCGCCCGCGTCGTTGATAGACAGGTTGAGCACGGGGTCGAGCGGCCGGTCACGGCAGAGGATCTGAAAATCCCTGGTATTAGCGAGGCATTCAGGGAGCAGCGCCGTTCGGGGGCGGCTCGAGTCAGCGTTGAGAGCGGAGGCCAGAGATTCCTCGCCACCTTCCGGGATTTCCCCCCTTCGTTTGAAAAGCCGTGGAAAGTGATCGTCGTGATTCCCGAGGATGATTTTATCGGCGATGTGAAGAAGATCAGTCAGGGCGCCCTGCTTCTCTGCCTGGGCATCCTTGCACTGGCAACGCTGCTGGTGTTTCTTCTCTCCCGCAGCATATCCAAGCCCATTCTCCTGCTTGCTGCCGAAACCGACCGCATCAGAAACTTTCAACTCGACAGCCAGTTCCAGCTGCACACCCATATCTCCGAAATCGAGCAGCTTCGCGGAGCGGTGGACCGCATGAAAGCAAGCCTCCGCTCCTTCACTCGCTTTGCCCCGGAACTGATCGTGAGACAAGTGGCGGTGGACGGCGAGGAGGCCATGCTGGGTGGCCAAAGGCGCGAGGTGACCCTGCTCTTTTCCGATCTGCGCAACTTCACCCGCTTTTCCGAGCAGACTCACCCGGAACAAGTGGTCCAGGTGCTGAACAGCCACTTTGGGTCCATGGTCGAGATCATCCACCGGCATCAGGGTTTCGTGGTGGACTTCCTGGGAGACTGCTTGTTTGCGGTTTTTGGCGCCCCCGGCAGAGACCTGGATCACGCGAGGCACGCCGTGACCTGTGCCGTTGCCATGCAACTGGCCTGCCAGCAGATGAATCTTCAATTGAGCGGAACCAGCCTTCCGTCGATGGAGATAGGCATCGGCATCAACAGCGGTCCCTGTGTAGTGGGAAACATGGGCTCACAGATGCGCATCAAATACGGCGTGGTGGGCCATGCGGTCAATCTTGCGTCCCGGTTGGAATCGCTGACGGTGGGTGGGCAGATACTGATCTCGGAAGTCACTAAACAGGCAGTTGCCGACCACTTTGACCTCGCCGGACCGATGGAGGCTCACGGCAAAGGACTGGCGTCGGCTATGCTCCTCTGGGAGGTAAGAGGAAGGCGAAATGACCTGAGCAAGAGCCTGCCCCCGACAGTGCCTGAGCTCAAACGGCTCGTCACTCCGATCCCAGTCCGCATTCGTCTCGTGGCTGACAAACAAATCAGCCCGTCACTCGAAGCCGCGAAGCTGGTCAGATGGTCCTCCACAGGCGCTGAACTGGAGACAAAGGTATCGCTGACGGTCTTCACTGCCCTTCAAGTGGAGGTCCCTGGTCCATTGGGGGGAGGCATCCTGGTCGACGCTAAGGTAGTAGCCGCAGAGGAGACCAACCACAGCTGTATTATCAGGTTTTCCAAGCTCGACGAAGCGAGCCTGACGGCCACGAAGCTCTGGCGCACGCAGCTGTAGTGGGACTTCCGGGGCGGCTCTCCTCGAAAGGGACTTACCAGAAACGATTGCCCTGAGAGGACGGCGGCGGGCGTCGTTTCTGGGAAAGCCCAGCTTGACACGGCGGAGTCCCTTTTGTAGCCTCAAGAAGCTCGCGGCCTCCAAAGGACCGGAAGCCCAGGCTCACCATCACCATTTTATGAAGGAAATTTTGCTTATGAGTACTTACGCATCAGAGATCGATCCGAGAGCTTTCCGGGACCTTGACCCTGGCGACCGGCTGCTCATGGGGCCGGGGCCGAGTGACGTTCCCGCACGGGTGTTGCAGGCGATGGCTGCCCCCTGCATCGGCCACCTGGACCCTTATTTCCTCGAGGCCATGAACGAGACCCAACGGCTCCTGCGCCATCTCTTCCAGACCCAAAACGCTCTCACGATTCCGGTTTCCGCTACCGGCAGCGCCGGTATGGAAGCCTGTCTGGTCAACCTGGTGGAACCAGGCGATGCGGCGGTGGTCGCCGTAAACGGGGTCTTCGGCACGCGCATGAGTGACATCGTGACCCGCATTGGCGGCAACCTGGTCAGGGTGGATGGGGAATGGGGCCGGGCCGTCGCCCCGGAGGCGGTCGCCCGGGCGGTAAGGGGATGCCGGCCCAAGGTCGTCGCCGTGGTGCACGCTGAGACTTCGACCGGCGCCTGCACGCCGCTGGAGGAATTATCGCGCATCGCCCACGAAGCCGGAGCGCTGTTCCTGGTGGACTGCGTCACCTCGCTGGCCGGGATGGATGTCCCCATCGACCGGCTGAACATCGATGCCGCCTACAGCGGCACCCAGAAGTGCCTATCCTGCCCGCCGGGGCTCTCTCCGGTCACCTTCAGTGCCGCGGCGGTCAAGGCCCTCGAACAGCGCCGGCATCCCGTGGTCAGCTGGTATCTCGATTTCAGCATGATCCGTGACTACTGGGGTAATGAACGCAAGTATCACCACACCGCCCCGGTCAATATGATCTACGCCATCCGCGAGGCATTGCGCCTCATCGCCGAAGAGGGGCTCGAGGCCCGCTTTGCCAGACATCGCCTCAACCACCGCGCCCTGGTGGCGGGGATCGAAGCCATGGGGTTGGCGATGCTGGTGCCCGAACCGGAACGGCTCCCGATGCTGAACGCCATCCGCATCCCGGTGGGGGTAAACGACGTCAAGGTGCGCAAGGCGCTGCTCCAGGACTTTGCCATCGAGATCGGCGGCGGTCTTGGGCAGTTCGCCGGGAAAGTCTGGCGCGTCGGCCTGATGGGTCACTCGTGTCGCCGCAGGAACGTCTTCCTTTTCCTGGCGGCGCTGGAAGCAGTGCTGAAAGCCGAGGGCTTCAAGGCCCAACCGGGTGCTATCGAAGCGGCGACGGCGGTTTATGCCTCAGCATGAGGGGGGCGTCCTCAACCGCGGCTCCCCGAAGGAATCCGCAGGGTTTTGTTGGTGCAGCTCCACACGAATAGGTGTCCACCCGCCTTTCGTCACATCGGCGAAGCTTGTCCCGTCAGGTTTCAAGCCGGGAGTCAGTATCCAGGCAATTCATGGATTCCGGCCAAAAGCATGCCGGAATGACGGTTTGGGATAATGGCCACTTTGCTCGTTCCCAAGCTCCCGCCTGGGGACGCGGTTTCGAAGCTCCAGCTTTTGCAGATTTAACCGTCAACCATCCTCCCGGTCAGCACCCGAAGGGTCGTCTTCGTGTGTCTTCCAAGCCCTTCGTGTGACTTCGTGGATGAAGAAGTGGTCAAGCGGCATGCCCGTCATCGTTGGACGCTCCCGGACCGGGTTGTCCCGGCAGGGGCAGGAATACTCGGAACACGGTACCCTTGCCCGGTTGACTCTCGACTGCCAGCGCTCCATCGTGGGCCCGCACGATACCCAGGACGACGGCCAAACCCAGACCGCGACCAGTGAACTTGGTGGAAAAAAACGGGTCAAAGATCCGTTCCCGCATTTCAGGGTCCAGCCCCGTGCCGTTATCGGCAACCGCAATACAGGCATAGCGCTTTTCCGTAGGCTGCCATCCGGAAGGGATAAAGCTAGACTCGCGAAGCTCTTCAGCCGCCCAGGGGTTAGCCGTAACCCTGATCTGCCCCTCACGGTCGCCGATGGCGTCTTTGGCGTTGAGAGTCAGATTCGTGAACACCTGCTCGATGTGCGCCTTATCTGCCTGAATGATCATCGCCTCTGGAGGGACCTCCAGTTTCACCTGCACTTTTTGAGGGAGGGTTGGCCCCAGAACCCCGAGGGCATCCCGCAGAACTTCGGCAAGATCACACGGTTCTTTCTTTTGGATGGTGTGGCCCAGGTAGGTGAGCATCAGACGGCTGATATCGGCTGCCCGCTGGGAAGCTTCCATGGCTCCAGTGATGTGCCTGCGGGGGCGTGCAGCGAGGCCCGGATCGCCGAGAGCCAGCTCCAGGCGTCCCATGACCGCGCCCAGCAGGGTGTTGAAATGATGGGCGATGGCGCCGGCCATGCGGCCCAAACTTTCAGCCTTTTTCGCTTGGTGGAGCCGCTCTTCGAAGCGTAAACGCTCTTCCTCCGCCTGTTTGCGCTCGGTGATGTCCCTGATGACACTGATCAGCGCGCGCTCAGCCCCAATCGTTACCCCCCGCGAACTGACCTCGACCGGAAAGCTGCTGCCGTCCTTGCGCTGGTGAACGGTGGTGAAAAGGATGCCGCGCGCATCCGCCTCGGCCATCTGCGCCGCCGTGAGGCTTTGCGTATCCGGGAGGCGCAGGTCATGGATCGACAGCTCGAGCAGTTCTTCCCGGCTGTACCCGTAGGCTTTCCTGGCAGCGGCGTTGGCCTCCAGAATGTGCCCGTCATGGCGGCGCACAAAGAGGATGATGTCCCGACTGTGCTCGGCCAGCAGCTCGTAATACTCGCGGAGTGTCTCTTCAGCCCGCTTGTGCACGGTGAGGTCCTGGCTCAGGCTCTCAGTCAGTCTTTCCAATTCGGCAACCAGCTCCAGATTTTCAAACTTCAGGGCGATGGCGGCATCAACCGCCTCGTGCTGAGTGAATGAATAGCGGACGATGGTTGCCAGATAGAGGACGATCAACAGAGCGATGGTATAGCCGGTTTCTCCGCCTTCGAGGGCGCAGCGGAAGGCATAGAGCAGCAGGGCCGGCCCCGCCCAGACAGCGGGGGCCAACTTGATGGAAGAATGGGAGATGGTAGTGGATGCCGACAGGCTGGCAATGACCAGCACAAACAGGGAGATAAGCACCAAATTGCCGGCCGGGAAGATGATGAACGCGGACAATCCCCACATTATCCCGGATAGGAAGGCCAAACCGAGATAGGCTTGCTTCCAGTACTCCCCGTCAAACGGTCCCCGGCTCACTGCGATGAATCGATAGAACAGCAGGATTCGGCTGAGGACAATCGCCAGGATCATGAGGATCCAGGCAACGATGCGCCCGGCCGAAACGATGTCACGAACCACATACGCCAGCACGAGGGCAACCACGAACGAGGCAGATTGCATCGTTGGCAGATGCTGAAATACGAGGCGAACCTTCTCTCGCAGGTGGTCGTCCCCGGAGGTGCTGCTCATGAGTACACCCTTCTTATGGTCGGCAATAGCCCATCATCTTTGCCACCAATCCTTCTTCACTCCCTCTACCAAGTCGAGACCTTCGCCCGGATAGACAGCACGCTCTTCCTGGGCCGTTGCCGACGGCGCAGGCCAATGGCCGGGCTGAGGGGCGGAGCCTTCAAGGGTGACGGCTGAGGGAGCTAAGTCGACCATCCTGGGCCTTCGGCGAAGATCCACCTCGCGCGCGGGGCAACTGAACTCGATGGGAATGCCGTTGGGATCGAAGGCATAGATGGAATGGATGAAGCCGTGGTCGATCACTTCCGATACCCAGAGATCAGCCGCCTCCAACTGCCCCTTCAACGTCCAGAGAGCCTCTTCCGTCTCGACCCCGAAGGAGATATGGTCGAAAATGAAAGGCCCCTTGATCGGATAGCCGTGGTCCTTTTCTTCCACCGGCTCAACCTCCGGCCACTCGAAAAAGGCCAGCATATCGGTTGCCGAAATCTCGAAGAAGTAGTGACGGTAGCCCGGTTTGCCAAGTCCGGCAACCATTCTCATCCCGAGCAGGTCCCGCCAGAACCGGATGGTTGCATCCATGTCCCGCGTGACCATGGCCAGGTGGTGAATCCCGCTGAATCTGATCATGACAGCCTTCCTCCCCCTCTTCACTCTTCACCCTTCACTTTTCACCCTTCACCCTTCACCTTTCACTTTTACTCACAACCAGCCTGCGAGAAAAGAGAAATCCCGGCGGTACCGCGCCGTAATGAGAATTGCTGCACAAGTTGCGATTCGATCTTGACAGCTCAGCACAATTCGACTAACTGGTCAAATCCTTGCGTAAGTGCATTCATCACGAGCAGTTGCTATGCCATCGCTCACTTTTCCCTGTGGCTCAGAGTTCTCGCGCACGTGGTTTCGGTCCAATTTAAAAGAGAGGGGGGATAGAACGCCT
>CAZDKX010000152.1:0-11477 GCA_964505935.1 uncultured Syntrophobacteraceae bacterium
GGATAAAGAGGTGGTCCCCCTGCCTGCATGACACCTGCGGACCACGCTTTACTGTTCCCGGATCAGTCTGAGCAGCTCATCCGCCGACATGCGGCCGACCATATCGCTGCCGTCGAGGAGACTGCTTGCCAGATCGCGCTTTTCCTGATGCAGTTTGACGATTTTTTCTTCAATGGTATTCCGGGTGACCAGCCGATATACGGTCACCGGGCGCTGTTGGCCGATGCGATGGGCCCGGTCCGAGGCCTGGTCTTCGACGGCGGGATTCCACCAGGGGTCCATGTGGATCACGTAGTCGGCGGCGGTGAGGTTGAGGCCCAGGCCGCCGGCCTTGAGGCTGATCAGAAAGAGGTCGCCCGAGCCCGCCTGAAAGGCATCCACTTCGCGCTTGCGCTCCCTGGGCGGAGTGCTGCCGTCGAGGTAGCGGTAGTCGAGCTTGCGGGCGTCGAGCTGTTCCCGAAGGATCTGGAGGTGTCCCACGAACTGGCTGAACACCAAGGCTTTGTGGCGATTCTCGAGAAGCTCTGCCACCACTTCGCCGAAGAGTTCCAGCTTGGCTCCCGAAAGCTCGGTCGCGGGCACGACCAGCCGGGGATGGCAGCAGGCCCGCCGCAGCTTCATGATCTCGGCCAGAATCTTGAGGTGCTTCTGGCCTGCCGGGCTGTCGTCCGATTCGAGGCGTTCGAGGGCCTGGCGACGCAAAGCCTCATAAAAAGCGGTCTCCTCGGGACCCATTTCCACCTGCAGCACCACCTCGGTGCGGGGCGGCAGCTCTTCGAGGACCTGCGCTTTGGTGCGCCTAAGGATGAAAGGCTGTACCAGCTTTTTCAGCCGCTTGCGGGCCTCGCGTTGGTTGTTGCGCTCCACGGGCACGGCGAAGCGGGTATTGAAGCGTTCCTGGGGACCCAACAGTCCAGGATTGATAAAATTGAACAGGGTCCAGAGCTCTCCCAGATGATTTTCAATGGGGGTGCCGGTAGTGATGAGCCGCATGTTGCCGTTGAGATTCATGGCGGCCTGGGACCGTTTGGCGGTGAAGTTCTTGATCGCCTGGGCTTCGTCGAGGACGATGGTATGCCACTGGACGGAGGCCAGCAGCTCCGCTTCCTGATGAAGGAGACCGTAGCTGACCACCAGCACGTCCATCGGGCCCAGCTTGCCGACCAACTGCTCCCGCTGATTGCCACCAAAAGCGACCAGGTTCAGCGTCGGGGCGAAACGGTTGGCCTCCACCATCCAATTCATGCAAACCGACGTGGGCGCAACCACCAGGGCGGGTCCTTCGGGGGCTCGCCGCAGAATCAGTGCCAGCGCCTGGAGGGTCTTTCCCAGTCCCATATCGTCGGCAAGGCAGCCGCCGAGCCCGAGGTGCGCCAGCCGCGCCAGCCAGCGATAGCCTTCCATCTGATAGTCGCGGAGCTCGGCCTTGAGGGTTGAAGGAAGCGCGGGCTCCTGCTGCAGGGCCTCGTGGATGGCTGCCAACCGTGTCTTCCAGCCATGGTCGGCTTCCAGGAGCGGAAGCTGATCGGTGAAATCTTCCAGGGCCAGCGCGGCCAGCGGGTGCAGGCGGAGCTCCTGGTCGTCTGCTTCGGTGTAGTCCGCCAAGTCGTCCAACCGTTTGCGCAGCTCGTGGGTGAGCGCCACAAACTGGCCGTCCCCCAAGGGAAGAAAGCGGGCGCCGTCCGGGCTGAGGATTTCGAGCAGGCGCTTCATGTCGACGACGAGTTGGTCGTCCACCTGGAGCTCGCCGCCGACTTCAAACCAGTTCGTCCGGCTGCGGATGCGCAGGCGCAGCTGATCGAACGAGACTTCGCGGCTGACGCGAAGCTTTTCCCCTTCGGGCCAGGCCAGGACCACCCGGCCGCTATCCTGCAGGGGTTTGAGATCCAGCAGGATCTGCAGGCAGCTTTCGAGGTCCGTCACCTGCCACTGGCGCTCGGTTTCCTCGAGCATGGAAAGAGTCGGACTGGCAGCTTCGACGGCCCGCGCCATCGTTTCCTCGCCCTTGAGGTCGCGCCTGGTGTGCAGCAGCTTGCCGTCGATTTCGCCCATGATGTTTTCCATGCCGGCCCCCGGCTTGAGATAAGGACCACCGGCCCCGAACGGCTGGACGAACATCTCGAAGCGGAACCCGAGTCCCGACGGGATGATATGGACCCGCGGGGTGGGATCGGCAGCCACTTCCTCGAGGTCCCGGGAGGGCCCGCCGACCGCCGAATGGACGGTCATCTGGGAGGACATGCTGGCCACCGCCGCCATCACTTCGTGAGTGGCCGAGGCCGGAACTCTCAATCCTTTCTGGCCCAGAATGCCGGCAATGCGCAGGTGGAGATCAGAGAGTTCCACCACCTTGAAGCGGGTGGGGGTCTCTTGCAGCAGCATCACACGGGAATCCTCCACCTCCAGGGAAAACCGGATGAGCAGGTCGGTGTCTACACGGGTGACCAGGACTTCCGGTTCTCCCTTTACCACTTCCACCGGCACCGTCGGCGCCTTCTCGAGAAAGAGCAGGGGATGGCCGACCAAAGCTGCCAGCAGCTTATTGGTGTTGAAATAATACCGGGTGTTGTAATAAGTGCGCCCTTCGCGTTCGATTGCCGCGCAGAGAGTTTCATCCTGAGGAGTCATCCCCTGGGGTTTGGTGCCGCCGTACAGGCGGCTGAGCGCCACCGCCCGCCCTTTCGACCAGGCCCCCCGGAGCGTGCGTTTCTGCTCCAGAGGCTGGACTGAAAGCTGCCCGTGACGGTGGTCCAGGAGCCACACCAGGCGAGTATTGGCAACGGGGGCACTGCTTTCCCGCCCTTCTTCGCTGATGGCACTCAGGGCGCGCAGGCTGCGCCGCCAGGGTTCCTCCACCTGGAGGGTGGCCACAAACGAAGCGAGTCCCGTTGCCTGCCTGATCCTTTCTATGGCGTTGCGACGTACCGGCGTGTTCTGTTCCGCCCGGCAGAGCAGTTCGGCACATTCCAGGGCCTGCCAGCTCAGGCCCGCTTCTCGCGACCGGATGAAGAGATCGCTGAGCAGATCGATTTCCCGTTGTTCCAGCCGACCATTGATCCAGTAGTTGGCTAAGGCCTGAGCAAAACCGACGAACCCGCTCCGGAGTTGCCCTGCCTCAGCGAGCAGGGAGCGGGCTCGGTCTGCCTGGCCGGTGTGGCTGAGCTGGACTGCCTTCAGTGCCTGATAGGCGGGCCGGAGCAGAGAGCCCTCCCGATTCCTCGCCAACGCTGCTTCAAGCAGGCCATTGGGCTTGCTGAGGGCGGGGGACGGCTCGGTTTGGAGCTGGGCCATCAGGAAGAATATCCCTTCGAATCCGCCAAAATAACCGTGGCGCTGCTTCAAAGCTCGCCGCAAATCCTTCAGATCCGCCTCGAAAGTGGCCAGCGCCGCCTCATAGTCGCCCCGGAGAAACCGTAAGGAAGCTGCCAGCCCATAAACCCGCACCGTCTCGTTGACGGTCGCCAGCAGGGTCTCGGCCTCATCCAGGCGGCCGCCGAGCATCAGGCGGGTGACCACGTGAAGGTAGAGGCCGGGATTCTTCGCGACCGGGTTGGCCTTGCGGAAGGGAGAGGACAGCAGGTAAGCCAGCACCTCGGCATCACTCTCCAGAGAAAATGGGGTCTGGAACAGCATCGACGGGAGGATGTGCTTCTGCAGTTCCTTCGGCAGCGTGCTGAACCAGTCGGCATCGAAGGGGTTGTTGCAGATCCGGATCACGGGGTCCGGGTGCCCATAAGAATCCTCGCACGAAGCGTGGAGCTGGTCATGGGACCGGCGCACGAGACTGAGGTCCTGGGTGTAGATCCCGATCCGCAGATTGCGCATGAGGCGATGGCAGTAGTTTGTCCCCCCCGAACTGCCAAACCAGTAGCCTGGAGCCGTATGTTCCTGGACGATGCGGGCCATGAGCTGAAAGCGGTTGGCCGATGGGGGAGGGGCACTTCTCGTACCCACTCGCGAGGATTTGCCAGGGCCCGGCCCGGGAAGCTTCGGCAGCGGTTCAGGCGCTGCCGGGATATTCATCGCCTGTCTGCTGCATACTTCCACGATTGCCTCGGGACATTGGAAGCGCCGGTTCAGCAGCTTGAGCGTCTGCAGGCGGTCGAGACAGGCTTCGAGCTCGACCAGGCTCTTCACCCGGGCCTCGGGAAAACTGAGGCCGGTCTGCCGAAAACACTTCATCACCGTGGCCGCGTCCACCGGTTCATAGATGATCGAACAGAGTTGCATCAGGGCCTGTTCGAGGGGTGACAGACGTTCGTAAACGGCCATCAGCCGGTCACGGGTTTTGCTCTTCTGGTCCACTTACCTTCCTCGCCTCACAACCTTAGGATTGAATCCGCACTGGATTTCAAGCGCAGCGAGAAACATTGGAGCGAAGCGTTAGATCGTTCAAACTTATCATGATCAGGGCTTGGTGAAAACGATGGCTGCATTCTGCCCCCCGAATCCAAAAGAGTTGGAGATCGCACTCGTGAGCGTGGCCCTCCTCGCCTCATTTGCGACGACGTTCAGATCACAAGCAGGATCCGGAGTGTGGTAATTCAGGTTGGGCGGGATGATGCCGTGATGGAGGGTGAGAACCGTTGCCGCTGCCTCGATCGCCCCTGCAGCCCCCAGGGTGTGACCGATCATGGACTTGATCGAGCTCACCGGAACGCTCTGCGCGTGAGGTCCGAAGGCCTTCCTGATGGCATTCGTTTCGGCCCTGTCATTCACTTTGGTGGAAGTCCCGTGAGCGTTGATATAGTCGATATCTTCGAGGTTGAGTTCGGCATCCCGGAGGGCACTGGTCATGGCCGTCGACGCCGAACTCCCGTCGGGTTCAGGGATAGCGATATTGTGAGCGTCACAGCTCATGCCAAAGCCGCTCAAGCATGCCAGGATTTCGGCCCCGCGCTGTCTTGCATGACGCATGGTTTCGAGCACCAGCACGCCGGCCCCTTCCCCGATGACAAAGCCGTCGCGATCGGCATCGAAAGGGCGGCTGGCTTCCTGCGGAGCGCTGTTGCGCTGAGACAGGACTCCCATGCAGGCATAGCCGTCCACAACAAAGGCCGTAATGGTTGATTCAGCGCCGCCGGCCAGCACGACGTCCGCCCAGCCCAGACGAAGCAGGCCGAGCGCCATGCCTATGGCATGCGCTCCCGTGGCGCAGGCCGTGACGATACCAAGGTTGGGGCCGTGGATCCCCAGGCTGATGGCAACATTGCAGGCCGGCATGTTCGGAATGACCTTGGGGATGGTCAAGGCGTTGACCGCCCCCGGCCCCTTTTGCCTGAACCTCACAAACTGCTCTTCAAGATTCTGGTAATCCCCTGCCGCTGAGCCAATCACACAGCCAATGCGCGGCGGCTCCATCCCGCCCACTTCCAGCCCGGCATCGGCAACGGCCAGGTGGGCTGCGCAGACGGCAAACTGAGAGACGCGGGCCATTCTCCGAAGCTGTTTATGGTTGAGAAAGGTTTCCGGGCTGAACGAGGCCACTTCCGAGGCAATTTTACTCTTGTGGCCCGCAGGGTCGAAAGACGTGGTGGGTTTCACGCCTGATACCCCTTCCACAAGGCTGTGCCAAAAGGTATCCTTGCCACACCCGATGGAGGAAATGACGCCAATACCCGTAACAACAATCTTATCATCAATCATGGTCTAGTGTCCCCAAGCATGAATAGCTTTTCGAATCCCACCCGTCATCTCCGTGCAGGCAGGCACCGGGTTATCCTTGCTTTACGGAGAACGATGCCCGTTTTCCGCTCAGCGCTCGGGCCTGTTGATCGGCGTGATAGGAGCTTCTGACCAAGGGACCCGCTTCCACCCACTGGAAGCCGACATCCAAAGCTGCCTGTTTGAGGGCGGCAAACTCCTCGGGCGGGTAATAGCGCACCACCGGCAGATGCCTTCGGGTGGGACGCAGATACTGTCCCAAGGTTAGAATGTCACAGCGGGACCGCCGCAGATCCGAAAATGCGTCGAGCAATTCCTCCGTGCTTTCGCCCAACCCCACCATGATACCCGATTTGGTGAGCAGGTCCGGGGTCTGTTCCTTGGCAGCCCGGAGCAGTTGGAGCGACCGCGCATAGTCAGCTTCAGGTCGCACCAGAGGGTATAACCGGGAAACGGTTTCCACATTGTGACCGAGAATCTCCGGGCGAGCTGCCGTTACGGTTTTCAAGGAAGCTGCGCAGCCCAGGAAGTCAGGAATCAACACCTCGACTGTGCAGCCTGGGACCTGAGTGTGAATCCTGTTGATGGTTGCGGTAAAATGCGCGGCCCCACCGTCCAAGAGGTCGTCACGGGTAACCGAGGTGATGACGGCATGTTTGAGGTTCATTGCCGCTGCAGCCTCAGCCACCTCCCTCGCTTCGTCCGCATCGGCGGCTTCCTCGCGGGGGCGTCCATTGCTTACGGCGCAAAAACCGCAACTTCGCGTACAGATGTTGCCCAGAATGAGAAAGGTGGCGGTGCCGCTGCCCCAGCATTCAGCCATATTCGGGCACAGAGCTTCTTCGCATACGGTGTGGAGTGCTTTTGCACGCATGAGCACTTTGAGCCGCTGGAAAGTCCTGCCCGATGGCAGAGCAACCCTCAGCCAAGGTGGCTTTGGCCCCTTGGCTTCCGAACCGTCAAGTAACTTTCTTCCAGGCATGAGCTGTCCTCCGAAAGCCAAGAGGGATCTCTCAGCATGCAAAACATTAAAGCTACTCCATCCGGCAGGAAAGTTCGATCCTTTTTGTCGACCTCATTGTATTCTTTCCAGGCGGAACTTGATAGCACTCCTGCGGCGACACACTTTCTTCTCACCCAACGTTTGTTCTTGAAAAGCAAACTCCAAAGCGTTACTGGTAGAAACAGGCCCTTTCAATGAGGAACTCTTCTCCCTGCCTCTTGCTGGTGGATCAAAGGTCATGTTGCTTCGAGCATAACCAACACACAGGAATGGGTCATGATGATAACGGAAAGTGTAGCGCTGCTGGTTTTTCTGGCCATGGTGGGATTGACTCTCTATCTCACGCTCAAGAGACAGCTTACCACAACCTTGACGGTTGTCCTTCTGCTCTTCTCTCTGCTGACCGGTTTGGCCATCGCCAACCATGACCTGCTGAGAAAGATGAAATGGGAAATCCCTGGTCTCCCGTTGTTTCGGGGACAGGTCAATTGGATCAAGGATCAGGCCCTGCAAGACCTGCAGCGAGAGGCTGACCTCCAGCGCCAGACGCTCAAGCCGCTCATTGCCGACCTAAACGCCACCAGTGAGAAGATTGGCGCCGGCATCAAGTATGCGGAAGCCCTGCTGGAAAGCATCAAGAAGGCTGAAGAGCGGATGAGAAAGGAGGAATTCGCTCTCAAGGAACAGGGTCTCAAGAGTGAACAGACAACCCAGCAGGCAGCGGCATTCTCGCGCGCCCTGTCGGAACTGGCCTTGCTCTTCACCCGCGCCACGTGGCTCCAGTTGCAGGCGCGGGAGGAATCGGACGTCAAGAGGCGAGACGCCGCCGTGCGGCAGGTAATGGACCAGCTGGACGCCATTGTGGACCTTGTCATTGAAGACCCCGAAGCTCGCTCGGAGTTTGTGAATAGCGTGATGGGCTCTCTTCCACCCGAACGATAGCAGGCGTTGTGACGTTCCAGGCCGGGATAACCGGTTGCGTTCCTGCGCCACGCCATGAATCGACTTGCCCGGTACCCGACCACAGCAGCAAGGGTGGGGCGTCCCAGGGTGCCGCCGCATCCCTTCGTGCCGGCAGGATGAGAGTAGCCAAAGGCGGGTTGTTGAGCGGTCTGTAGACCCATCCTCACCGGGAAGGAAGCGTACCATGAAAGTCCTTTCAGTTGATCACGAAGACCCCAACGACGAGCGGCTTGACCACCGCAGCGTCAACGTCGCCTTCAAGGAACTGAAACGCAACTTCCATGGTATCCTCGACGCCGCGGCTGAAGGTATCCTGGGCCTTGACCGGCAAGGTGCCATCACCTTTCTGAACCCTTCGGTCGTCACGATGACCGGCTACCCTGCCGAGGAGCTCATCGGCAGGGATTTCCATCAGACCTTCCATCACTCGAAACCGGACGGTACCCCCTGTCCAGCCATTGAATGCCCCCTCTGCAACGCTGTTCAGGCAGGTATTCCCAGCCCCATGCAGGAGGAGTTGTTGTGGCGAAAAGACGGTTCCAGCTTTTATGCCTCCTGCCGGACCATGCCCCTGGAGGAAGAGGGCGAGGTAATGGGTGCTGTCGTGGTGATGCAGGATGTCACTGAGCGCAGGCAGGCGGAAGAGTTGCAGAACCGGCTTGAAGGGCAGCTCTGCCAGGCTCAGCAAATGGAGGCTATTGGCGCTCTGGCCGGCGGCATTGCTCACGAATTCAATAACATCATGGGGATTGTCCTGGGCTATGCGGAGCTCAGCTGGCTGAAAGCAGGAGCGGACAGCCCTCTGGGAAAGGACCTCGAGCCCATCATTCAAGCAGGTTATCGCGCCCGAGACCTGGTTGGCCAACTGGGGGCCCTGCGGCAGCGGACCAAACCCGAACGCCATCCCCTGCAGGTCTACCTCATTGTCAAAGAAGCGCTCAAGTTGCTCCGCGCGTCCCTGCCAACTACCATTCAAATACGCTCGGTGGTGACCAGCAGAGCGAATGTGCTGGCGGATCCCACCCAAATCCATCAGGTGCTGATGAATTTGTGTGCGAACGCCGCTCAGGCCATGAGTGAGAGCGGCGGGCTGCTGGAGGTTAAGCTGACGAACAGCACTGAAGATACCGTCCTGCCGCCGGGATTGCTCCCCGGCCCCTATGTCCAGCTCACCGTTTCCGACACCGGCCCCGGCATGAACCCGGAAGTGATGGCGCGGATTTTCGATCCGGCGTTTACGACCAAGGAACGAGGAGAAGGGACCGGTCTGGGGCTGCCGGTGGTGCACTCGATCGTCACCCGCCACCAGGGTGCCGTCACCGTCTCCAGCGAACCCGGCAAAGGCAGCAGCTTCGAGGTCTTTTTCCCGCGTCTGGAAGACTCCGTCGAGGTGACGGCTCATCGCATGGAAAGATTGGCCACAGGCAGAGAACGGATTCTCCTGGTCGATGATGACGAAGCCCTGGCCAGGCTGGGTCGGGGGGCGTTGCAGCACCTGGGATACGAAGTCGTAGCGCTGGCGGACAGCGTCGAAGCCTTGAAGCTATTCCAGCAATCACCCGGAAATTTCGACTTGCTCGTTACCAATCAAACCATGCCCCACATGACCGGAGCGCAGTTGGCCAGAAGCGTGCTGAGCCTCCGGCCTGACATCCCTGTTATCCTTTGCACCGGCTACAGTGATATGGTCCCGCACATCAAAGCCCTGGAGATCGGCATAAGGGAATACCTCGTGAAGCCGGTGGGTCTTGGCGAGCTTGCCTCCCGCGTGCGGCAGGTGCTCGATGAGGGCAGGTCCTGAAGCACTGCAAACCCTTTTCTCCTGCTCTCATTAGAGATTTCTGCTCCTAAAAACTAGGCAAGACGGTGTGGATGGTTTATATATATCCCGATTTTCAAACCCGATTCCTGGATCACATGATGGTTTGATGCGTGAGCAGTCTCCGAAATGATGAGGCTCCTGCGATGTAAGCAATGCCTGCATTTGCGGAGTGGCCTGCCTCTTCCGGAATGGCTGCGAGAGAATGAGGAAGAGAGGGGTGCAGGAAGATTAACGGGAACAACAAGAACCACATCTGGATCAAGCTGGCGCTGCTTTTGGTTCTCATTGGCGGCATTTCCTTCCTGGCCTATGAAATGGAATTTATCCGGCTTTTTCTTAACAAGAAGAAGCTGGAGCTTTTCCTGGAGTCCCTTGGCCCCTGGTCGACGGTCGTATTCGTGGTGCTGCAGGCCTTCCAGGTCGTGGCGGCCCCCATTCCCGGTGAAGCAACCGGAATCCTCGGGGGCTACCTCTACGGTCCTTACCTCGGTACGCTCCTCTCCACCATCGGCCTGACCATCGGTTCGCTCCTCGCCTTTCTGCTCGCCAGATATCTGGGGCGGCCCTTTGCTGAGCGGTTCGTAGCCCCACCCATCATGGCACGGTTCGATTACCTTTTGCATCACAAAGGCGTTTTCATCATTTTCCTGCTCTTTCTCATTCCCGGCTTTCCCAAGGATGCCCTTTGTTACTTGCTGGGACTCGGCCATCTCACCGTCATGGAGTTCCTGGTGATCGGTGGAGTGGGCCGCTTTTTGGGCACCCTGTTACTGACCCTGCAGGGGAACTTTCTCAGACTTCATCGCTACGGCATGTTCTACACGCTCGTGGCGGTCGGCGCCGTCGTCATCCTCGTGGTGTTGATTTACAGAGAGAAGCTTGAGAACCGGTTCAGGGAGTGGTACGTGAAGAAACACCCGAAAAAGGATTCGAGCGTCAGGGAACGCTGAACGGCGAGGATCAGGGAGGCTACCGCGATGAGGAGATTGCTTGGCTTTGTGATGATTGCGGCGTCAGTGCTGGTGCCGGTCTTGAGTGCTGCGGAGGCCCCGCAGCAAATTGCCGGATTGCGCCTGGGAGCCGGCATCGAGGAATACCGGGGTATGGTGCAAATGGACACCCCGCTGCCGGTCCGACACATGGAGTATCTGTCTGAAGTTGAGCTGAAGCTGCCGTTTGAAGGTTATCGGAGCGGCTACCTCTTCTTTGGCAACTGTGACAAGCCCGGTCGCATCGCCAAGATCAAGCTGAAGTACGAACGGGACGATAAAGAGTTCTTTGAGGACTTGGTCCAGCGTTTCAAGCGGAAGTTCGGAGAACCGGACCAATACCGGGGAGATGCTTTCCGCGCCTTCATCGCCTGGAAGTGGTCCTTCAAGGATAATCACAACAACAAAATCAGCCTGATCCTCCAGCATAACAGCGCGGACGTCGAGGAATACACTCAGGGAAATTCCGTAAAGCTGAGCGCGACCTCGTTCATTGAAAAAGAAGCGCTCTGTTACGAACAGAAAAACTTGGAGCCAAAGCGGAATCAAACCGGAAAAACGGCCAAGAAAGCCCGGGAACCCGTGGACTATCAGCGGCTCATTCCGGAATAGGCGTTGGCGGTTGGCTCTTAGCTCTTGGCACTTGGTGATTACGGAGAATGAATGAAGACTCTGCTTTTGAATCCTCCCTCCTTCGAGAAATTCGATGGGGGGGCAGGCTCGCGCTGGCCGGCCCGCCGGGAAATCACTTCCTTCTGGTACCCGGTGTGGCTATCTTACCCTGCGGGGCTGATTAAAGAGAGTCGCCTGCTGGACGCGCCGCCCCACGGGGTGACGCCGGAGGAAACGCTCCAAATCGTTCGGGACTACGACTTCGTGGTACTCTTTACCAGTACCCCGGGATTCAGGAATGATGTCCTGCTCGCGGAGCGGATGAAGGATTCCAAACCTCAACTCAAGATCGCCTTCGTCGGCCCTCCTGTTTCCGTGCTGCCGGAAGAATCCCTCAAGGCTTCCCCGGCTATTGACTTTGTCG
>CAZDKX010000153.1:0-11420 GCA_964505935.1 uncultured Syntrophobacteraceae bacterium
AAATCAGCGGGGGCGAACGGCAGATGGTCCTCATCGCCCGCTGTCTCGCCCAGGAAGCGCCCGTCATGCTGCTCGATGAACCGACTTCCCATCTCGATTTTCGCAACCAGGTGGTGGTGCTTTCCAAGGTCAGAACCATGGTCAGGGAAAACGGCCTCACCGCCGTGATGAACCTCCACGATCCAAACCTGGCGCTGCTCTTCTCCGACCGGGTGCTGTTGCTCAACGGCGGCGGCACCGTCGCTCAGGGTACGCCGCGCGCAGTGATCACCAAGGAACATCTCAAAAGAGTCTACGACCTCGAGGTGGAATTCCTCACGGGGGATGGCGTGGAGATGGTCTGTCCCAAGATCGGCAGTGAGTAGCGAGTGATGAGACAGGAGTAAAAACGTGAGACTTTTTTCCATCATGTGGGCAAGTTATGTGCCGGTGCTCAGAGAGGCCGTACAGAAGACGGAGATCTTTGACCTGCAGGCTTATTCCACCAAACAAATCAACGTCGACCCGAAGCTTGTTGAAACTGTGAGGAGGGAGCTGAAAAGAGCTGATCTCATCCTGTTGTACCGAACGGCGGATGCTTTCTGGGAGCTCATCGAGGAAGAAATCAAGGGGCTGGGTGGAAGGATTCCCGTGGTTGTAGTGGGGCCCGACCCAACATATTGGGGGCTCTCGACCGTGAGTCCCGAGATTATCGGCACCAGCTACCGCTATATTCTCTACAACGGCGTCGAGAACTTCGAGGAACTGCTGAAGTTCCTCATGGCTTCAGTCTTCTCGTCGACGATGGCGTTTCGGCCGCCCAAGGAAACGGTCTGGGAGGGGATTTATCACCCCGAGTGGGGTGGGCCGTTCGAGGAGACGGCAGAGTTCCTCGAAAGCTATCCGCATCGGCACCGACCACTGGTCGGAGTGCTCTTTTCCCGCACCAACTGGGTAACGGGGAATCTCGAGGTCGAACGGGCGCTCTTGCGCGCCCTGGAAAAACGGGGGATGGGGGTCGTGCCGGTGTTCTTCTATTCGCTGAAGGACCGGAACCTCGGCAACCTGAGCGGCGAGGAAGCCATCCGTAAATTCCTGATGAAGGATGAGCACACGCCGCTCGTGGCGGCCCTGGTAAAGCTCACCGTCTTTTTTCTCGGGCAGCAGGGGAATGACCGGGGCGAAACCCAGGCCGAAGCGGGAGCGCGCCTGCTCCGGCAGCTCAATGTCCCACTCATGGGGCCGGTCATTTCCTACTACAAGGACCAGGAGGCATGGCTGGCCGACCCTCAGGGGCTGGGGTCGCAGGTGGCCTGGAGCATGGCGTTGCCCGAGTTCGAAGGGGTCATCGAGCCGCTCATCGTGGGCGCCACGCGCGGCATCAGCAATCCCGAAGAGGAAGCCTACGCTCCCATCGCCGACCGCATGGACCGGCTGGCCGCGCGAGTGGCCCGCTGGGTGAGGGTCGCGACGAAGCCCAACCGCGAGAAGAAGATCGCCTTCATCCTGCACAACAACCCCTGCGCTTCGGTGGAAGCCACGGTGGGCGGCGGCGCCCATCTCGACACCCTCGAAAGCGTGGCGCACATCCTGAAAGGGATGAAGGAGGCAGGCTACGCGGTAACGCCTCCCGAGAACGGCAAGGCGCTCATCGATGAAATCCTCAACCGCAAGGCGCTCTCGGAATTCCGTTGGACGACCACGGACGAAATCGCCGCGAAGGGGGGCGCACTGGTGCAGCTGGAAAAAGAGCGCTATCTGCCATGGTTTGAGGAACTGCCCGAAGCGACCCGCACACGCATGATCGAAGCCTGGGGGGAACCGCCCGGTGAGGAACGGGACGGCATTCCCGCCGCCATGCTCCATCAGGGAAGGATGCTCATCACCGGAGTCAGCTTCGGCAACGCGGTGGTCTGCGTGCAGCCCAAGCGCGGCTGTGCGGGGGCCCGCTGCGACGGCCAGGTCTGCAAGATCCTCCACGATCCCGAGGTGCCTCCCCCCCACCAGTACCTGGCCACCTATAAATGGCTCTCGCGGGAATTCGGGGCCGACGCCATCATTCATGTGGGCACTCACGGCAATCTCGAATTCCTGCCGGGTAAGGCCACCGGCCTTTCCGCCGGCTGCTTCCCCGACGCCGGCATCGATGAAATGCCGCACCTCTACCTCTATAATGCCGACAACCCCCCCGAAGGCACCATCGCCAAGCGGCGCAGCTACGGCACCCTGGTGGACCACATGCAGACGGTCATGGTCCAGGGGGAGCTCTACGGCGATCTCGACGAGATCGAACGGCTGCTCTTCGAGTATGACAAACTGAAGGACCTCGAACCCGGCAGGGCCCACACCGTGAAACACCTGATCGAAGCCAAACTGCGGGAGGGGAATCTCGAGAAGATGCTCAAAACCCCGGCGGAAGCGGAATTCGACCAAGTGGTGAAAGCGGCCCACGAGGCCCTTTCGCTCCTCAAGAACTCTTACATCCCCAAAGGCATGCACGTCTTCGGCCGCCTCCCGGAGGGGGAGCGCTTCGCCGAATTTGTTTACGCCGTCGTCCGCTACGGCAACACGCCTGATTCCCTGCGCGGCTTGGTGAAAGGTCTGCTGGAGGCGAATCCGGACTACTTCGGCCTTGATGAAGCCGTGCTGAAGGACGTGGTGGACAAGAAGGCGAAAGCGGCCTGCACCCGCTACCTGGAGGAGGGAAAACCCCTTATCGAGAGCCTCCCGGCGCTGGCTTCCGGCTCCCGCCGGAATGAGGAGGACGATGGCTTGCGGCAGAACGCCCAGTCCGTCCAGGCCAAAATCGATGAGGTGCGCCAGCGAACGCTGCTTTCCGACGAGCTTGGGGCGCTCCTGAACGGCATGGACGGCGGCTATATCGCCCCGGGCCCGTCCGGCATCGTGACGCGCGGAAGGCCCGACATCCTGCCCACCGGCCGGAACTTCTACTCCCTCGACCCCCACAAGGTGCCTTCGCCGGTCGCCTGGCAAGTGGGGCGGCAACTGGCTCGCAAGACCCTCGAGAAGTATCTGGAGGAAGAAGGGAAATACCCCGAAAACATTGCCTTCTACTGGCAATGCTCCGATATCATGTGGTCCGAAGGGGAAGGCATGGCTCAGATGATGGCTCTTCTGGGCGTACAGCCGCTCTGGCACGCCAACGGCCGCGTGAACGGCTTCCAGGTCCTGCCCCTGGAAGCACTCGGGAGACCTCGCATTGATGTCACCATCCGGGTCTCGGGCATCACCCGCGACAATTTCCCGGCTTCCATCGAGCTCCTCGACGAAATCGTTCAGGCCGTCGCCCGACTCGAGGAACCCGTCGCACAGAACTACGTCCGCAAGCACCTGCTGACCCAACTGGCTGAGTCTCCCGCAACCCTCGGCGGGGACGAGGCGTTCCGCCAGGCTACCTACCGGATCTTTGCGAGCATGCCCGGCGTCTACCAGGCGGGTACGCAACTCGCCGTCTATGCCTCCGCCTGGAAGGATGAAAAAGACCTGGCGGATGTTTTTCTCAGCTGGAACGGCTACGCCTACGGCAAGGGAGCTTTCGGCGAACCGGCGCACGAAGCCCTGCGCAACAGTCTCAAGACGGTGGCGCTCACCTTCAACAAGACCGTGACCGATGAATACGACCTGCTGGGGTGCTGCGCCTATTTCGGCGCCCACGGCGGGCTCATCAACGCAGCGAAAGTTGTGTCGGGGAAAGCCGTCAGGAACTACTACGGGGACACGCGCGAACAGGGCGAAGTGCAGGTGCGCGATCTGGCAGACGAAATCCGGCGCGTGGTGCGGACCAGGCTCCTCAATCCCAAGTGGCTCGAGGGCATGAAGGAACACGGCTACAAGGGCGCCGGCGAGGTCAGCAAGCGGATCGGTCGCGTCTACGGCTGGGATGCCACCAGCAGCGAAGTGGATGACTGGATCTTCGATGACCTGGCGAGGACCTTCATGATGGACGAGGAGAATCGCCGCTTCTTCGAGGAAAACAACCCGTACGCCCTCGAGGAAATCGCCCGGCGCCTTATCGAAGCCGCGGAACGAGGCCTCTGGGACCCCGCGCCGGATGTGAAGGACGCCCTCAAGGACGTGTATGTCGAAATCGAAGGGTGGATCGAGGAAAAGATGGGGGAAGTCGAGGGGGACTTCCAGGGCGGGGCCGTCGACATCATCACCGCCAACGAGGTCGAGGGCTGGAAGAAAAGACTCGACGAGACCCTCGGACGAAAGGGTTAACGCATGATGTTTCCTTTTTCGGCCATTGTCGGCCAGGACCAGATGAAGCTGGGGCTGGTGTTGAATGTCATTGATCCCGCAATCGGCGGCCTGCTGGTCATGGGCGAGAAGGGGACGGGGAAGAGCACCGCCGTGCGGGCCCTGGCGGAACTGCTCCCCGAGTATGCGAGCAGCCGGGGCTGTCCTTTCAACTGTGATCCCGACGACACCTTCCTTTGTACGGCGTGTGCCGAGCGGCAGGCGCGAAACGGAGAGCTCGAGCACGAACCGAGGACGATGCGGGTGGTCGAGCTGCCCCTGGGCACCACGGAAGACCGGCTGATCGGGACCATGGATATCGAGCACGCCCTCCAATACGGGGAAAAGCGCTTCGAACCGGGCATCATGGCCGCCGCCAACCGCAACTTCCTCTATGTGGACGAAGTGAACCTCCTCGAAGACTACATCGTTGATCTCCTGCTTGACTCTGCCGCCATGGGCCGCAACATCGTCGAACGGGAGGGGGTATCCTTCAGCCATCCCGCCCGCTTCATGCTGGTGGGAACCATGAATCCCGAAGAAGGCGACCTGCGACCTCAATTGCTCGACCGTTTCGGCCTGAGCGTCTACGTCCATTCCCTCCGGGACAAGCAGCAGCGGATCGAAATCCTGCGCCGCCGGGCCGCCTTTGACGTGGATCCCGAAAGCTTTGCCGACAGCTGGCGGGAAGAGCAGCAGGGTCTTGCGGAAAGGATCGTCAAAGCGCGGGCAGGCCTCCGCCAGGTGGCACTTCCCGAGGAAATCCTCGACAAGGTGGTGACCATCACCTCGAGCATCAAGGTCGACGGCCATCGCGCCGACATTGTCATGCTCCGCGCCGCCAAAGCCCTGGCCGCGTTCCGGGGCCATGCCGAGACGCTTATTGAGGATGTCAAGGACATCTGCCTCCTTGCTCTCACCCACCGCCTGAAACGCCTTCCCTTCCAGGAACTCGGCTCGGAAATGAAACAGCTCGACGAAGTGATAGCCCGGCTGTGAGCAGACCATGTCCTTTTGCTCGTTCATAGGCAATAAGAAAGCCAAGTTGGCGCTGATTCTCAATCTGATCGATCCGAGGATAAACGGAGCTCTTTTCGTCGGTGACAAGGGGAGCGGCAAATCGACTTTAGCGAGATCGATTCGTGGACTGATGCCTCCGGGGGCAGCCTTTGTCGAGGTGCCTTTAAACGTGACCGAAGAGATGCTTTTGGGGTGTATCGATATCGAAAAGGCCGTCAGGACGGGAAGCCGCGTCCTTGAACGCGGTCTCCTCAGCCGGGCGGAGGGGGGGATGCTCTATATCGACGATGTGAACCTGCTGCCCGCCGAAGCGCTGAGCCTTGTCTTGAATGCTCAGGGTGAGGCCGGCCCGGCGTCTCCCAAGGGTGGTCCCAGGCCAGGGTCCCGGCCCTCCTTCGTGCTCATCGGCACCATGAATCCTGAGGAAGGGACCGTCTCCTCGCATGCCCTCGATCGGTTCGGGCTTTGCTGTTCTTTTGAGAGCACCGCGGCCAAGGCGGCGCGGTTGCGAATTGCCAAGCGGGCGGCAGCGGAGGGGGCCGGCCGAGTCCGATATGCCCGGGGGGAAGCGAAGTTGAAGGACAGGCTTCAGCAGGCAAGGCAGCGACTGCCGAGCGTCACCATTTCGGAGAGCATGCGCGAGATCATCGTCACGATGTGTCTCGAGGCCGGGGTTGCCGGACATCGGGCCGATCTCACCCTGCAGCGCGCGGCTGTTGCTTATGCGGCCTTCTGCGGTGATAAGGAGGTTGCCGAAAGGCATCTGGCGAAAGTCGCCCCGCTGGTGCTCGCGCATCGCCTGCGCAGCGTGCAGGGACCTTCGCCTCCCGGAAAGCAGGAGCAGGGACCCGAGCGGCCTCCCGGAGATCAGGATGAGAGCACTGCAGAGCGGAACCCGAGCCCGCCGGAGCACCACGATAGTGAAGAGAAGCCCGCGCACGAAAACAACGCGCCGAACCACCCGGAACCTGAGCATCCGTCCCGCCGCAGTCGCAACGACGAGGAAATCTTCGCTGTGGGCGATCCCTTCAAGGTCCGCCGCCTGGTCTTTGGCAAGGATCGCCGAGAGCGGCGGGCCTCCGGCCGGAGGACCCAGACCCGATTCGCCGGCAAGGGGGGCCGCTACGTCAAGAGCACCCTGCGGCCGAAGGAGCACGACGTCGCCGTGGATGCCACTCTGCGCGCCGCTGCGCCCTGGCAGCGCTGGCGCGGCAGAAACCGCCGCATGATCATCCGCGAGGAGGACCTGCGGTACAAAGAGCGGGAACGGAAGATGGGCCATGTGGTGATCTTTGCCGTGGACTGCTCGGGTTCCATGGGGGCCAAACGACGCATGATCGAAACCAAGGGGGCCATCCTGTCGCTCCTCACCGACTGCTATCACAAAAGGGACCGGGTGGCCATGATCGCCTTCCGGAAAGACCGGGCGGAACTGCTCCTGCCACCCACCTCGAGCGTCGAGCTGGCTTCAGCGCGGCTGAAAGATCTCCCCGTCGGCGGGAAAACCCCGCTTGCAGCCGGCCTCCTCGAGACCTACCACCTCATTCGCCGGGTGAGCGGCAAAGACCCTCACACCCGCTTCCTTGTCACCATCATCAGCGACGGCCGCGCCAATCAAGCCATGACCGAGCTCCCCGCCAGGGAGGAAGTCGCCCGCTGCGCCCAACTGCTCCTCGAACTCCGCCACACCGACTACCTGGTGATCGATACCGAGGACAAATCCGGCTTCATGCGCACCGATCTCGCCGCCGGCCTGGCCACCCTCCTCGAGGCCTCCTACTTCACGACCTCCGCTCTCAAAGCCCAATACCTGACCCAGATTGTGAGCGCCAGGAAGGAGTAACCGTTTCCTGGAGTCAACCACCCTGCGCTGCTCTCTTGCTGTGCGCGGCCAACCGCTCAGTGTGCTCCAGGTCCTCTACGAAAGTTGGAAACGGGGACGGCGGCGCGAGCTACCAGCCGAGGGGCTCGTAGCCCTTATCCGTCAGGCAGCGGTTGACGAACTGCTTGTGGACGGGGCTGGGTTCCGACGCCCGGAAAAGCCCGCCCAGGAGACCGGTGATCGCCCCCATGCCCGCCCCCGCGGCAGCCCAGGTGCCGGCATTGCCGGCGATTGCCCCGCCCACCGCGCCCACCGCGGCGCCTGAGGCCGCACCCAGGAGGGTGCCCTTCGCCACATCCCCGGCGGGGTTCTGCTTTACATAATCATCAGCCATCCGCCGGCATTCATCGATGTCCCGCTCGGCCTGCTCGTTGCCGACCTGCAGCAGATGGTCGTTCGGGTAGAGGGTCGGCCTGGAGGCGGCACAACCAA
The DNA here is from genome assembly GCA_964505935.1 of uncultured Syntrophobacteraceae bacterium. Taxonomy (GTDB): domain Bacteria; phylum Desulfobacterota; class Syntrophobacteria; order Syntrophobacterales; family Syntrophobacteraceae; genus JADGQM01. The sequence goes on from CAZDKX010000153.1 coordinate 7,574, forward strand.
CGAGGAGCAAGATACCAAGTGAAGCCAGAAGTATTCTCATAAACAACCTCCTGCGAGGCCGCTAGGAAGGCAGCTTCAGCATCCGGTCCAGGGCGAGCAGGGCGTTCGCCCTGATGCCGTCGGGCACGGTGACGACGTTGACCTTGCCGAGGTTTTCCAGGGTCCCGAGGAGATTCTGCAGATTGATCCGGGCCATGCTCGGGCAGAGCGAGGGCTGCAGGGCCAGCACGGTCCTGTCCGGATATTCGAGCGCCAGCCGCCGGATCAGGTTGATCTCGGTGCCGATGACGATGGTGCTGCCGGGGCGGGCTTCCTTCACATATTTGACGATGAACCCGGTGGAACCGCTGGCGTCGGCGGCACCCACCACTTCCTGGGTGCATTCGGGATGCACCACAATGCTGGCCTCGGGGTATTGCTCCCGCATGACCCGGATATGGTCCACGGTGAAGTGCGTGTGCACCCCGCAGTAGCCATTCCAGAGGATGAGGCGCGCCCGCCGGATGTCCTCAGCGGTATTGCCGCCCAGCGGCCGCCGGCGGTCCCAGAGGATCATCTCTTCCGGCCTGAGGCCCATTCGGTTCCCAACGTTGCGCCCCAGATGCTGGTCGGGGAAGAAGAGCAGTTTGGGTCCATGGGCAAACCCCCAACGAACCGCCGCTTCCGCGTTGGATGAGGTGCAAACGACCCCCCCATGGTGCCCGCAAAAAGCCTTCAGATGGGCATCCGAATTCATGTAGACAATGGGAATAACGGGATCGTTCCCGGCAAGGGGAGTGATTTCAGCCCAAGCCTTTTCCACTTCATGAATCTCGGCCATATCGGCCATCGAGCAGCCGGCTTCGGGGTCGGGAATCTGCACCGTCTGATGCGGTTGTGCCAGGATGGCCGCGCTTTCAGCCATGAAATGGACCCCGCAAAAGATGATGAAGCGCGCCTCCCCGCTTTGGGCCGCCTTTTGGGAAAGGTCAAAGGAGTCCCCCCGGAAGTCCCCGAGATCGACGATCTCCTTGCGCTGATAATGGTGGGTCAGGATGAGCAATTCGTTGCCAAGCTGTTCCTTGAACTTGCGAATGCGGGTCGGATCGTCCGCGGGATTTTCGGAAACGGTCATCTTTTCTCCGGTCAAGCAGCAGGTTTCGCGTCACCACAGGTGATCAAATCACCGCAGTGGATGTTACCCCTTCCAAGGCCCGGGCAAGGATGCCTTCCCGGGACATGATACAGTCGCCAGCCTGGTACAATATAGCACATTTCCGGCAACACTCCTTGCCGATTTGCGTGATTTCCACCAGCACGGCATTCCCCGGTCTGAACCGCGCTCCGAGGGGAACCTTGAGCCGGTCGACGCCTTTTGTGTTCCCTTTCTTCCTGAATGATACGCTCCCCCTGGTTCCCAGGCCGGAGTTTGGCAACCAGCCTGCGCAGCGGGGCGCAATGCTCCTCACCGCCCCTCCCCCTCGACGGGGGAGGCGGGGTGGGGGTGAAAAGCAACTTTGCCGAACCTCCACCCCCCTCCCCAACTTCAATCATCAACAACCAGCGGGATCAGGAAGTGAAGTAGTAGGGCGGGCCCATTTCCTCGAACGAGAAGTTCAGGAACACGTGATGCCCGTCGATATCGAGGATGCGCAAATCGTCGGTCTGGGAAAGATCGCCCATGATGACGGAGAAATGGGTACCGTACTTCTGTTTGACCTTCTCGACCGGCACCTCATAGGCGATGAATTTCTTCATTCCTCTGGCCTTCAGCTTCTCCGCCAGCCTGGGCTCCTGGAGGGAGTCATAGGTGGTGAGAATCAGAATTGGCCCCGTTCCTGTGAAAATGACCCCTGCTTTCATGTTTGGCTCCTTTCCCTGTTAGTGGTCAAAGCACTACGGCCTATCCACCGTACCGGTACCGGCACTGTCCAGAGTCGCTTGGCTGAGCAGAGGATAAGGGATGTCGGTTTCAGCCGGCGTCAGGGACCCGCTTGAGTTGTCCGATCCACGCTTCAGTGAGATCTTCTTCCTATTTCTTAGTGTATGAAAAAAACGGATTTTGTCAAGAAGGTGTCGAAGGTCCCGGCGTCAATCCCGCATGGAAGAAAGCCCCGATGGCTGCTTTATCCTGCACCAGGCGGCAGGGGGGGAGGCTCCTGAGGAAGGTCTGGCCGTAGCTTTTGGTGCGCAGGCGGATGTCGAAGATGGCAATGACGCCGCGATCCTGGGAAGAGCGGATGAGCCGGCCGACGCCCTGCTTCAGCTGGAGGATGGCGCGGGGCACCTGGTACTCGAAAAAGGCGCTCTTGCCCTGCCTGGTCACCTGCTCCATCCGGGCGGCGATCAGCGGATCGTCCGGGACCTCGAAGGGGAGCTTATCGATGAGCAGGCAGCTGAGGGCCTCCCCGGGAACGTCGACCCCCTGCCAGAAGGAGCTGGTGGCCAGCAGGATGGAGTCGACCTTTTCCTTGAACTCAGCGAGCAGGATGCGCTTGGGCTTCTGCCCCTGCACGAGCATGGGGAAAGGAAGGCGATCCTGGAGCTGCTGGTGGACCTCGTTCATGTTCCGGTAGCTGGTGAAAAGGAGCAGGGCGCGGCCGCGACTTTGTTGAAGAATGTCAATGGCTTCCGCCGCCAATCGCGCGCAGAAGTCGGGATGCTGCGGCTCGGGAAAGGCGACCGGCACATACAGCAGGGTCTGTTCTTCAAAGCAAAAGGGGGAAGCCAGGAGTTTTTCCCCGGCCTCGGGGGGAACGCCCAGGGTTTCCCGTATGAAACCAAAGGAATTGCCCACTGAAAGGGTGGCGGACGTGAATACCGCTGCAGGGGTTTTGGAAAAGACCTCGTGCTGGAGGATGGCGTTGATCTGCGCCGGGGTGCCGTGAAGAAAAACCGCGTGCGGGTTGACTTCATACCAGTAGACCAGGGATTCGTCGCGCTGGGCGACGATTTCCTTCAGCGCGGTCGCGGCTTCCAGAGCGCGGTTGATGAGGAGTTCCGCGACCGGCTGCTGCTCGACGGCCGGGGAGAGCAGGCCCCGAAGCTGGTCAAGGGCATTGATGAGCTGCCGCGTCATGGCTGGGAAGTCCTCACCCACGCGGCGGAGATCCAGCGGGAAGCGCCCCTGGGTTTTGTGGCGGCGGCGAAAGGTGTGGTGCAGCTGGCGGCTCAGCCCCTCGAGCTGCTTGCCGATATTGCGCACGGCCTGGAGGCTGCTCACGTTCTTGAGCTCCTTCTGGCCGTGCCGCTCAAGGTCCCGCGCCAGGTCGGTGATCCCCAGATTGCTGAACTGCAGGCCGAAATAAGGGCCGATAACATCTTCCACCTGGTGTGCTTCATCAAAGACCACCGCATCATAAGGAGGCAGCACCCCGGCGCCTTTCTTCCGCAAAGCCAGATCGGCAAAGAAGAGATGATGATTGACCACCACCAGTTCGGCGCGGGCGGCTTCCGAGCGGATGCGATTGAGGAAGCAGCGGGGGTGTTCCTCACATTTCTGCCCCAGACACTGGTCGGTGCTGGAGCTCACTTCATTCCAGAACTGGTAGTGGTCCGGCAGCCAGGGAATCTCCGAACGATCGCCGGTTTTGGTGCGCGCCGCCCAGTTCTGAAAGCGCCTGAAGCTCTTGGCTTCTTCCCGGTTCCAGAAGGTCGGCTGAAAAGCAAAATCCTTGAACCGGCGCAAGCACAGGTAGTTCCGGCGCCCTTTGAGACAGACGGCCCGCAGGCGGGGCGCGATCATGCCTTTGAGGAGAGGAATGTCATGGTCGAGAATCTGGTCCTGGAGGGTCTTGGTGCCGGTCGAGACCACCACCTTCTTGCCGCTCAGGATGGCCGGGATGAGATAGGCCCAGGTCTTGCCGGT
>CAZDKX010000154.1:0-11371 GCA_964505935.1 uncultured Syntrophobacteraceae bacterium
CGGCTTGGTCTGCGTGCCTTTCGGGTTCGTCTACGTGAAGGTCTTCTATGGGCTCCGGGACCACTTCTTCCGCAAGCTGCGGATGAAAAGAGCTTTGATTCCGGCATTTGGCGGCCTGCTGGTGGGCATCGTCGGGTTGTGGCGTCCGGAGGTCTTGAGCGGCGGTTACGGGACCATCCAGGAGGCCCTCAAAGGCCATCTCACCATCAGCCTGTTGCTTTCCCTTGCGATCTTAAAGATCTTCGTCACCTCCTTTACCATCTCTTCCGGAGGAAGCGGCGGGGTTTTCGGCCCATCGCTTTTCATTGGAGCCATGCTCGGGGGGGCGGTAGGTCAATTCAGCCATGAGCATTTTCCTCTGATTGTGCCCTATCCCGGCGCCTTTGCCCTGGTGGGGATGGGGGCGTTCTTTGCAGGAGTCGCCAAGGCCCCCATGGGTGCCCTCCTCATGGTCTGTGAAATGACCCAGGGCTATAGCCTGCTGGTGCCTTTGATGCTGACCTCGGCCGTGGCCATCCTGCTTTCCCAGCGCTGGAGCCTTTATGAAAAACAGGTGCTCAACAAGTTTCACTCCCCAGCCCATCGCTCGGACATGACCCTGAATGTGCTACAGGCGGTGAGGGTGGCCGACTTTCATGACAAGACCAGCCCGGCAACGATTCTCCCTCAGGACATGACCCTCGCTCAACTCAAGCGCTTCCTCACCAAGAGCCGCGAATCCTTCTTTCCCGTGGTGGATGATGATTTCCATCTGCGGGGCATTCTGGCCATTCGCGACCTCCGGGAAATCATCTTCGAAGATTCCGTGCATGACCTGGTCGTTATCGGAGAAGCGGTGTCACCGCCGATCAGCATCAGCCTCGAGGACAGCCTCTATGATGTGCTGATCAAATTTCTGCGCTCGAGGCACGGGCAAATCCCCATTGAAGATCCCAGTATCGGAGTAATCGGCGTAATGAAATTCACCGATCTCATGGAAGCTTATCACAGCGAGATTCAGAAACTGAAAGCCGGCTGACCCGGTCTCCCTCAGGGCCGGTTTTCCGTCATGGCGAACGGCGCCTGCCGCTCATGAAGGAGAGCACTGATGCGACCCCCCTTCAGGACATCTCACCAAGCGCCGCCTCCGCCTGTTCGGTCACTCGGTTGAGGCTCGCTTCCAGGTCCTGGCGGGCGTCTTCGAGTTCGTCGGCGGAGATGTCGCGGGGAACCCACAAGGGTGGTCCCAGGGCCATCACGACGTTTGAAAAGGGTTTCGGCAGCACCGTGCGGTCCCAGCTGCGAAAGCGCCAGCAGGGATGCGCCGCCATGCTGACGGGTATGAGGGGCGCCCCGGAATAGCGGGCGAGCAGGAGGATGCCCTTCTGGGCAAGGCGCGGCGGCCCCTGCGAACCGTCGGCGATGAACCCGCCCCCGCGCGCCTTCTGAATGTGGGAAATGAGCTGCTTCAAGGCGGTACTCCCGCCCTTGCCCGGCGAACCCCGAAAACAGCGAAACCCCATGCGGGCAACCACCCGCGCCGCCCATTCCCCGTCGCGACTGCGACTCACCATGACCAGGGCCCCGTGGTCCCGGTAGCGATAAATCACCGTGGGAAAAGCGAAATGCCAGCAGGTCAGCAACACCGGATCGTGATGGCCGTAGGCAAACTCTTCATGTTCCCGGCCGATGAGGGTAAACTTGCAGGTACCGTAATGCAGCCGGATGAGCGCGGCCGCAAGCGGCGGCAGAAAGGGAAAGCGATCCGGGTGCAGGCCGGAATGAGCATCACGCTTGTGGTTCACGGGTCTTTCCTATATTCTGGTTAGAGATGGATAATCACTATCTTAGCATGGGACGGGCAATGGAAGGAAGTGCCAACATCGCCCTCATCGGTTTTCGTGCTTCGGGCAAAAGTCTCATCGGCAGGCTGCTTGCCCGGCGCCACCACCTCACGTTTGTAGACATGGACGAACGTCTGGTCGCTTTGTCCGGCAAGGAGATCGACCAATGGGTTGCCGCCGAGGGTTGGGAATCCTTCCGCCAGGCAGAGTCGGAGCTGCTCGATGACCTTGCCCGTGGTGAGGGCCTGGTCGTCGCCACCGGCGGCGGGGTAGTCTTGAGCGCCCATAATCGCCGGGTCCTCAAGACCCACTTCCACGTCATCTGGCTCCAGGCCTCTCTCGAAACCACCTGTCTGCGTATGATGAGCGACCCGAACACCGGTAGAAATCGCCCCGCTCTGACCGCTTTACCTTTGCGGCAGGAGATCGAGCAGCTTCTGGCCGCCCGCTCCCGCCTCTACGAAGAGACCGCACATGTCATCGTCGAAACCGACAATATTTCTCCCACCGAACTGGTTTCCCTGCTGCAATGCCGACTCTGGCACGACCGGAAACCCACCGGCGGGGCGGATGCCCACTTTCCAACTGATTAGAGCTCGATCACATCCCCGGACTCGGGCAGGATGACGCGAAGCTCCCGGACCTGTTCGAGGAGCTGAAGGATTTCCTGAATTCGCTCCCTTCTCTCGTCCCGCTGCACATGCACGAGCGCCAGGGTGGCGACACCCGCTTCCCGGGCAAACTCCAGGCATTGGCGAACCGTACCATGGGCCGGAGTCACCGGGTCCAGTTGAAAGGCCTCATGCACTGCCAGCCGGCAACCTCGGGCGAGCAGCAGCGTCTCGGCACTGAAAAGGCCGTCACCGCTGTAGAACAAAGCGTGCGGTCCGTCTTCGAGACGGACGGCCAGGTTTCGCTGGCCATGCAGACTTTCCGCGGCAGACCAGTCCAACCCCACCACCTGCAGCTGCTGACCGGGCTCGATTTCGTGGAATTGGAGGGCGTAGGTGAGTTTTGGCAGAAACCGGGGATAGGCAAACTCCATGGCCTGGATGATGGTCTGTTGAAGGCCCGTTTGGCCTATGACCGCAAGGGGCTTGGTCCGTTTCTGCTCCCAGAATCTCAGGAGCAGCGCGGGCACTCCGAAAAAGTGGTCGCCGTGAAAATGAGAAATCCACAAGGCGTCCAGATCATTCGGGTCGGGAGCGCGTCGCCAGTAGTTCGAAGGTACGGTGAAACCACAATCCAGGATGATCGACCGTCGCCGACCGCCGGCTTCAGCCTCGACCCACAGGGAGGTGTTCGGCATCGTTTCATCACAGGCTTCCCCCACCCCAAGAAAAGTCACTTTCATCGGTATGCTCCTCGTCCGGACCACGCGGTTCGCTGCCTGAGAACCCTTGCATCGGATCTTCCACCTGGAGCCGAATCATAAGACCATCCGAGGAAAACCGCAACAGGGGATGAAAATGGGCGGCGGACAGCCCCTTGCCACTGCCGACAGCCCTCCGTGAAGGCTACGCCAGCCCTCTCACTCTTGACAGCAATGCTGTTGAATTGCGCGATCCGATTCCCCCCTCGAGGGGGGCTGGGGGGGGTGTAACAGCCTGACGATGCAGGAAAAACACCCCCCTTGCCCCCCTCAAGGGGCGAATTTGCTCTGTGCGGGTCCCTTGACTCAACAGCATTGGGGAGAGGCGTCCTTCCGGAGCACCCTGGACGTGATCTTAAATCTTTTTAAAAACCTTTTATTGACATTATTACATGTCTATAGTAGAAGGAATGACATTCTAAAACGGCATAAACAACTTTAAACATAACATTAGATGTTCCAAAGCACGTTCACGGAGCAGAGGGAGTTCATGCTACCAAGGGGAGGTGAAAATGGCCAAGTTCGAGTGGAGAAAGAGTGCACTGGCAACCCTGCTGGTTTTCCTGGGGACGTTTTTCTGGGCTTTACCGGGAGGCTGTGCGCAGGAGGAGGGCTCGGTGCCGGCGGAGACTGGAGCACCGGTTCAGCAAAGGCAGGCAACCGAAAGCGAAGATGAAAAGAGTCGGGTCTACACGCTCGGGGAAATTGAAGTTGTGGCAAAGGGCGAGGAAAGCAGGAACACGAGTATCGACAAGGTCTATTATGACGAGATGCGCCGCTTCGACCGGAACAACCTGGCGGATGCCGTGAACCTTCTTCCCGGAGTCACCCTTTCCGAGGCCGGTGCCAGGAATGAACTGATGATTTACCTCCGGGGTTTTGACCTCAAACGCGCACCGATCTACCAGGACGGCATCCCGATCTATGTCCCCTACGACGGCTACCCGGACCTCGGCCGCTTCACCACTTTCGACTTGTCGGAAATAGTCGTTTCCAAAGGCTTTACCTCAGTCCTTTATGGACCCAATACCGTGGGGGGCGCCATCAACATGGTTTCCCGGCGGCCGGTGAAAGAGATCGAGATGAATCTGGGCACGGGCTACGCTTCCGGCAACTCCTATCACGGTTTTGGCAATATCGGCACCAATCAGGGGAAGTGGTACCTCCAGGTGGGAGGCTCCTATCTAAATCAGGATTATTTTGATGTTTCAAATGATTTAGTTGGAACTTCCGCTCAGCCGGGCGACGGCGCCAGAAGACTCAACTCCTACCAGACCGACTGGAAAGCGAGCGCCAAGGTCGGTTACACCCCGAACGACTCCGATGAGTACGCTTTCAGTTATATCAACCAACAGGGAGAAAAGGGCGTTCCCCCTTACGCCGGCACCAGTTCAACCGTAACTCAGCGATACTGGCAATGGCCGTACTGGGACAAGGAGAGCTTCTATTTCAATTCCAAGACGTCCATTCTGGACAAAAGTTATTTCAAGACCAGGGTTTTCTACGACAAATTCCAGAACTCGCTCAACAGCTACGATGACGCAACCTACAGCACGATGTTGAAAAAATCATCCTTCGCCAGCAACTACGATGACTATACCTACGGCGGTTCGGTGGAAACGGGCACCTTGCTCCTGCCGTACAATTCTCTCAAGGCCGCTTTTCACTTCAAGAAAGACGTTCACCGGGAGCAGAATGCCGCCACCTATCCCACCCAGCGCTTTGAGGACAACATCTTCTCCGTCGGCGTTGAAGACACCATCGACTTCACGGACCGGGTCTACGCCATCGCCGGCGTAAGCTACGATTGGCTCGACACCATCGAGGCGACCAACCTCGATACCACCACCCTCCAACTGAGCTCCTTCCCCACCGCGACAACCTCTGCCTGGAACCCCCAATTCGGTCTCTTCTTCAAATTGACCGACACGGGTACCTTCCACGGCAGCATCGCCGAGAAATCCCGTCTGCCCTCCATCAAGGACAAGTACTCATTCCGGCTGGGAACCGCCATTCCCAATCCCAACCTCGATGCAGAGAGGTCGCTCAATTATGAGCTCGGCTATAAGGACCTGCTTTTCAAGCGTATTGTGCTCGAAACCAACGTCTTTTACAGCCAGGTCAAGGATTTCATTCTGCTCACCGCAATCCCCGACCCCACCAACCCGAAGAAAACCATCAATCAGAATCAAAACATCCAGAGCGTCAACCTCTATGGAGTGGAATTGGGCCTCTCGGGAAAGGTGTTCGAAAGCCTCAGCGCCGGTTTCAACTATACCTTTCTGGGGTACCAGAACAACACCACGAGCGACAAGTTGACGAACCTGCCCAACCACAAACTTTTCGCCTTTCTGCAATATTTCACGCCTCTTAAGGGCTTGAGCGTGCTCGGGTCGGCCGAATTCAATGAGGACCGTTACAGTTCCTCGGACGCCACCCGGGTTGCCTGCAAGTACCTGCTGTTCAATACCAAGGTCATTTATGAGTTCTACAAGGGCCTTTCCGTTGAAGGCGGGATCAACAACGCCCTGGATGAGAACTACGCCGTGGACGAAGGCTATCCTCTGGCGGGGCGTACCTTCTTTGTGAACCTGCGATACACCTATTAGGCCGGGGCCGCGTTCTTTGGTGACGGAGCAGGAAATGAGCGAAACCAACGGGGAGTTCCAACGGCTCCTGGACGCAGCGGTCGCCTTTCATGGGCACCTGTGCGGCGGACAGATTATCGGGGTCAGGATGGCCATGGCCGGGTTGAGAGAGATCGGCATCACCGATCCCCAGGGGGAGGAGCGGCGGGACCTGCTGGTCTTTGTCGAGATCGACCGCTGCGCCGCGGACGCCATCCTTTCGGTAACCGGCTGCCGCCCGGGACGCCGAACCCTGAAGATCCTGGACTACGGCAAAATGGCAGCAACCTTTGTGAATCTGAAGACCGGCAAGGCGGTCAGGGTCAGCACCACGGCAGCCTCGCGGCAGAAGGCCGAGCAGTTGAGCGCGGAGCTCGTTCCCACGTATGGCGAAAAAGATGCTTACTGCGAGGCCCTGCTGCGCCTTGGGGAGGAAGAACTGCTCAAGATGCAGGAGGTCTTCGTCGCCCTCAAGCCCGAAGACCTCCCGGGCACGCCTCTCAGGGTCGTCGCCTGTGACGAATGCGGGGAGACCGTACTCGACATGAGGGAAGTGAATCGCGACGGCAAGACGCTGTGCCAACCCTGCGCGCAACAACGCAGCTATTACCAGCTCAGAACAGGACTTGATCAGGCAGAGGGAAAATCCCCATGGAGGTAACCAGCGTTGACTGGAACGTAGCATGGCGTGAAATGCAGGCGAAGAGGACTCTTCGACCAAACGACAGCAAGGGTTGGGACCAACGCGCCCCTTCCTTCACGCGCCACGCCAGCAAGAGCGATTATATCGGGCAGTTCATCCGGATCATACAACCCGAGTCGCACTGGAGTGTCCTCGATGTCGGTTCCGCGGCCGGGACCCTGGCGGTGCCCCTGGCGGGTAGCGTGACCGCCATCACGGCCATGGACCCATCCCCGGTCATGCGTTCCCTGCTGGAAGAACGGTGCCGCCGGGAAGGCATTACCAACATCCGGATCGTGGACGGGCGCTGGGAAGACGACTGGGAACAATTGGGAATCGGCGTCCACGATGTGGCCATCGCCTCGCGCTCCCTCTTTGTCGACGAACCTCGATGGGCCATCGAGAAGTTGTGTCGGCACGCCCGTCAGCGGGTTGGTATTTCGACCATCGTGGGAGACGGCCCCTTTGATCGCCGCGTTATCGAGGCTGCAGGGAGGAGCTTCCATCCAGGCGCCGACTATATCTACCTGGCCAATCTGCTCTACCAGATGGGGGTCCTGGCTCACATCGCCTTCACCTTCCATGAAGAAGAGCGAACCTATGAGAATATCGAGGAAGCCCTCGAGTCCATGCGGTGGATGGTTGATGCGTTGACACCGGGGGAAGAGGAACGACTCAGGGATTTCCTCTGCTACACGCTCGTACCGACCGATGGGCGCCTGAAGCTTCCGTACCCGCGAAAGGTGCGATGGGCGGTGTTATGGTGGGACAAGGTTTGAAGATAAAAGCAAGGACCATGTTCCCAAGCTGGAGTTTGGGCACGAGCAGAAAGGTTCCTTCTCAAGCTGGAGTCCGGAAGCAAGCGGGAAACCGGGTTTTGAGAGAAGCTCTTGAAAAGAGCAAATTGGGGTCCGCGTCCCGGAGGTCCTCGCCATATCCGTTGGCGCTGGTCGTGGTGTGGCTGACCACGGGGCTGGTCTTGTGTGCCGACGCTCGAGAAATCATCGATATGGCGGGGCGCACGGTGACGATCCCCGAACGCATCGCAAAAGTCTACAGCGCATCGCCTCCTGCTACCTATATGCTCTACGTGATTGATTCCTCGGTCATTGCAGGATTGAATAACTCCCAAACCGCGAACGAGACCCAATACCTGCGCAGGGAATACACTGCCCTCCCCATCCTCGGAGGCTTCTTCGGACAGGGGATGACTCCCAACCTTGAATCCATCCTCGTGGTGAAACCGGACCTGATGATTGCCTCAGCCGGCAGACAGGCAGCCATGCACGAGAAAATCGAGGGCATGGCCGGCAAGCTCAAAATACCGCTCGTCTATCTCCGGTTGGATGAACTGGAGGACTACCCGGAAGCCTTGCTTTTTCTGGGGAGGCTGCTCGGGCGGGAGGAGCGCGGCCGAGTCCTGAGCGAATATGCCGAAAAGGTGCTTGCCGAGGTCGAACGCATCACCGCCGCCATCCCGGAGCAGGAACGGCCAACCGTCTACTATGCCGAGGCGGCTGACGGGTTGAGCACCGAATGCGACCGGTCCCGCCATGCGGCCTTGATAAATGTTGCAGCCGGCCGCAATGTCTACCGGTGTGAGCCCCGGGACACCTACGGCAGAGAGAAGATTTCATTGGAACAGATCGTCGTGGACGACCCCCGGGTAATCCTCGCAGGTGAGCGGGCCTTCTTCGAAAGAGTCTATAACGACTCGCGCTGGCAAGGCATTTCCGCCGTCAAGAACCGAAGGGTCCATCTGATTCCCAGCGCGCCCTTCAACTGGTTCGATCGCCCGCCCTCCTTCATGCGCCTCCTGGGCGTCCAATGGCTCCTCAAGCTGCTCCATCCCCACCGTTTTCCGCTGGACCTCGAGCAGGAGACCCGTCGCTTCTACAAACTTTTCCTGGACCTGGAGCTTGGCGAGGGCGATCTGAAAGAGATCCTGGGCTTATGAAACGTCCAGCTATCCTGGTGCTGTTGTTCGGCCTGCTTTGGACTACGGTGCTCGTCTCGCTCACCCTGGGAAGGTACCCCATCACGCTGACCGAGCTGCACAACGTTGTGCTCCAGCTCCTGGTCGGCTGGGAGAGCATGGATGAAGGAAGATTCAGTACCCTTAAGAACATCCTGCTCGACATCAGGCTGCCGCGGGTCATGGCGGCGGTCCTCGCCGGGGCGGCGCTTTCCGTCTCGGGAGCGGCCTTTCAATCCATGTTCATCAACCCCCTGGTCTCCCCGGGGCTGCTCGGCGTCCTGGCCGGGGCCTCCTTCGGCGCCGCCCTGGGAATGGTGATCTCTCGCAGCTGGTTCGCCGTTGAGGCCGGAGCTTTCCTCTTCGGCCTGGCGGCGGTCGTCGTCACCATGGCCATCGCCCGTTTCTTCCGGGGCGACCGGCTGCTCATGCTGATCCTGGGCGGGATCATCAGCGCTTCCCTGTTCACTTCCCTCCTGTCGCTCATCAAGTATCTGGCCGACCCCCACGATCAACTGCCGGCCATCGTTTTCTGGCTGATGGGAGGCTTTTCCCTGACCGACGGCAGCACCATCCTCCTGGTAGCGCTGCCCATGCTCAGCGGGATCGCCGTCCTGCTCGCGCTCTCCAGCACGCTGAACGTGCTGAGCATGGGCGAGGAGGAGGCAAGGTCCCTGGGGATCAATGTAGGGGTCATGCGAACGACGATCATTCTCAGCGCCACCCTTATCAGCTGCCTCACCGTCTCCCTCGGCGGCATTGTGGGCTGGGTCGGCCTGGTGATTCCCCATGTCGGCCGCATGCTGGTGGGGCCTGATAACCGGGTGTTGCTGCCCGTGGCCGGCATGCTCGGGGCGACCTACCTGCTGGGGGTGGACGATCTGTCGCGCCTGCTCTTTCGGGTCGAGGTCCCCATCGGCATCCTCACCTCGCTCCTGGGGATCCCCTTTTTCATGCTGGTGCTGAAAAACGCCAGAAAAGGATGGAGTTAATGGGTCTGATCCAGGCGGCTCACATCATCTTCAGCTACCGGGGAACAGCCGTACTGAATAACGTGTCCTTGGCCATTCGTGCGGGCGAGGTTGTCTCCCTGCTTGGCCCGAATGGGTGCGGCAAGACCACCCTGCTCAAAATCCTGCTTGGCCTCCTCCCACCTCAAAACGGAAAAGTTCTCTTCCACGGAAAGGATGTGGCGACGATGAGTGCTCGGGAATTGGCCGGTAAGATGGCCTACGTCCCCCAGACCCATCGCATCGGGTTCGCCTATCGGGTCCTGGACGTTGTCCTGATGGGGAGAACGCCTCACAAAAGATTCTTTTCCGACTATTCCAAGCAGGATGTGGAAATCGCCCTTCATTGCCTGGAGCGGCTTTCCATAGCTGACCTGAGCGAACGGCCATACAACGAGATCAGCGGCGGCGAACGCCAGCTCACCCTCATCGCCCGGGCCCTGGCCCAGGGCGCCCGAACCTTGATCATGGATGAACCGGCAAGCGGCCTCGACTACGGCAATCAGATCCGGCTGCTGACCCGGATTTCCGATCTCTCCCACGACGGCTACACCTTCATCAAGTCCACGCACGCTCCGGATCATGCGTTATGGATCGCCAACCGGGTGCTCATCATGAAGGGAGGGAGCATCATCGCCGACGGCAAGCCGCAGGACGTCATCAACGGTGAGGCCATCAGCCGTCTTTACAGCACCCAGGTGGGCATCGTGTCGGTGAGCGACACCCTGCGCATGTGTGTTCCTCACGCCATGATGAACGGATGGCGAAGAACCGTTGCCCAGGAAGGAATTGCTCCACCGGAAGGAGCGTCCGGAAACAGCGTACGCTGAGCCCAACCGCTCCCTCTCCACGAAGGTTGTCATGTCCCCCTGGGATACCCGGAGAGACATGAATTGGTGGGTTATGGAACACCCCGTGCCGTTTCGGGAGTAGCAAACCCCGAAAAAAGGCAGCAAGGCGGAAGGCATGTTGCTCGAAAATTGTGCCATGGAACCTTTCCCGGCGTTCTTTGAGGGGCCGGCACTGACGCTCACCACCCCGGACGAAACAGCGTCGTCGGCGCTGGGAGCCTTCCTTCAACGATATAATCGGATGCCCAGATGGGAGACAGTGCTGGGACTGGCCCTTTCCCTTGGACTGCACGCCTCATTCCTGCTGACAGTGATGCTCTGCGCCCAAACGTTGCCGCAACCGGCCCCGGAACCGCATTTTGTTCTGGTCAGTCTCGAGGAGGTAGGGACGGGAGGCGCGGGTGGTGCGGAGGAGGGGAAAGGGGGTCTCCACGACCAAGGAGCAGGACAGGATCTTTCGTCCAGCAAGTCGTCCGCACCCGCCCGTGAAACGGAGCCACCCGCCGTTCCGGAGCCGGCCATGCACACCGCCCAACCACCGCTTTCCGAAGAGAGACTACCGGAGCCACCTGAGCCGGTGGTTACGAAATGGACTCCCCCCGGAAAACCAACCGGTATTGCAGGAAACTCCAAGCCCATCACCCGGCAGCCGGTGCGCAAGGTAGAGCCCAAACCAGAAAAGCAAAAGGAAGCTTCTCCTGCGGCCGCAGAGACGCCGCACGCCGAGCCCCAGGCTTCACCTGGAAATCACGCCGGAAAGGACGCCGGGCAAATGCCCGCCGGCACGCCCGCGGCGGCGGACGGGGCGGGTCTCGGCACGGGCCAAGGAGGAGGAACGACCGGCGGGAAAGGTGGCTCGCATCATGGACCAGGCACCGGGGCAGCCGAATTCACGGTCAAGCAGGTGGACCGGCCGCCGGTCGTCCTGCGGAAAGTGGAACCCACTTTTCCGGAAGCAGCCCGCAAGATGGGGCTCACCGGCAAGGTGGTGGCAAAGCTGCTGGTTGGGGCGGATGGACGTGTCTCCCGGA
>CAZDKX010000155.1:0-11365 GCA_964505935.1 uncultured Syntrophobacteraceae bacterium
TTGGCAGAACTGTCGCTTTCTCCCAAGAAACCGGAGAGATAGAGAAAATGGCTCAAACGGCTTGACAAGAAGCCCTCAATTGGGCTTATCTAACCGCTACGTGAAAAGACTCTCAAGGGACCAACGAAATACAGTTGACTTCCTTATCTTAAAGCGATGGTTGATTTTTTCCGAGCTGGGCTGCCTGCGACTTGAGGGTTCTAAAATGAAGAAAACCATATCTTCGCGAGATGATCTTATCGATGAGTTGCTGCGCGTTTTCCAGGAAATCAGGGAGCTTGATCCCTCGGTATTAGCGGGCGAAGATGCCGCAAGAGAGCCTTTGCTTCCCCACCAGCAGTCTCTTGACATCATTGAGTTCCTTCCCGACCCCACCTTTGTGATTGATGGCAGAAGCCGGGTCATCGCCTGGAATCGGGCCATGGAGGAAATGACCAGCCTCAGGAAGGGTGAGATTCTCGGCAAGGGGGACTACCGCTACGCCGTTCCCTTCTATGGCGAAGCCAAACCGATCCTGATCGATTTCGTGATGGGTGGTGATGGCGGTGCGCAGGATGGATACCATTTTGTCGAGAGGCGTGGACGGGACCTTTACGCAGAGACGTACGCTCCGCTCCTCTATGGCGGTCGGGGGGCGTACGTCTGGGGAAAAGCTTCACCTCTCTATGATGCCGACGGCCGGCTGACCGGAGCCATCGAGTCGATCCGCGATATTACCGAGCGCAAAGCGGCGGAGGAAGCGTTGCGCAAAAGCGAGCAGCTGTTTCGCATGCTGGTGGAAACCATGAATGAAGGGCTGGGGGTCCAGGACGAAAACGGCGTCATTGTCTATGCCAACGAGCAGCTGTGCGAAATGCTCGGGTATTCGAAGGAGGAAGTGATCGGGCGGCGGGAGCATGATTTCTTCGCTCCGGCGGCCAGAGGCCTGCGCAAAAAGGAGGGAGCGGGCCGAAGGCTGCCGGACAAGACCTCCTGTGAAACGGAGATTCTTGCTAAGAACGGCCGCAAGATTCCCGTCATCCTGTCGGTTTCTCCCATGGTCGACGAGCAGGGGCAATACAAGGGGACGATCGGGACGGTGCGGGACATCACCATGCGCAAGCAGGCGGAAAAAAAGCTGCGTGAATCCGAAGAGAAATATCGCATGATTTTTGAGAATTCCCCGCTCGGCATCGTCCACTTTGATCAAAGCGGGACCATTACTGCCTGCAACGACACGATCATCCAGATCTGGGGGTCATGCCGCGAGAAGCTGATCGGTTTCAATCTGCTGAATTCGATCAAGAACAAGCGCATGAAAGCCGCCGTGGCGGCATGTCTTGCGGGGCAACCGGGATGCTACGAAGGCCAGTATCTGTCCACAACGGGTGGCCGGATCAGCAATCTGAAAGCGGACTTTGGCCCCATCCTCGCTGATGACGGCTCGTGCCTGGGGGGGATCGGCATCCTGGAGGATGTGGCGGCGCGGTTGTGTGCTGAAGAGGCCGATTGACGACCTGCCTCGGGAGGGGCGGAAGAGGGAACGCTCAGGACCCGGCAAAAAGCTGCACGCACACGTGCTCAAAGCAGCCAACCCCGAGGAATTGGTGCTTGGAGCTCATCACGTTGGCCCCGTGCGTGGGGCTCCGCATCAGAGTTTGGTGGCAAACCCCGGCAGCTTCGTATCCCTGGATCAGGTTTTCTGAAGCGTAGCGATAGCGGCCACACTGCGTCACCATTTCCCAGGCAGGATTGCCCCCGGTTTTCGGGTCCTCATGGGCGAAATAGCGCTGTTCCACCATCGCTTTCGCCCGCCTGAACGCCTTCCGTGCCAAACATGCATCCCATCCCAGCCGACGGTTTTCCCGGCGAGCGAGGAAGAACAGCGCTTCGGCCTTCTCGGCCTCGGCGGTCGAAGGTTGGACGCGGGTGGTCATCAAGGGATAGGGCGGCAGGCTCCCGGCACCGCTCATGGAAAAGCCGGGCAGGCCGCACAACAGACCGGCAAGAAAGAGCGTTATGACGATCGAACGGCTCATGATCTCCCTGGATTCCTTCCTCCAACGCCGCTATGATAACATGGCTGAGGGGGAAAGAAAGCGATGCGCATCGCCATTATCTCGGACATTCACAGCAATCTCGCCGCTTTTGAGGAGGTGCTTGCCGACATCGAACGGATGGACGTGGACGTCGTCGTCTCCCTGGGCGACAATATTGGCTACGGACCCGATCCCGAAGAAGTGCTGCAGCTCATTCGGCAGCGCCAGATCCCGTCGATTCTGGGTAATCACGAACTGGGCCTGATCGATCCTTCCTTCCTTGCCTGGTTTAACGACTCTGCCAGAAGATCGCTCGAAATCAACCGGGAGCTTCTTTCTTCCGAGAGCCTCAACTATCTCCAGGCCCTGGAGCCAACGCTGAGCATGCACGAGTGTCTCTTCGTTCATGGGGTCCCTCCCGATTCGACTACCCGGTATCTCTTCGAGGTTTCGAATCAGGAGTTGGTGAACATCCTTGCGTGCCTGGATCAGGAACTCGCCTTCGTGGGCCATACCCACGCTTTGCGTCTGATTGCCTACGACGGCCGGCGACTTCGACACCTGCACCTGCCCGCCGGAATCATTTCTCTCGAGTCGGGAAGCAAGTACCTGATCAACGCCGGCAGCGTCGGACAGCCGCGGGACGGTGACCATCATGCCAAGTACCTCATCTGGGACCGTGAATCGCGACAACTCGAAGTACGCTTTGTGCGCTATGACATTGCCAGGACCGTCAAGGGGATCATGGCCCTCGGGCTGCCCATCATCAATGCCGACCGCCTTCTGTAACCGCCGTCGCTTGTGACCTGCGAGCTCATCATCCTTCTTCCAAAGTTTTCCCGCGGAAGTGAAATTCCTATCCTCAAACTGTGGACACATGCATTATATTCAACCCGCCAACCCATTTTTCGGTGTGCCCGGCGTGGCATGATCAGAAGAACCGGGAGGACGACACTGCCAGTCCAAGCCGGCGGGGGACTGCCGCCTTTACCCTTCATAACCCGGGGGAAAGCATGAAACAGAGACCCAAGTTGCGACTGCCATCCGGAGAAGGTTTGACGCCTTTCCGGATTGTGGCCAGCTATGCCCTGGTTGCCGGAATATGGCTGTTGCTCGTGGAAAAGCTGCTCAGCGTGTGGATCGGTGATGCCCTCACCTTGAGCGCGGTGAATCACCTCCAGCTGGTCATCTTCCTGGCTGCGACCACCGGCATGCTGTATCTCCTTGTGCGCCGTTATACGGCGGCGTTGCGTCGCTCGGAACAGGCGCTGCGAAGAAGTGAGGCGAGGAACCGGGCGCTCTTGAACGCCATCCCCGACTTGATGCTGCGGATTGGCAAAGACGGCACCTACCTTGATTTCAAGGGGGCCAAAGGCTCTTCCCGGTCGTTTCCCATGGCGGGCATGCTGGGCAAGAAAGTCAAGGAGGTCCTTCCCGAAAGGCTAGCCAGCAAGATGGAGACCTGCATGCAACGGGCTTTCCAGCATAACAAGACCCAGGTTTTCGAATACCGCCTCCCGGTCGACAAGCAGCTCCGCTTTCATGAAGCCCGCATCGTCGTGAGCTGGGAAGATGAAGTCCTGGTCATTGTGCGCGATATCACCGACCGCAAGCATGCCGAAGAAGAACGGGAGCGGCTCATCAAAGAGCTTCAGGAAGCCCTGGGGCAGGTGCGGGAGCTGAGCGGCCTGCTGCCCATTTGCGCCTCCTGCAAGAGTATTCGCGACGACAAGGGCTACTGGACCCGTCTCGAGGCGTATCTTTCCGAACACTCCAGAGCGGAATTCAGCCACGGCATCTGCCCCGATTGCGCAAGAAAGCTCTATCCCGACCACTATAAACCTCAAGATCAGCCGTCCGAAGTCTGACGCTCGCCGATTTTCGGCAGCAGGCCTGTTTCTCCCTACGGAAGGCAGCAGCGGAGGACATCGGCCTTGCGGTTGCTAAAGGGGGTGGCATGTGCTACAAACTTCTGGCTTCGCGATGACACCCGAAGCGGGGAGAGTATTCCCGAGAGGGGCCACGAAGCCGCTGATACCACTCCATCCCGGCAGCAGACTGAGGAGTTCTATGGACGCTCGCTATGCACCCAAGAAGATTGAAAAGAAATGGCAGGACTACTGGGAGCGGGAACAGCTTTTCGCGGTGAGTGAAAATCCTGCCCGTGAGAAGTATTATCTGCTGGAGATGTTCCCTTACCCTTCCGGACGCATCCATATGGGGCACGTGCGCAACTATTCCATCGGCGATGTCGTGGCTCGCTTTCTGATGATGCGCGGCTACAACGTGCTGCATCCCATGGGCTGGGATGCCTTCGGCATGCCCGCCGAAAATGCCGCCATCAAGGCCAACACCCATCCGGCCAGGTGGACCCGCGACAATATCGACTACATGCGCGACCAGCTCAAGAAGCTCGGGTTTTCTTACGACTGGTCACGGGAGCTGGCCACCTGCGATGTTTCTTATTATCGCTGGGAGCAGCTGTTCTTCCTGAAAATGTACGAACAGGGCCTGGCCTACCGGCGCAGCGCCTACGTCAACTGGTGTGAGACCTGCCATACGGTGCTGGCCAATGAACAGGTGGAAGGCGGGGCCTGCTGGCGCTGCGACCAGCCTGTCGTCCAAAAAGAGATGGACCAGTGGTTCTTCCGGATCACGGCCTATGTCGAGGAGCTGCTCGACCATACCGACAAGCTGCCGGGCTGGCCGGAGCGGGTGCTGACCATGCAGCGGAACTGGATTGGCAAGAGCTTCGGCAGCCGCCTGGTTTTTCCGCTCGCTTCCGGAGACGGCGCGATCACGGTTTTTACGACGCGGGCCGATACCCTGTTCGGGGCAACTTTCATGAGTCTTGCGCCCGAACATCCCGTGGTGGAGAAGCTCTGTCGCGGGACGCCCCAGGAAGCAGCAGTGCTGGGCTTTGTCGAGAAAACGAAACAGGCCAAGCGGAGCGACCGGGAGGCCGAACTGCTCGAAAAGGAAGGCGTCTTTACCGGCAGCTACTGCATCAATCCGGTGACCCAGGCGCAAATACCCATCTATGTGGCCAACTTCGTCCTCATGGAATACGGCACCGGCGCGGTCATGGCGGTTCCGGCTCATGACCAGCGGGACTTCGAGTTTGCCACCAAATACCAGTTGCCCATCCAGGTGGTGATCAAGCCCGGTGCGAGCGATCCGCCGCCCAAGGCCGCCCAGCTCTCGGCGGCTTTCGAGGAAGACGGAGTACTCTGCAATTCCGGAGCTTTCAGTGACATGACCTCGGCTCAGGCCCGCGAGGCCATCACGCAGGCGCTGGCCGCCAAGGGCCTGGGCGAGATGACCGTGCAGTACCGCCTTCGCGACTGGGGGATCTCGCGGCAGCGATACTGGGGGGCGCCGATTCCCATCATCTACTGTGATCAGTGCGGGGTCGTGCCGGTCCCCGCAAAGGACCTTCCCGTGGTGCTGCCCACCGACGTCGAGCTCCTTCCCAATGGGGCCTCGCCGCTGCCGGTTTATGAGCCCTTCATGAAGGCTGTCTGTCCCCGCTGTGGCGGTCCCGGACGGCGGGAAACCGATACCATGGACACCTTCGTGGAATCGTCGTGGTATTTTGCCCGCTTCGCCTGTGCGCTGTCCCATGACTCACCCCTGGATCACCGGCAAGTGAGCTACTGGCTGCCGGTCAATCAATATATCGGCGGGATCGAGCATGCGGTCCTCCACCTGTTGTACGCGCGCTTTTTCACCAAAGTGCTGCGCGATATGGGCTATCTCGAGGTCGACGAACCCTTCCTGAACCTGCTCACCCAGGGCATGGTGATCAAGGACGGCGCCAAGATGAGCAAGTCCAAAGGCAACGTGGTTGATCCCGATGAAATGATTGAAACCTACGGCGCCGATACGGTACGTCTGTTCTGCCTCTTTGCCGCTCCTCCCGAAAAGGACCTCGAATGGAGCGATCAGGGGGTGGAGGGGGCGGCCCGTTTTCTCTCCCGGATCTGGCGGCTGGTGGCCGACCATCGGAATCAGCTGGCGGCGGCGGGAGGTTTTCCCGAAAGCGCGGAGCTGCCCAAACCGCTGGTGGAGCTTCACCGCAAAACCCACCAGACGATCAAGAAAGTGACCGAAGACATCGGTGACCGCTTCCACTTCAACACGGCTATTGCGGCGGTGATGGAGCTGGTCAACCAGATGTATCTGCTGCTGGAACAGCCTTCGCGGGAAGGTCCTTTCTGGGCGGTTATGAAAAGCACCGTCGAGAACATGCTCCTGCTCATCGCGCCGATTGTTCCCCACATCGTGGAGGAGCTCTGGCAGGCCCTGGGACATACCGAAAGCGTCGCTGCGGCACCCTGGCCGAAATGGGACGAGCAGGCCCTGCAGGCCGAGGAGATGCTCATTGTGGTGCAGGTCAACGGCAAGCTGCGGAGCCGTGTCATGGTGCCGGTGGATGCCACCAGGGAGCAGCTCGAACAGGCGGCTGTTCAGGATCGCCGGACCCAGGATTTCATTGGCGGAAAAACCATCAGGAAGATCGTCGTGGTCCCGGGTCAGCTGGTCAACGTCGTGGTGTAAGAAACTGAAAAAAATGAAACGCCGAAGTTTTGTCATCCTCCTGCTGATCTTGCTCTTTTGGCCCGTCTCCTGCGGTTACCATTTTTCGGGAGAGGGGCCGGGACCTCGCCCCGGCTTGCGTTATATCGCAATCCCCGTTTTCGAGAACAGGACCTCGGAACCCGATCTGGGAGGGATTTTTGCGGGTGCGCTGCGACGGGAGTTCATCACCAGGGGCGCGCTCCAGGTGGTTTCCCTTGAGCAGGCGGAAGCGGTTTTTCGGGGGCGTATCACCAATATCTCGACGTCGGCCGTCGCTCATCGGGAGGCGGAAGATACCATCCAGACCCGTCTCTACGTGACCCTCGAAATCCGCTGCGTGGACACGCGGGACGGCAAAGTGCTGTGGCAGGACCCTCAGTTCACCTACTACCAGGTGATGCTTCAGAATGTGAACCCGACTGTCAGCTTTGATACCCGACGAGAAACCCTCGAGTTCCTGGCGCAGGAAATGTCGGTTCGGATTCATGACCGCTTTCTGAGTAATTTCTAGCGTGGTCCCGGAAGAATTCACCCAGCGGATTGATCGTGGCGCCATTGACCCCGTCTATCTGTTTCTCGGTGACGGGGAGCTTCTGAAGGAAGAAGCCTGGCGCCACCTCCTGGAACAGGTGGTGCCGGCCAGGGCGCGCCCGATGAACGGAGAGCGGCTGCTCGCCAGGGAGCATTCGGCTCCGGAGGTGCTGGGGCGTTTGAGCGCCCTGCCCATGTTCGGGAAGAAGCGCCTGGTGATGGTCCAGAATATCGAGGTATGGCCGAAAGAGCAGCTCAAGGCGGTCGCCTCCTATATGGCCAATCCTTATCCGTCGGCTTGTCTGGTGCTCAGCAGCGCCTCCAGGAAGGGGCTGGAGAAGCTCCAGGCCGAGGCGGAAGCCCGGGATAGCCTGGTGCAGTTCCATGGCCTTGCCGAAAGAGAAGCGCCCCGGTGGCTGCAGGAAAGAGCAAGACGGTTGCAGAAGGTGCTCTCACCGCAGGCTGTTGCTTGCCTGGTGGAACAACTGGGGGTGGATCTCTTCCGTCTTCAAAGTGAGTTGGAGAAGCTCGCGGCCTATGTGGGGGATCGGGAAAAGATCGAACTGGGGGATGTAAAGGAGGCTGTTGTCACGCAGCGCGCCTTTACCGTCTTTGAGTTGATGCGATATGTGGGGCAGGGTCAGAGCCGGCAGGCCATCGCTTCTCTCAGAAACCTGCTCCTTGCCGGCGAACACCCGCTGGGCATCTTGGGGTTGCTGGCCCGCCAGGTCCGCCTCCTGTGGCAGGCCAAAGACGGGGCCGCACGTCGCCTGCCGACGGTGGAATTGGCGAAGAAACTTGGTCTTTCTTACGGACTGGTCAACAGCTACGCGCAGCAGGCCGAGTCCTTCTCCGAAGCGGAGCTCTACCGGATTCACGGCATCATCCGCGACACCGACCTGGCCATCAAAAGCACCGGCACCTCTCCGCAACTGCTCCTCGAAGCGCTGGTGCTCAAACTCTGCCAGACGAAGACCTGATCGCGATGGAACGGCCTTCCGAGCAGGCCGGCAGACTAGGCCAGGGCATTGACCTTTTGAGTCAGGCGCGAAATCCTGCGCGAGGCGTGATTCTTGTGGATGACGCCCTTGGAAGCGGTTCTGTCGATGACCGAGATGGCCTCCTTCAGACGGCTCTGCGCTTCCTCGACGTTGCGCGACGCGAGGGCTTCTTCAAGGCTCCTGATGGCATGCTTCATGCGGGTCCTTCGAGAACGGTTCCGGATGCGGCGCACTTCGTTCTGTTTCGCCCGTTTTATCGCTGACTTGTGATTTGCCAAAGTCTGATACCTCCTGTGAACTGTTTTACCCACGAAACCGCACGAAGATAAACGCCACGAATCACGATTCGCCGTATGTCCTGGAGTGGCTTCGCAAACACAAAAAACCTATATACTTATTAACGTGCTGATTTGTCAACTCGATTTTGAACTGTGCCATTTCCTTTGCCGTGGATTTCTGATAATCATCTTTCTTTTGGGAGACCATAAGTGGGCAATCAGCTCGTTGACACCGGGAAACATGCTACAAGGAGAGCAAGATGAAGATTCTGCATTATTCGAAGGTTGAACCGAGAGCGTTTGCGGGTCCTGCTGAGGGGGTGACGGGGCGGGTGGTCATCGGAAAAGCGGATGGCGCCGACAACTTCTGCATGCGCGTGATCGAACTTGCGCCCGGGGGGATTGTCCCACCCCACCAGCATCCCTGGGAGCATGAGCAGTTCGTGCACTCCGGAAAGGGCTCTGTTTTCCAAGGGGAGGAATGGGTTGATTTCGGCCCGGGAGATGTGGTTTTCGTCCCCGCCGATAGGAAGCACGGACTGAAGAACACAGGGGAGGAACCCCTGGTGATCGTATGTCTCGTACCGCCTTTTGCCCCGGAGCTCTAGCCCGTGCTCCTGTCTCCCGGGAGCGCTCCGGCCTGCCATCGGGGAGCGATTCGACTCCGAAAGCACCTCCCCTCCTCCCGGAAAAGATGGGCAAGGGCACAGCGAGGACAGGAAGGAGAAGCTATACTCATTTAGGAAAGAAACCTGCGTTTTGGTGGGAGCGGCTTTCAGCCTCGATGGACGTTCGCTCGCGGCTGAAAGCCGCTCCCACATGTTCCCTTTCGATGATACGGTCTTGAGAGACCCAATGATTCAACCTTAACGAGTATATTTCAAAATGAGAAGAGCGGCAGAAGACCTGCCTCTCTTCTCATAGGACCTACCCTGATGACCTGGGGGCAGCCACGAAAGATCGCTTTGACCTGATACGTGGCAGTTCATCCCCTGACCGGCTCACCAGTCAAAAACCCGGTCGAGATCTTCGTCCTTGACGTTGAAGGTGATATTGTGGGGACCGACCGGCTCCTTCTTGAAGAACTCGGGCAGGCGGTCTTGCTGAGCCGTAAACCCGGCGCGGGCATTGAAATCGCGCTCGGTGCTCAGGACCTTCTTGCCCAGGGCGACCACATCGTCACTGGTGAGGTTGAGTCCATAAAAGGAATTGAGCAGATCGAGGAGGGCCTGGAAGGTCTCCGGCTGGTCCAGCAGGGCAAAGGCGATAAACAGGCACATCCCGGTTGCGTCGACCGCTGCCGTGGTGATCTGGAGGTCGCGTGAGAGCTGGATCTGACCTTCCGGCTTCAAGGGATCGACGAACCCTCCCACCTTGAGGATGTTGGTGGCCACGGCGTACCCGGCGGTGTGATCGGCGCCCATGGGGCTGGTGGCGTAGGTCACCCCGATGCCCTGCACCGCCCGCGGGTCGTAAGCTGGAAGGGCTTGCCCCTTGACTACCGGTACCCGCTCAACCCCGAAAACCTTGCCCGTGACCGCCGCCCCGGCCCCGAGAATGCGCCCGAGGGGCGTCCCTTGGCCGACTTCCTTCACCAGGTTGATGGCCCCTTCGGCATCACCGAACTTGATCACCCCGGCCTCCATGGCCACGCCGATGGTTACGCCCATCTCGATGGAGTCCAGCCCGTAGTTGTCGTCCAGGAAATCAAGGGTGGCGATGGCGTCCAGATCCGAGATGCCGCAATGGCCGCCGTGGGCCCAGACGGTTTCGTATTCGGGCTGTTTGGTGAGGTATTTGCCATCCTTGTCGTAATACGTCCCGGAACAGCGGATGACGCAGCCTCGATGGCAGCCGTGAGTGGCCGAACCGGCCCCGCCGCGCTGGTTTTCGGTTTCGGCCTGGGTTTCCCCGCTGATCTTGTGAGCGTCTTCGAAGCGGCCTTCCTTGAAGTTGCGGGTCGGGTAGCCGCCCGCTTCACAGAGGATATTGGTGAGGACGTTGGTGCCGTAGGTGGGGAGTTCCTGGCCGGTAACGGGATGCTTCTTGAGCCCTTCGATGAATCTTCGGTTCGCCTCTTCGAACTTCGCCGGGTCTTTGGGGGAGCGCATATCCATGCCGGTATCATCGAGGACAATGGCCTTGACCCGTTTCGCCCCCATGACCGCCCCCACTCCACCGCGGTCTGCGTGGCGGGTGGGCCGCAGTTCCATATCGGTCACCGCAATGGAGGCCGCGGCCATTTTCATCTCCCCCGCCGGGCCGATGGAGATGCAAGTGATCTTGCGGCCATACTGGTAGACCATGCGCTGCACCAGTTCATAATTGGGGAGCAGCTTCAGGCTGTTGTCCACTGTGATTTTGGCCCCATCCTTGTTGATGTAAAGGCGGTAGAGATCATCCTTTAGCGGTTTTCCTTCAAGAATGATGGCGGCGTAGCCCAGCCGTGCCAGCACCTGAGCCCCCTGCCCACCGGCGTTGGCTTCCTTGATGCCGCCGGTGAGGGGGCTCTTGGTCCCAACGGAGAGACGCCCGGACATCGATGCCGCCGTTCCACTCAGCATTCCCGGAGCGATCACCAGTTTGTTGTCGGCTCCCAGGGGATGGCAGAGAGGGGGAACTTCCTTCGCAACGACGGCGGAGGTCAAAGCCCTGCCTCCCAACCCTTGATACTCTCCCAGGGGTTCTTCGGTCAATCTTGGCCCGCCCTCAGCTCCCATGTCAATCCTCAAAACCTTATCCACCATGGTCCTCCTTGTCTCGTCAAAGC
Organism: uncultured Syntrophobacteraceae bacterium; assembly: GCA_964505935.1. Classification (GTDB taxonomy): domain Bacteria; phylum Desulfobacterota; class Syntrophobacteria; order Syntrophobacterales; family Syntrophobacteraceae; genus JADGQM01. Next base: position 11,180 of record CAZDKX010000155.1, read on the forward strand.
AAGAAAAACGGAACAGCACCGGTATGTGCTAACAATTCACCAAGGATGCTGCGCAACCTGTGTTATATTTGCAGAGGTTGAATTCTATCATTGGTCAAAACCTTCTCGACTCATGAGACCACGTGGGAGCGGCTTCCCAGCCGCGATGGGAGCGTTGCTCGCGGCAGGAAAGCCGCTCCCACGGAA
>CAZDKX010000156.1:0-11359 GCA_964505935.1 uncultured Syntrophobacteraceae bacterium
TGGGCGGTGATGCCCAGCTCCTTGAGCAGCGCGCGGAAGCCATCCCGCAGCATGGCTCCAAGGGCAAACAGCCGCTCATAAGCGTCAGGCTGTTGCAGTTCTCCCAGGGTGGCCAGGGCCGCCGCCGCAGTCACAGGGTTTCCACCCAGGGTACTGGCAAACCAGACGTACTGTTCCCCGCCCAGGTCGGCTTCGTTGCATAAATCCAGGATATCGGCCCGACCGACAACAGCGCCGATGGGATAGCCGCCGCCGAGCGCCTTGCCCAGGGCGGCAAGGTCCGGAACGACCCCGTAGTATTCCTGCGCTCCCCCGTAGGCCAGGCGAAAGCCGGTCACACACTCGTCAAAAACCAGCAGGATATCATGCTTGCGAGTCAGGTCGCGAAGGCCTTCCAAAAAGCCGGGTAAGGGCGTGGTGCAGCGATGCAGCGGTTCCACAATGACTGCTGCAAGCTCCGAGGCATGTTTCTCCAGGATGCGGCGGGTGGTTTCGAGGTCGTTGTAGGGGGCGACCAGCACCTCCTGGCAGACCGCCCGGGTTACCCCGGCCGAGGTTGGATTCGCGGTGGGAAAATCCACGAGGTGTTGGGGAAAGAGACTGATGGCCCCGAATTCATTCCCTCCGTGGTAGGCGCCTTCAAATTTGATGATCTTGTCGCGCTTCTTGAACGCCCGGGCGAAGCGCACCGCATACATGGTAGCCTCGGTTCCCGAAGCACAGAAGCGGACCTTTTCGGCGCAGGCCACGGCGCGCACCAGTTCTTCGGCCAGCCGCAAAGCGGGTTCCGAAACATAGGAAAAGTTCGACCCCAGCCGCGCCTGCCGTTCGACGGCCTCAAGGATTTTAGGATGGGCGTGCCCCAGGATGGCCGAGCCCCATCCCATGGTAAAATCGACGTACTCCCGTCCCGTCGTATCGTAGACGCGGGCGCCCTGCCCTCGGGCGAGGACGACGGCCAGTTCCCGGGGCAGGTTGTATTCGCCCAGGGAGCCGCCGGGAAACACCCGCCAGGACCTGGTCTGCCATTCATTCACCGGTATCTTCATCCATGCCTCGCAACGGTTTCCGGTTTCCTGTCGCCGGCATCGAACCTCAAATCGTGGCTTTCGAATTTCCGGTTTCCGGTTTCCAGCCGCCAATTGCCGTTCTCCAGTTTGGCTTTTCGAGTCTCCAATCTCCGCCTTATCGGCCAGAGGTATCGGGAATTTGACGCGCATTCGTGGTAGGCAATTGCTTCGATCGCCTCCAGGTACTCATCCGAACGATTGAGGTAAAAGGAGAGGGCGCGTGCGAATTTCTTCCCCACGATACCGTTTACGAACAGCTGACTCACCTCGCGCTTACGCTGAAGGACGGACTGCGAGCGGACCAGGATTTGCCGCTCCTCTTCCGACATGTCGCGCATGAGCGAACAGAGCACGCTGCGGGCGCGCGGCTGGTACATCCAGAAGTAGAGGAGATCCAGGCCGTTGATGATGATGATCTTTTCCAGGTCTCGGGCCTCCGTACCCACTTTGCGCAGGAGGTTTTTGGGGGAATCGAGCATCTTGAGGACGTCGGCTTCGGGAAAGATCAACTCGAGTTGCACATAGGCTTCGAACAGTTGGGCAAGCTTCGCGGTATAGTCCCGGGTGCGCTGGGCGATATTACGGTAGCAGTCGGCCAACCCTTCGATGAAGCCGGCCACGAAATCCGAGGCCGCCTTGGAAATGATCGCCGCCCATCGTTGCAGCACGCCGTTGACGTCGGCCACCTCGAAACTTGACAGGACGCTGCCGATGGCGGCGCTGAAGCCAATGGCAAGAGGAATGGAAAGAATACTGCGAAACAGGTTGCCGATGACGGCCCCTCGTGGCAACCCGCGCCAGAGATTGTGACTGCAGATATAGAGACCGTTGGCTGCCGCCATGAAAGTGTAAAGGAGGATCGGATTCGTCGTGGTGTTGATGTCGAAGGAGCGATCGAGGATTACGGTCTTGACGAGGTAGTCGAGCAGCGGCACGGAGAATCCCGTGTAGAGCAGGGAGTCGGCCAGGCGGTCCCAGCTGACATAGCTGTCCCACTTGACCAGCGGCGAGCGCCGAATGCCTCCCGCCCCCAGGACGGATTGCAAAATATTGCGCAAGCCGGTGATACCAAACCAGATAAAGGCTCCACAGTAGGCCAGCAGCCACCAATCCTTGGTCAGATAGAACGTGGCAAAAGCCGGGATGAAGCCAATCAGGACTTTTAAGGTATTCTTGAGGGTACCGTTCAGATACCTCCAGGAAACCGGTACTCTGGGAGCCTCGGGCTTGGGCTCCTCGAGGCTGAACTCGCCAGCATCCTCCTCCCGAATGCCGCCCAACAACACAACGTTGCCTTGCTCCACGATGCGGGTGGCGGCCTCCTGGACAACCCAATCTTCTTCCGTGCGGAAGCCCATCTGCCGCAAACCGGGGATCATGCGCAGCCAGCGGCCAAAGCGGCCGGAGAGGCCTTCGCCGTCTTCCTGGGGGATATGGGTCAGGCGCAGATAAGCCTCCATCCATACGGGGATTTTAAAGCGGCGGTTGGATCCCCAGTGATTGATCTGCCGCTGGGCCCTGCCCGGCAAGGTTTCCCACAGCGCCAATCCCATGCCGTGGAGGCGGCGGGACCGCCCCGTAGAATCACTGCCGATCCGCGGCTTCAGCGGGGCATGTTTATAGAATTTCTCCAGCTGCGGAAGGTTGCAGAGGATCTCCCGGAGTTTCCGAACTCTGTCGGCCTTGTCGGGATCGTCACCGGCTTCCACCCGTTGCATGATACCGCGAAGGAATTTCTTCAAGGCAATGATATTGCCGGCGTTGAGGCTCTGTTGAAGGTCGTTGATCTCCTGATAGTCCGGCGCCTTGCCCGTGGTAAAGTCCTTGAGGTTGAAAATCTCGAGATGGCTGATAGCCCCCTGGCAATCGTAGAGCAGTTCGATCACGTCTTCCGGTTTGAGATTGCTCAGATTCAGCGTGATGCGGTACCCGGAATGGAGGTGGCTCAAGCGATCCACCAGCTCAGAGGGTGAGAGTTTGAGCAAATCGGGGACGTCGCCATCGTCCCGCGGAATATGGGGATCGGGAATCCCGGGATTTTGCGCTGGGCGCAGGAATCGTTCGACGATCTGCTCGGAATCGAGGTCTTTCATCTCTTCGACCAGCTTGGCAATACGCTCGCGTTCATCGGGGGCTGCATTCGGATAACGTTCTCTGAGCTCCACCATGCGGGACTGCATGGCGGCTGTTACGTGGCTGTGGATGAGTTGGGCCAGGTGCAGAATCGAGGCCTGGCCCGCGCCGACAAAAGCCAGGAATTCGCTTTGATCGATGGGAGCGAGCGCCACGTCGAAGGTCCGGTTGATCTCCAGCCGGTGCTTCTCGTTAAATTCCCGCAGTACGGCATGGACGTATCGTTGTTGATACTCGGAAACCTTTCGGCCTTCATTCATGAAAGCGTCAACGAGCGGGTCCGAAAGAAAGGCGAGAAAATCATGCGCGTCGGAAAACCCTCTCGGTACCCAGATCAACTGCACGTAGCGGCCGCGGAAGCGGGCTGAGGATTCCACTCCGATGCGGACGTCGATGCCCATGATTTCCGCTGCTTCCAGGAGCTCCTCGAGGGCCTTGGCCCCCACATGATTGTAGTAGATGACCGTCAGTTTGCGAATGCCCTTGATCCAGGCGTCCATGATCAAATGAGAAGGAGATTTGCGCCCTTTGGTGTTGACGTCATGGACATGATCGTCAAAAGTTACCTGGTTCCACTCTTCCGGCATCTCCAGGAGATGATAGCGATGCAGGATGGCACGAATGGCGCGAGGCTTGCCGGTTGCGGCGGTGCGAAAATCATGGGCCAGCTGCAATTGGCGCCAGTTGTTGTCTCTCGTCCGCACCAGCTCCTTCATGATCACCAGGAGCACGCGAGCGGTGTTGTTCGGCATGGGGCTGTCACCGCTGTGCATCACTTCATCGCGGAGGCAGCGCAAGGCGGTGAGGCGGTCGTCGACTTTCCCCAGCTCGAGGGATTCCATCAAGCGGACCGAGGCGTAAGCCATGCGCAGCCCGCGCGAGGCCGCCATCTCCTTGATGCCGCGCGGGTGCATGTAGGGATAGAGAAGACTCCTCAGATAGCCCAGGGATTTGTTCCGATTGAGCACGTCGTTGACGATGCTCAGCAGGTCGTAGTCTCGGCGGTCAAAAAGCAATTTGGAAATGCCATTCCCCATAGCACAATTCCCGGCCCCTCATTGTCCCTCTGTCGAATGAGCAATACTGCCGCCCAAAGCCGGCCGTAACCGTGGTTCCCTCGCTTCTCTTGAAGCAAATATCGCACCATATTTCCGGGACAACGGCGACAGGTGGGTTCGCATCTGCCCTGAGCGGTTTCCACCCAAAACCGCAGACTAACTCAATAGTAAACGGGGATGATGCGTAAGTCACGAGTATAATTCTTTATTGTTTACAGTTTAAGTCAATTTAATATTTCTCATGGTATCCATGACAAGAAGTCATCCCTGCGCCGGTTTTTACCGGGACGTTGTGCTGAATGCCGTTCGCTCCGAGGGGGGCAACAACGGCCAAGACCAGGCCGTTGAAAACCCGCCGCGGCAAGAGCCACACCGCCTCACCCGCGAAGGGACCTGCCTGGGATCACCTCGGCCGGTGCGGCCTCAGCAAAATGTTTCAGCTATTACAAATGATTATGGAAGCAATGAGTAAAAGTCATTTGCTTTGGAGCAGATCAGCCACTTATAGTCAGGGGGGCTGCACCGGATTGCAGGACGGATCTTGGTCAGTGGCCGAAGAAGACGAAACGGGTTTTGGCAGCAGACGCCATGGAGGAACTCCGTCGAAACTCCCCTCCCTTGACGGGAGGGGTTGGGGGGGAGGAGACGGCGGCAGGAAAGGTCGGCAAGGCAAACCCTATCGAGCGGGAGCGGTAAGATGTTTCCATCTTTCAATGCAGTTCGCCGAATTGTGCATGGCTTCGGTGCTCTTCAAGACCTGGGTGGCGAGATCAAGCGCCTGGGAGGCAGCAGGGTACTGATCATTACGGACCCCGGAATCAAGGGGGCCGGCATCCTGGATGCGGCAAGGCAGGTGGTTGAAAACGCCGGATTCACGTGCGGTGCCTTTGCGGAGGTAGAGTCCGACCCCAGGGTCGAGGTGGTCGCGGCGAGTCTGGAAGCGGCCAAGACCTTTCAGCCCAATCTGATTGTCGGGGTTGGCGGGGGCAGTTCGCTCGACATCTCCAAAGTCACTTCCGTCATGCTGACCAACGGTGGTCAGATCGACAGTTACTTTGGGATGGAGCTCGTGCCGAGCCCGGGTGTGCCTCTCATCCTCATGCCCACCACGGCGGGCACGGGGAGTGAGGTGACTTCCATCGCGGTGCTTTCCGACACGGAAAACAACGTGAAAAAGGGAATCGTGAGCGAGCATCTGTACGCCCGGGTGGTCATGCTCGATCCCGAACTGACGCTGGGACTGCCGGCCCGCATCACCGCCATGACCGGCATGGACGCTCTGGTCCATGCCATGGAATCCTACACCGGCAGGCGGGCCACCGTCTTTACCGATACCCTGAATCTTCAGGCCATCCGCATGATCGCCTCGAACCTGCGGAAAGCCTATGCCAACGGCAGCAACCGAAACGCCCGCGAAAACATGCTTTACGCCAGCTGCCTGGCGGGGATGGCGTTTTCGAATACCCAAAACGGCCTGGATCATGCCCTGGCGCTGGCGATCGGCGGCCGCTATCATCTGCCACACGGCCTGCTGACCGCCTTCATCTGCCCCTGGGTGATGGATTACAACCTCATGGCCGTTCCGGAGAAATTTGTACGCATTGCGGAGGCCTTTGGAGAAGACACCAGCGGGATCTCCGAGATGGAAGCAGCCAGGCTGGCGGTGCTGGTCGTGCAGGACCTCCTGGACGACGTCGGAATCTCCTACAAGCTGAGCACCTACGGCGTGCCGCAGGAAGAATTCCCGGCCATCGCCAAGGCGACGGTGGGCGCGGTCAGGCTGATCAGCAACAACCCCCGGGACGTTACCGAAGAGAACGTCATCCGGCTGCTTGAAGCGAATTACTAGGGAGCCTGCCTGGAATTCCAACTCAGTACCGCGCCACAGAATATAGTGACCATTATTTGTGGCATGGGCGTCTCGCCCGTGGATGTCAGAGGGTGGCAGCTTTGGGTTGGGTGCAGCGGAGGGGGACCCAGCATGACTCATCGGTGGGTTTCGGCGCAAGAAGCCGCGCCTCTACCCACCCTACACATCAGCCGCATAATGGGCACTTATTTGTGGGGCACGGTACTAAGCGCTGGACTTATCGGCTGATTGCACTGGTTCTCAAGCTCCAGCCTGGGAACCGCTCTGTCTGAAGGCTTCGCCTTCGTCGAAAAGGTGGGACGCCGCCTGATCCTGGTGCTTCATTGCATAAGTCTACCAAATATCCACAACGTCACCCCGGCAGGTTCCCCGCCTATAGCCTGCGGGGACAAGCTTTGGCCGGGGTCCAGTGAGTATGCCAGGCCCTGGATTCCGGCCAGAAGCATGCCGGAATGACGAGAAAGAAAAGGGTGGCCCAACAAACTCAATGATTAATGCAATTGAGCATCAGTCTCGCCATCACGGGATCAAAAGGGTTGGCAGATCGGAAGCTTCCGCCACCTCCTGGGAGAGGCTGCCCTGAAAAAAGGCGTGGAGCCGGTCTTTCGCGGTCGTGCCCAGGATGATCATAGTGGAGTTGAGTTCGCCGCTCAGCCGCAGAATTTCCGCAACCTTTTCCCCCGCCGCCAGGTGCGGTTCGCATGCAATCCCCCCCTGCCCCAGGGTTGCGCAAAACCGATGCAAACGATCCCTGCTTTCCGCCTCAATCCGGCGCCACTCCGAGGGTTCCCACTCCTTGGAGATCTGGATCTCCTCGACATGGACCAGGTCCACCGTGCGCACCAACCCCGGCAGTGACCCAAGGAACTGCAAAGCATGCTCCGAAGGCTCGGACCAGTCGGCGGCAAACAAGGGCCGGTGGAAAGGATGTTCATTGAGACGTTTGAGGCACTCGCCCTCCGGATCGCAGACGACCATGTGCTTGCTGACGAAGACGGGGATCGTCCTGGTCCGCCTCAACAAGTCAAGCGTGCGCGAGCCCGCGAAGATCTTTTCGATACCCGTCCTTCGGGTGCCGCCGCACACGATCAAGTCCACCTGCTCGGCTTCCGCCAGCTTCATGATCTCCGGTACGGGATCCCCCACCTCAATGACGACCTTTGCGCCCACCCCCGCCCTGACGACATCATCCCGCCAATCTTCGAAGCGAATACCGGCCTCCAGCCGCAATCGTTCGGCTTCCTCCTTCTGATAGCCCCCAAACGGCACAAAAGCCACCGAATCGCGCGGGATAACGAAGGTCAGAACGATTTCCTCCAGCCCGGCCGCCTTGAGATCGAGGAGGGATTTGAGCGCCTCGAGGTTCATTTCGTCGAATTTGGTGGCAAAGAGAATCTTCTTGATACTCACGGAAATGCCCTCCCTCCTAGAAGAAGATAAAGGTGACCAGGACAAAGGTGGTGCACAATATGGGGATCGAGTACTTGAACATGTACCCGAAGAAGCTCGGCATCGGCGTCCCCGCTTCCTCGGCGATGGACCTTACCATGAAGTTGGGCGCATTGCCGATGTAAGTGTTGGCCCCCATGAAGACCGCCCCGCAGGAGATGGCTTTGAGGTAGATGGCGTTTTCGGCAATGAGCTGCGGCACCGCCAGGGATTCCGGCATGCCGGGATAGAATCTGCCCAGGGCGGTACTGGCGAAGGTGAGGTAGGTCGGGGCATTGTCAAGGAAGCTCGAAAGGATGCCCGAAGCCCAGAAAAAGTGGGCCGGCTCCGTTACGGCCTCGATAAGGAAGTCCGCCGCGCCCTTCGAGCCCGCCTTGAGGATCAGGAGACACGGCACCATGCTGACAAAAATCCCCGCGAAGAGGTAGGCGACCTCCAAGATGGGGGCCCAGGTGAAATCGTTGTCGTCCCGGACCTTCGTGGCCGTAGTCGCGAGCGACAGGAGGCCCATGAGGATCAGGAGGCCGTCCCGAACCAGGTCCGCGACGGCCCGGTGGGCACCAAGGATGCTGATGGAACCCCAGTCAACCAGGCCGCTCATCAGGACTGCCCCGACAATTCCGGCCAGAAACAGAAAATTGAGGGACCCGTCCAGGCGCAGAGGTTCGCTGACGCCTTCCTCGACGGGTGGGGTCACCCCCTCCTTTTTGTACATATACCAGTCCATGAAAAAATAAATCGCCAGTACGATCGCAACCACCACCAACATCTCCGGAAGGAGGTTGAAGGTCCAGGTGAAGGGGACACCATGCAGGAAGCCCAGAAACAGCGGCGGATCTCCGAGGGGGGTCAGGGAGCCGCCGATGTTGGCTACCAGGAAGATAAAAAAGACCACCATGAAGCTGCGGTTCTTCCGGAAATTGTTGGCCCGCAGAAACGGCCTGATCATCAGCATTGCCGCCCCGGTGGTGCCCATCCACGAGGCCAGGGCGGTCCCGATAAGAAGCATGACGCTGTTTACCACCGGCGTTCCCCGGAGCGTCCCCCGCAGGAGGATGCCGCCCGAGACCGCAAAAAGCGCCCACAGCAAAATGATGAAGGGTACGTAATCCGCAATCAGGACGTGATAGATCTGAAAGCCTGCCGGTCCACCGTAGGCGGCCACCATGGGAATGGCAGTCACCAGTGCCCAGAAGGCTGCGACCTTGCCGAAGTGGTGGTGCCAGAACCTTGGGGTGAAGAGGGGCAACAGGGCAATGGAGAGGAGCATCCCCACAAAGGGTATCCCGCTGTAGATGGGAAGCACCTCGCCCAGGTTCAGTCCGCCATGCCCGTGGTCAAGGTAGGTGGTGGTTGCCAGCGCAGATGACGGTACTCCCAACAAAAGGAACAACGAAAACAGCAGCGAAACTCTTGGTGCGCGAATCATCCATCTCCTCCCTCAGGGGTTGTCCCAAAGCATGTTTCCAGACATATGTGAATCATCAGGCCGGCATGAGGCCCCCTCTCGTCTCTTGCAGCAACCTGCCGCATAGGGGGTAACCCCTTGCGCCGGCTTCGTTCCCCTGCTTTTGATGCTGTCCAGACCGGACCTCAGAGCATAGATGAAGATGTTCTTCCGTTCCAGTCTTTGTCGTTCTGGCAGCAAGTGAGAAACAGAAATGTAACCTGGACAGGGTGGCCCACCTCTTTTCTGCCGGCGCGTTCTCATGGGTTGGAGGTTTCTAAAGCAAAAGGCATGCCATCTGTTGCAGCAGGAGCTTGCCGCAGGTCGGCGTGAAGAGGGTAAAGGTCTTCCACCGACCCACTTACCGCCTCGCGGAGGATGGGCGTGAGTTTCGTTTCAACGGCCGCTTTCTATTCCGTCGAGTCTGCCTTTGTCTCCGTGCTCGTCCGGGCGTTGCCTAAGTCAATGTGTTCGGTCGTGAGCACTTCCCCTTTTCACCCCATCCGCCGCCTCAGGACGAGAAGCAGAACCAGGCTCAGCGCCAGCAACCCGCCGCAGAGGTCGAAAAGCGTACCGAAGGAGAAGCCGGCCGCCAAAAACATCCCGCCCACATTGGGACTGAGGAAGAATGCGGCGTCCATGGTAAAAAGAGCGAGGTTGGTGTTCAGGCCGCGCAAGTGCTCGGGAGAAGCGAGGAAGACGGACGCATTGAGGAGCGGCAGCGTGACGCCGATGCAAAGACCGTAGTAGCCCGCCAGGAGGTGGTAGAGGGTTGCGGAGCGAATGAAGCCGAACGCAACAAAGCACAGGATGAGTTGAAAAGTGAAGACCTGGAGCATTCGGACCTTGTCGACCCTGTCGAAAAGCGTGCCGCTCAGCACGCGAACGGCGATCATCACCAGCGTCGCGATGGTAAAGAACGTGCCGCCATGCCCCAATTGAGCAGCCACGGCAAAGCTCTTCATGAAGAAGAAGACCGTGGCGTAGGCGAGGTACACCAGCAGGTTGATGCCGAGCAGGAGGGCAATCGGCATTTGCCGAAGGTTTTGCCGCAGTTCGGCCAGACTGGGACGCTGCATGAGCGTGCCGGCCATGCCGGCGGCCTGCTTCGCCACCCGCCTCCTCAAGACTTCCAGGAGGATCAAGGCGGGCAGGGCCATGACCGTGACCCCCGCGTAAAGGTACGCCTCACTGGGCAGCATGGGCAGCAGGAGGTCCGTCACGAGGGGCATGACGGCGTACGGGACCAGCACGGTGACGCTCATGATGCCGAAGCCTTGGGCGCTCCGGTCACGGGGTATGAGATGGACCAGCAGGGACATGCTGGCCGAGACCAGGAGCACAAAGGCCGCGCCATGGAAAATCCGCAGCAGGATGAGACCGGGGATCGTCAATACCCAGAGATACGAGCACAGGGCCGCCACCAGCATGACCAGGGCCAGCATCATCACCCGGACTGCATTCCCCAGGTGCAGCAGCGGGATGATGGCCAGCCGCAGGGCGAAGGCGCTCATGGGCTCAAGGCCCAGCAGCAGCCCCCGCCACTCCACGGGAATCCCCAGCTTGGCCAGGTAGTCATAGAAACTGAAGAATACGGCCATGTTGCAGAAGGCGAAAAAAGACACGAAGCAAAGGGAGACGAACTCAAAAGTGAACAATTTCCTGGGCTCTGCCATCGGGGCCTCGGTGTCAGCGCAATGCGCCATGTGGCTGAAAGAGCGCATGCCGCCATGATGTCTATTACCTTCAGGAGCGGCCCTGCACTTCCTCCCAATCCGCCTTGACCATCTCGAGGATCCGGACTGCCTTGTCAGTGAAAAGGTGAATGCCGTCCCAGTGGGGCAGGCCGAAAACCTTTTGCATGAGCAGGCCGTCCACGTCGAACCAGCGGGGCAGGACGCCCCCGACGAAATACCCGCGGGAGCGTAGCAGCTCCACCACGCGCCCCACCCACGGCCAGGAAAGCTTCAGCCACACTTGGTGGACGACGGGTCCCCGGTGGCGGGCCGCCTGTTCCTGTTCGTCGAAAACCGAGGCAAAGTCCGCGCCCGCTTCATGCACCGCAAAACGAGCCACCCCGGCGTAGTCAAAAACCTCGACCGCCACGTGGGTCTTCGTCCCGGCGGGCAGATCCCCGGTGGCAGGCACGAACCGGTTTTCGTGGCCGAGGCTGCGGTAGACGAGCTGCAGCAGCTCTTCATAGACACCGGGCACATGGATCGTCTGTGGTTTGTTAGCGAAGATGCTGAAGGTCAGCAGCGTCGCCACCCGCCCCGAGGCGCTTGCTTCCTGGGTATACGCCTCGGCCGGCATCAGGTCGACCTCCAGGGCA
>CAZDKX010000157.1:0-11325 GCA_964505935.1 uncultured Syntrophobacteraceae bacterium
GGCCTCAAGATGCAGCCGGGAGAGCGCATTCGGATTCAACTGGAATAACGGGCCGGCAAGACGGCCTCTTCCACTGTTCCCTGACAGAGTTGGCAAAGCGCACGAGAGGTGGATGAACCGGGGCGGCGGGAAGCACTCATTGGGACACGTGGGCAATTCTATGGAATCGGTTATCAGTTTCCCGTGATCGTAAAGCTTCTCTCCCCAGACCAGGCGGACCAACAGTTTTGATTGCCGGCCCTCACCTTCCATGCCCATTCCTGGGGTTTGGAGAGCTTGCAGGGACTGGTTCCCCCGTAATATTTCTTCTCGGTTTCGTAGGTGATGATGGTGTTGTCGGTCTTGTTGTGAATCGAAATCTCGTATTTGGTGGCTCCCGGGACTTCTTCCCAATTGAAGGACCAGTAGGCGGAATAGGAAGAGGCTGCGCAACTCCATCCCCAGAAGCTTTGCCCTTCCGATGGGGATGTCAAAACGGGCTTGGACAGCTTCTGCCTGGTCTTGAGCGTAATCTTCTGGGAAATCGTCGAAGTGCCGATTTCGGCAATCGTGGCAACCAGCTTGACGTTGGCAGTCACCTGCGAGACGGGGATGTCACTGGGGATTTCAAACTTGCCCTGCCACACTTTGGGTTCGTAAAGATCGTCCTCTTTGTACGTGGGATTGGTTACCGGACCCGTGAAAACGTGTGACGATGTAAAGGGCAAGGCCACGACGCCAAGCATAACGGTAGCGGTGAGCTTGACCGTTGCTTTCTTGCCTTCCGCCGCGGCCGGGATGCTCAGACTGGCCTGGTAGCCAACTTCATCCCCAAAGAAAAAGGTCCTTCGCGGCTCCCATGTTTCCGGGTCCAGCAGCTGCAGGGACATGGAAAACCCGCCATCGCCAACCATCATCTCCTCCTGGAGCATGGAGGAGGTGTCCTCATCTACGGCTTCTCCGGCAGTAACGCACAGCGGCAGGGCGAATACCAGCACAGCAATCGAGCAAATGAAGCAAGACAGAATTACGGAGTGCAAGCGCTGGCTCGGACACCTTGCGAAAGCCCCTCTCATTTTCTCCTCCTCACTAACGGGGGAAAACGCACTAAAACATTCTGCCGCAATGTGATCGGGCGAATGGTTGAACGCTCTTTTCCTATCTCAAAGGATGCCCAAAGACAATCATTTTCTGGACGACAACGCCAGAAGTCACCGGGGCAAACAAAACAAGGCCCCTTCAGTTTCCTTTTGAACCAGGACGAAAAATGAAGTAGGTTTTCGAGACTAATGCTTTTTTCTCGGGGGAGGAGGCTTTACCGAATGAAGGTGGTTGAACCATTCAGAGTGACCAGGAGCTACGTTCAGAAGATTCGAGCCCATCCTGCGAAGGTCTTTGCCCTGTTGTGTCCGGTGCGTGAGGCGGAGTGGGTGAAAGGGTGGGACCCGCTGGTGGTCTATACCCGGTCCGGCCTGGCGGAAACGGAGTGTGTTTTTCTGACCGGTGATGACGACCCGGATGCGGTATGGGTGATCACGCGGTATGACCGGGAGCAATATGCCCTCGAGATCATCAAGGTTACTCCCTGGGCCACGGTCGCTAAAATCAACATCTCGCTCACCAAAAACGCGGAAGAGGGCACCGATGCGGAAGTCACATACTCCTATACCGCCTTGAGTGATGCGGGAAAAGAATTTGTGGACAGCTATACGGAAGAGTACTTCACGGCATTCATGCGGCATTGGGAGGCGGCCCTCAACGATTATCTCTCCGCGGAATAAGGTGGAGAGCTCCAGGAAGGCCGGGCCGTCGAGCCCGCTGCTGAAAAATGGGCAAAAAAGTCCCGCTCTGTCGGAGGGGGTATCAGAGCGGGACTTGGACGGGTTAGGAGAAGGCGACACATTCTCAACCACGCAATAACTTTAGCCAAAGAGGGCAAAAAATCAACCCCCCGATGCTTTCAAAATCTGTCAACGGCAATTTCCTCTCCCATGCCGCGGGTGATCATATCTTGACGTGGTAAACCCAGCCGAGCTTATCTTCCTTTTCTCCATACTGAATGCCCACAATTTCATCGTAGAATCGCTGGGACCATTCCCCGACACAACCGTCCCGAACTCTGAAGGCTTCGTCCTTAAAGGAGATCTCGCCGACCGGTGAAATGACGGCAGCGGTACCCGTGCCGAAAATTTCCTTCATGGCACCAGATTTGGTTGCCGCAATCACTTCATCAATGGAGATTGCCCGTTCGGAAACGGAAATTCCCCAATGGCGGGCCAACTGGATAACGGAATCCCGGGTCACTCCGGGAAGGATCGAGCCGGACAGGGCGGGCGTGATCAGTTCATCCTTGATGCGGAAGAAGATGTTCATGGTCCCCACTTCTTCGATGAATCGCCGCTCCACCGCATCCAACCACAGCACCTGGGTAAAACCATGCTTCTTGGCATATTCGGCGGCAAAGAGGCTCGAAGCATAATTGGCCATGGTCTTGGCTTCGCCCACGCCACCCCGGACGGCGCGGACAAATTCATCCGACACATAAATCTTGACCGGATTGAAGCCCTCGGCGTAGTAGGCGGCTACCGGGCCGGTGATCATATAGTAGAGGTACTCACTGGCAGGCCGGACCCCGAGGTGGGCCTCACTGGCGATCATGGTGGGTCGAATATAGAGCGACGAGCCCACGCTGTGGGGAACCCAGTCCTGGTCGAGACGGAGGAGCTTTTCAACAAGCTCGAACTGGAAGGCCACTTCCACTTCCGGCATGCACATGCGGACGGCAGAGCGATTGAAGCGGACCCAGTTCTTCTCCGGCCGGAACAGATGGATGGTACCGTCTTGCCAGCGGTAAGCCTTGAGCCCTTCAAAAATACCCTGCCCGTAATGCAAAACCATCGCCGCCGGGTCGAGCCGAAGGTCCTCATACGGCACAATGCGCGGGTCCAGCCAGCCCTGGCCGGCTCGCCAGTCCATCATGAACATGTGATCACTGAACACTCTGCCAAAGACCAGCTTGCTTTCGTCCGTTGGCTTGGGGTGACGCCTGGCAGGATCAACCGGTTGTATTCTGATTTCCATTTGAGCCCCTCCTCCAAATTGAGATCATCATCTACTTGAAAAGTTGCGAGTTACGAGTTGCGGGTTGCAGGGTGCCTGTCAACCGTGGTCCTTTTTATCGCTTTCCGGGTGTCCCAGGGGGACATGAACAGCTGCTTCGCTGAATCAGAAACCGTCACGGCAAGCGTACCCCGGCTCCCACCCCCTACTGCAAGGCAAAATGGGAGGACCGCAGAAAGCGGCTGATTTGCCGGCTGTAATGCTGGATCAGCAGCCGGTTGCCGGCATCACCAAAGAACTCCTGATCCCGTTCCTTCCCCTTCTCATCTTCTGTTCTTTTCTCGATCACGCCCTTCTCCAGGTAATATTTGAGGGCGTTGGCAAACATGATAGTGGAAATTGCTTCCGGACGTTCGATCAACTCGAGCTTGAGGGCTTTCTGACCAAGGTTCCCCACCTTCTTGAGAAAGTCCTTTTCGCTGTAGGGCTTTTTCTGGAGATAGCGAACGGCCCTCAAAACCAGCCAGTAGCCCTCAAAATAGTTCTGGAGCAGTCCCTGAAAGGCCGTCGCCGCTTTCAGTCCCTTGTGTGCCAGGATAAATGGCTGATCATCGCCGTTTATCCGGTGCAACCAGCCCAGCCTTTCAAAACACCCGATGACCCCATCCACCAGGTCTTCGTTGGCAATTTCGTTGTCGTAGACGAATTCGAATTTGAAAAAGTCCTTCATGAAAGCAAGATCCTCCAGCAGCTGGACGCGGCTGAAGCGGAAGGTCTGCTGCGCCAGGATGGAAGAGGAGACATAGGCCGCGGCAATGAGAAAATGGATCAAATTGTTCTTGTAGTATTCCAGCGCCAGCCTTTTATTGTCTTCAACGGTGAAGACTTCTTCTTCCAAATCATCGTCCTCGGCCTTGAGCTTCCCGATCATTTTACTGCGTTCGAAGTCCTTGAGCGTTTCGTCAATCAGACTATCGAAAGTACGCAAGGTTTTGGAAAGTTGGGCGCCCGTATCCACCAGATAGTCATAAAAGATCCGGCAGATGTCCTGGAATTCGCCGACCGAAACGCCTCGGCGTGAAGTTGCCAGCAGGGCCGAAGCCGCCAGGGCATGAGGAGTCACCAGGGAAACCTGGTTGATGCTGTTGATGATCCGGTAGGCCAAATCCCGATACAGCACGTGCCGGTCTTTCGGGGCAAGCTTCGAGAAATCGCCGCCGAAGCGCTCCAGATAGTGCTGCAGGGACAGCGGTTCGGCAAATTGGACGTAAACGCGGCCGTAGCGCTTTTTCAAAACACGCCGGGCGCGAACCAACTGACCCAGGTTCTCCTGAACCTTGGCTTCGCCCGTGATCTCCGTCAGGTAGGATTCCTCTTCCGGGATCCGGTCGTAGCAGATGGAAATGGGCACAAAATAGAGATCGTCGCAGAAGCCTTCTTCGACGGCCTGAATCAGGATAGCGAGCAGCCCGAGCTTGGGCAGGACCATCTTGCCCGTGCGGCTGCGTCCGCCTTCGATGTAGAATTCAATATTGTGGCCCAGCTGCACCAGGGTCTTCACATAGAGGGAAAAGACTTCGGCATAAAACTTCATACCCTTGAAGCTGCGCCGGATAAAAAAAGCTCCGCCGCGCCGAAAAAACGGTCCCAGGGGCCAGAAAGCCAGGTTCTTGCCCGCCGCCACGCAAGGCAGGGAAAGCTTGTTCTGAAATAGGATCGACGCGATAATTAAATAATCGGTATGACTCTTATGGCACGGAATATAGACCAGCCGATGGTGACGGGCCGCCTGTTTGACCTTCTGGAGGCTGCCGTTATCCACTTCGATGCCGTCGAAGATATTGTTCCAGATCCAGTCCAGCATCTTGGCGCCGACCTGAACCAGGGTGTAGTTGTAGTTGGCGGCAATCTCCTCGAGGTACTTGTCTGCTTCCATGCGGACTTTCCAGATTTCCTGGTTGCTCGATCGCGAACGCCGCTGCATGAAAGTCTCAAGCCTGGGATGGTGCAGGATGATTTCCTTCAATTCGAGCTTGCTCTTCAGGGTGGGGCCGACAATGGCTTTCCTGATCTTGTCAACGGAATCGATCAGGCCGCGGCGCAGTTCGAAAACCTGCTGACGCCGCTGAGCATAGATCGAGGACAGTTCGGGAATCACGCCCTTGAGATCCAGTGGTTCTCCCACTTCAATCACCGCATCCGAGTATCCTCGAAAGAAAGTCACAGCCTTTCGGATCAGACCCGGTTGCTCTTTCTGGCCAAGGAAGATTTCCATGACACCCCGCCGCTCCCGCACCGGACGGCGGCTGTAGAGCAGCACCAGGGGGACCACGAAAATGGGATCTTCCCGCTTTTCCTGGATCTTGAGCAGATGTTCCAGCGGATCATTGCCCACATATACCGTACGCCGATAGTACCCTTTCTCCCCCAGCAAGAAAAACAGGCCACAGTCCCCGCGTTGGATTTTTTCTTCGAAATACCCGCCTTCGTAGGCATTCGGCCGGCTCCCCCGCCGGATAAACTGGTACAGATGGCAGCAGAGAAGCTTGAGAGCATACCACCGTGGTTGCCACAAATAGGGGTGGAGATCAAAGAGGAAGCTTGGCGACGGCAGCCCCAGTTGATGCAGGCGCAGGCTCAGACTGACATAATCGAGCTGGGAGCGATACTTGATGGCATAAACGATCGTGCCCCGAGCTGCCAGGTCTTCGAGCAGGCGCTGCTGATCCTCGGGTACCGAGGTCTTCGAAATGAGGCGTTCGACCCAGTTCTGGAAGAAGCAGTATGGTTTACCGGCTACCGCGTAACCGTACGGATCCTGGTGAATGGTGAATTCCGCTTTGCTTCCCATCCTGGGCCACCGCCACCTCATGACCTTGCTCAAGTAACGCTTGGTAAGTCTCATCTGGAGACCAAAAGAAAAGAGAACGGTACCTTAACAGAAATACTACCAGAAACCAATTTTTTTTACGCGCGGCTTCCAGTATGATCTCATCGCATGGAGGAGAGATTGCGACATGTTGAAAGATCTGCTGGTCACCAACTTTGCCATCATCAGCAACCTCGAAGTCTCCTTTGCTCCGGGGTTGAACATTGTCTCGGGAGAAACCGGCGCCGGAAAATCGATTCTGGTGGGTGCCGTCAACCTGGTGCTGGGTAGCCGCGCTTCCCAGGAGATGGTCCGTACCGGGGCAAGCGAGGCCCTGGTCGAGGCGGCTTTTGCCCTTGCGGACCAAGCCGGCCTCCGGGCTCGGCTTGCAGGGCAGGAACTGGAGCCGGAAGCCGCCATTCAGGTGAGGCGGAGCATCAGCCGGAGCGGCCGGAATCGGATCTTTGTCAACGAGCAACAGGTGAGTCTCCAGCAGCTCCAACAAATTACCCGGGGCCTGCTCTCCATATCCGGGCAGCATGAGCATCAGCAACTCATGGACCCGGACACCCATCTGGCGACTCTGGATCATTTCGGAGGTCTGCTCCCGCTGGGTGTCGAAGTGAGTCGCTGCTTTCAGCGCTGGTCGGAAACCCGGGACCAGCTTGCCCAGTTCGAACGACTGAAGCGGGAGCACGCCGCCCAGGTGGAATGGATGCGCTTTCAGCTGCAGGAGCTGGAGGCCGCCAGACTCACCCCCGATGAAGATGTGACGCTGGAACAGGAACAAAAGCGCCTCAAGCATGCGGGCGCCCTGCTCGCAGCCGCCCACGACGCCCACCAGATTCTGTACGGCGGCCGCGGCGCGATCCTCGAACAGTTGGCCGGGGTTGCCAGGCACTTCACGACCCTGATGCAGATCGATCCCTCCCAGGGACCCCTGGTCAGCCAGCTCGAACAGGCCCGCATCCATCTCGAGGAACTGGCCCATGCCGTGCAGCAATACGCCCACGGCATCTCCTTTGAGCCCGAGCGCCTCGCCGTCGTGGAAGAACGACTCGCCCTGCTCCAGCGGCTGGGGAAGAAATACGGGGCGTCGGTAGCGGCCATGCTGCAAAAACGGGATGAGCTGCGCGCGCAGCTGGCCCAGCTGGAGGAAGGCGATTTCCGGGAAAACCGGCTGGCAAAAGAGCTTGAAGAGCTAAGAGAAGGCTATCTGCGGAAGGCCGGTGAGCTCTCTGAAAGGCGGCGGGAAGCGGCTGAGCGTTTGACGGCGGTTGTGGAGCAGACACTGACCCTGCTCGATATGCCCAAGGCCCGCTTTGCCAGCCGCTTCCTCGAGCGGGAAGCCACCTCCGGCGCTGCCGATCCAACCTTTACCCCCACTGGGATTGACCGCGTCGAATTCTTGCTGTCAGCCAATCCCGGTGAAGACCTCAAGCCGCTGGCGCGCATTGCCTCAGGTGGGGAACTCTCCCGCATCCTGCTGGCCCTCAAAGGGATTCTCAGCAGCCAGGATGATGCCGAAACGCTGATCTTCGACGAAGTGGATGCCGGCATCGGCGGACGCACCGCGGAGCTGGTGGGCGTGCAGCTGAAACGATTGGCGGAGCGGCAACAGGTGATTTGCATCACCCATCTGCCCCAGATCGCCTGCTACGGCAACCATCATTTCAAAGTCGTCAAGGAGGCGGGCGCCGAGGCGACGCACACCACCATTCGGCGGCTCTCCCAGGAAGAACGCGTGGAGGAGCTTTCCCGCATGCTTGGCGGAATCACCATTTCGGAGAAGACCCGGGCCCATGCGCGGGAAATGCTCCGGGGTGCCCGGGAGCGCTCATAAGAGTCCCTGCCGTTCCAGGTCATCAAAGATCCGGTGAAGGTCGAGGCCCTTCAGGCGGAAGCCTTCGAGCCCGAAGACCATGTTGGCCTCGATGACACAATAGCCGCCATCCGCCTCGCAGAGGTCCATCCCCACCTCCTCAAACCCGCATCGCGCGGCAACGTCGGCGGCGAAGGCGAGGGCCTCCTCCGGAATGCCCTCAAAAGAGATTGACCCGCCCCGAGAAACGTTGTTGCGAAACTCCCCCGGCCGGTGGCTGCGCCAATAGGCATGAATGATGCGGCCCTTGATGAGTACCACCCGCAAATCCCGCTCCAGAGGAAGATATTCCTGGACGTAGGCCGGATGAGTGCGCTGCAGATAGTCGGTCAATTCAGCATCATCCTGAATCAGAAACACCCCCTCACCCATGGAAGACCCAACCGGCACTTTGGCAATGAAAGGATAAGGGAAATCAGCACGGATTCTGGCGAGGCGGTTTCGACCGTAGTAAATGCGGGTGCGCGGATGGGGGATGTCCAGGAACTGAAAGAGGCTGGTCTGACGGATTTTATTTCCCAGGAAGGCATAATAATTTCGAGGAAAGGTGGTCTTACCCAGGGACTGCAGCAAATCCTCATACAGATGGCTGGGATAGAAAACCTCCTCCGCCTCCAGGATGGCTTCTCTCGCTGCCTTCGGATAGTCGCCCCAGTTGGGCTTCACCCCCCAGCAAGCAAACGACCCCACATGCCGCATCCGTTTCCCCAGCGAAACCCGAACCCCCTTCCCCCCAGGACCTTCAGATGCCATCGAGAACCATGCCCCCATGTGACCATCCGGTCACTTTTCTTGTTGACATTCATGGCCGCGCTTCTATAATGACCATGTGGTCATAATCTAATAGCTACAGGCACTCTAATGGCTCTTCGCGAAACATTCAAGAAGCTCGAAAGCGACAAGCAGCAAAGGATCCTGGACACAGCCGTCGAGGAATTTGCCAGCCACGGATTCCGGCAGGCCAGCATCAACCGGATGGTGCAGCGCCTGGGAATTGCCAAGGGTTCCATCTTTCAGTACTTTGGCACCAAGGAAGGGCTCTTTCAGGTTGTTTTCGACCACGCCGTGGAACTCGTCAGGCATTCATTGCGCCAGGTCAAGCAGGCTACCGCCGAAACCGACTTTTTTGAACGCCTCCGGCAGAGCCTCATCGCCGGCGTCCAGTTCATCGACCGGCACCCCAGAGTCTACAAGATCTATCTCAAGATGGTTTTTCAGGAGGATTTCCCGTTGCGCGCCGAGTTCCTGCAGCAGGTGCATCTGTTTTCCGCCGAATATCTGAGACCTTTGGTGGTGGCGGGCGTCAAGAACGGCACGCTTCGAGCGGACCTCGACGTCAACACCGCCGTTTTTTTCCTGGACGCGCTCATGGACCGGTTTCTCCAGGCCTATTGCATCTCCTTCCTGGATGCGGGCTCGGGCCTTTATCAGGCCCCCCAGGAGGAGATGGAACGAAGGGTGGCGGATTTTGTCGAGCTCATCCGTAAAGGGATGGGGAATGTGAGGTGAGGAGTCAAGTGTGAGGGGTGAGGCGTGAGCCCTGTATCTGGTTCCGCTGGTTCCCAGGCTCCCTCGTTCGCCGGTTCCCAGGTTGGCTGGTTCCCAAGCTGGAGCTTGGGAGCCGGCGAAATCAGCGAACGAGCGGAAGGGGGCCATTTGGAGTGAGTGATTGCCATGTATGATCGTGGATGCTACCAAGGGCTTGGTCTGGACGACATCCACCGCAAGGTGCGGGAGGGGCGGCGCCTGGATCTGGAAGACGGCTTGAAGCTTTGTGCCTGCCCGGACGTGATGGCGGTTGGGGCCCTGGCCCATCAAGTCAGGACCCGCCTGCACGGGAACGCGGCCTATTATGTCATGAACCGCCATGTCAACTACTCCAACATCTGTGTGAACAGCTGCCGCTTCTGCGCTTTCGGGAAAAAGGAGGACGATCCGCTCGCTTTTGAGCTGACGGTGCCAGGCATCCTGGAAAAGATCAGGGCGGGGGGGCACGAGCGCCTCACGGAAATCCATGTGGTTGGCGGCTGCCATCCGGACTTACCGCTTTCATACTATGAAGACCTTTTGCGAGAAATCCGGGCACTCTGTCCCACGGCCATCTTGAAGGCCTTCACCGCCGTTGAAATCGAGCATTTTGCGCGTCTCGAGGGCCTGAGCACGCGCGAGGTCCTGTTGCGGCTCAAGGCGGCAGGCCTCGAGATGATGCCCGGAGGCGGGGCGGAAATCTTCAGTCCTCGCGTGCGCAAGGAGCTCTGCCCCAGCAAGACGGCGGGGCACACTTGGCTGAATATCGTGCGGGAAGCCCACCAAATGGGCATCAGGACCAACGCCACGATGCTCTACGGCCATATCGAAACGATCGAGGAACGGCTGGAGCACCTCGTTGCTCTGCGTGAGCTTCAGGACCAAACGGGCGGGTTTCTGTGCTTCATTCCTCTGCCTTTTCAGGCGGCGAACAACGGCCTTTCGGGGATTACCCCCACCAGCGGTATCGACGATCTCAGGACCATCGCCGTCAGCCGCCTGATGCTCGACAACGTGCCCCATGTGAAGGCCTACTGGATCATGCTCACGGTGAAGCTGGCGCAGGTGGCCCTCTACTTCGGCGCCGATGACTTTGACGGTACCGTGATCGAGGAGAAGATCGGCCACATGGCCGGGGCGAAATCCGAAGCGGCACTGACCCGCGCGGAGCTCGAAAGGATCATTCGCGAAGGGGGCTTCGAGCCGATCGAGCGCAATTCGTTTTTTGAGAGGATCCGTCATTGAACTTTTTTCATCCGCGAAGTCACACGAAGACACACGAAGAAGAGTTTTTTTGTCTTTGATGCGGTACAGCTTTCTTATGGATTCTCGGAACAGGCTCTTATGGCCATAGCAACCATCATCAACAACCTCCGCGCGGGGGCGCGCATCAACTTTGACGATGCTCTGGAGCTCTATCAGCGGGCTGATTTTCATGAACTCGGCCGGCTGGCGCATGCGGCCCGTCTGCAAAAGCAGCTGGAACCCGTGGTCAGTTACGTGGTGGACCGAAATATCAATTATTCCAATGTGTGCATTTGCGGATGCCGGTTCTGTGCCTTTTATCGACCACCGGGTCATGCCGAAGCCTATGTCTTGACTAGAGAGCAACTCAGCGGGAAGATCGAGGAAACGCTGAGCCTTGGCGGCACCCAGATCCTCCTGCAGGGGGGGCATCATCCGGACCTCCCGCTGGCCTTTTATGAGGAAATGCTGCATTTCATCAAGGATCGTTTTCCCATCCATATTCACGCCTTTTCACCACCGGAAATCGTCCATTTTGCAACACTGGAAAGAACTGGGGTCGCTGAAGTGATTGCGCGGCTGGTGGCGGCCGGTCTCGACTCAATTCCGGGCGGAGGGGCCGAAATCCTGGTCGATGCGGTAAGGAGAAGCGTTTCCCCCAACAAGTGCAGCGCTGCCGAGTGGCTGGAGGTCATGGAGGAGGCCCACCGCCAGGGGCTTCGCACCACCGCGACGATGATGTTCGGGCACGAAGAGGAACCGC
>CAZDKX010000158.1:0-11274 GCA_964505935.1 uncultured Syntrophobacteraceae bacterium
GGCGAACCTGGTCGAAGCCGCCCACCCGCGCAAACCGCCATTGGTGCGGCACTGATGGTTTCTCGTTCTTTTCGGCATCCATGCAAGAGCCTCCTTTGTCTGCAGTGATTGGTCGTTTCCGTAAATCGGCAGGGACCATTCAAGGATCAAGACCACCGTCAGCTCGGGAGGTCACAATAAGAAAAGATAACAAAGGGACGCGTCACATGATCCCGCCACTTCTTACCACACAATGGTCCTCCTGTGCTGCGAATCTTGACGCAATGTGGGCGATCCTATATCGGACCCATGGTCGCGCAGCCGTTCGAGGGTTTTGCCGGTTTTGATACCCGCGTCACCATGACGTATTAAGACATCCGCATGGTTAAGATCGATCTCTTCTCTGCGAATGCTCATCGAAAAGACGAAAACCTTGAAGCCTTTCATGGGGAATATACTCCTCGCTGCGCCGTTTCACCCTGTTTACGCCATTGACCCTGGTTTTGCAAGAGGCGCTTCTGCAGATCGCCAGAGTAACTGTCGTTCTCACCCATGCTTATGCACACTGGCAGGGCAACACCGCATAATTGCTCAACGATGACTCCGGAAAAAGCGAAAAACGAATGAGATTTTGGCATATTGAGATAAACTTGCTTTGGCGTACTATCAATTGGGAAGAGGATTTCCTGGAACGGTGTACCCAACGACCGGTCTCAAGAGGGATTTTTTCTATTCTCCTGGAGGAGAACGTTGCCGATGCCGTACGAACATGCCGCGAGCTTTCGTTTCTACGAGGAGTTGAACGATTTTCTGACTCCCGAGCAGCGCAAGAAAACACTTCGTTACAAATTCAATGGCCATCCGGGTATCAAGGATCCCATCGAGGCCTTCGGTGTTCCTCACACGGAAGTCGATTTGATCATTGTCAACGCCGAATCGGTTGGCTTCGACTATCAACTCCAGCCAGGAGATCGCGTCGCGGTGTATCCCATGTTTGAAAGCTTCGACATCTCCCCCTTGGTCAAGCTTCGGGAAAAGCCGCTTCGGCGCACGGCCTTCGTCGTTGACGTCAACCTCGGCAAACTCGCGCGCCGGCTTCGCATGCTGGGGTTCGATGCGCTCTACGACAGTCGGTACGGCGACGGCGAAATCGCCGAAATCGCCGCTGAACAGCACAGAATTGTGCTGACTCGCGATCGGCGCCTGCTTTTCCTCAAACGCATCACCCATGGGTACTGGGTTCGCTCGGTATTTCCCAGCGAGCAGGTTCAGGAGGTCCTCCGACGCTTCGATCTCTACGGGCAGCTCAAACCTTTTCACCGCTGTATCAACTGTAATGGAACGCTGCACTCGGTTGCCAAGGCTGATATTATCGATCAACTGGAACCCAAAACCAGGCGCTATTACGAGGTATTTCATCGCTGCGGGGGGTGTGGCAAGATCTATTGGGAGGGCTCGCACGTTGAAACCATGCGTCGAGACCATCTCAGACCGCTTCAGATGAAAGCCCCGGGCGCGGCGAGGAAGGAGGGTAAAGCTGAGGTATGATGCGTTTGAGCAGAGCGGTTGGCTGGCCCTGGTCAGTTGCTGTTGCCTTCGAGGACAATCTGCTTCAACGTTTCGGGGAGCTTTGTCGGCAGTAGCTGAGGACTGCCGTCCCAGCTCATGAGGAGCTCGCGGTAGTAGCTCACGAGGTGGATGTTCACCCCCAGTTCCTGGCCGGCGTGAAGCTTTTCTTTTCCGAACCAGGCAGCGGGAAAGAAGGCTTCCACCACCATGTGGGGCAGAGATTTTTCAATGCGCTGCACCAGGCCGTCCGGCTTCAGCCGTTCTGCCGGCCGTCCGTTGACATAGCGATAAAGGCGGGGCTTCACCTCGAAGCCGTCGGGAAAGTCCGGGTTAGGCTGCGGGACGAGATGGATGACATAGTGCTTTGGCTTGCCCCGTTTCTCTGACGGGTTTACCTGCAGATGGACCTGAAAGGTTTCGGAGAGGGGGAACTCCCCCTGATAAGCAAGAAATGCCGGATCGACATAAGTGTTCGCGAGGGTCGCGAGGTAGAGCCCTTCGGGCGCCCAGCCCAGATGGACGTCGCCGAATGGGACGTAGGGTGACGGTGTCTGGAAATCGAGCAGGCGGGTATGTTCCTTGTCCCAGTCAATAAGGGACTGATCCGTCACTTTCACTCGCCCGGTAACGGACCGGACCGGGCAGGGAGCGGTCCCGAGGGAGTGACCAGGGGCGAGGGACGCGTGACGGGAGATGGGTGGGGTTGGCTGTTGAAGGGCCGTGCCCAGACTTGTGCGATGGATGTCGTCGAGCTTCGGGTTCCATTCACGGAACACCTCCGTCACTTCTTCGTAAGGGCGGTTGGCGAGATCGATGAGTCCCATGTTGTAGTCTTCGCCGTCTTCCCGGCCACCAAGAGGTTCGTCACAGGTCTGGAACCAGTGGGTGCCGACGACATTGGGAAAGCGGGCAAAATTGCGAAGCGCGTTCTTCACGCCAAAGGCTCGCTCCGCCTGGGTGGTCACGGTCATCAAATGACCCGGTTTGGGGTGCTTGCTCCGAGCGGTCTGGTTGCTGTTGCCGCTGCGATTCTCCTGGGCGGCAAAGAAGAATTCCGTTACCAGGACGGGCTTGGTGCTCAAACGGCGCAAGCCTTCGAAGTAATAGGGTGCGACCCAGCCATCGGGGACATCGACATTGTAATTGGTGGAAATGACATCCACCGAATCATTCATGGCGAGCAGGGCATCCTGATGATAATAGAGGGGCAGGCGGTCGCCCAGGAGGAGGGCCTGGGGGTGAGCCTGTCGCAGGGCGCGTGCCATGAGGCCGTAATAGTGCTGACAATAACGGTGCATGAAACGGTTGACCAGCTGGATGCCATAGCCCCCGGGGCGGAGCTGCAGGCTCGCGCCGGCCCGCTTCAGGTCTTCGAAACCGGTGAGAGAGCGCGCCGGAACCCAGTCTCGCAGGAGTCGGCGCCACTGTCCCTGGTAATGATCAGAGATGAGTTGCCAGAGTACCTGTTTGGTGTGGTTTTCCCAGCCTTTCTTGAGGTACCAGATGAAGAGCGCGGAATTCCACCACCCGACTTCATTGTCCGAGAAATACCCCAGAAGTTTGGGGTCATGACGGTAGGGAGCGGTGAGTTTCTCCGCCCAGGCAAGCGTCTCCCTTTCTTGCTCCGGGTTAAACGGATCGAACCAGTGGAACTTGGAATTTCGCCCGAGTTCGAGGTCGACGGTCAGCGCCAAGTCAAATTCCGGCGATGCGTCCGACCATCCGCCTCGAGTGTTGAAGCCCCAGCTCTGCAGTTGTGCTCCCGCAGAGCGGCGCCATTCTTGGATGGTCGCGTGGAAATTGCCCCAGTAAAAGGCCTGTTTGGCCCTGCTTTTGGGACTTTCCTTGCCAGCATCCAGAAAATTGACACCCTTGGAATAAAAGAGCTGCCCTTCCGGCGTCACCAGCCAGTGGACACCATCCTTTTCGAGGGTTCCCCAGGCAGGCGGGGTGGCAACGGTGGGGGTAGCCGAAGCGGGGAGCGATGGTGAGTCCTTACTCGTTGATGCCACACTTCCGGCGCTCCCCGTAACCGGGGAAGCAAGTGCCAACCCGATCAATATCAGGGCCATGAGGGTTGAGAGGCAGAAGCGGAGGCGTTCCATGAGCGGAAGGTGAGGCCTGCTAACTGTTGGGCTGCTTAAAATAGAAGGCGTACTCCTGAGGGATGGCCAAAGCCTGGGCCGGAGCCAGTCTACCGAATATCTCCCGCTCGGTCTGGAAAATCTTGAAAAATCCCCCGAGCATCTCATGTTGTGACTGGTGGGCGGCGAGCGCCCGTTCCTTGCTGCTCAGATCCTCTGCCGTCAGAGACAGGTTAAGCCATTCGGTGGATGAAAGCGTGACACATCCGGTCGTCGACATGAACAAGCCGGACTTGCGGACTTCCTGCTCCCACTCGGGCGAAGTCGGGTAGTCCTTGAAATGGACGAGATAGGTGAGGATTTCGAGGTTGTCAAAAATCACCTCTCCCTGCTGGTTCAGCTCGCGGAGCGCTTCGAGCACGAAGACGCCCGTTGCGCAGTGGTCGGGGTGGTAGTCCCTGGGATCGGGTAAGATGATCCAATCCGGACAGAAATCATCAATGATCCTGGTTATTTCGTCCTTGAGGTTGACTCCGGAATAGGCTACCCAGCGGCTGTAGCTGTCCTGGTAACCGACAGCACTGAACCGGGTGTAGGGCGAGGTGTAGGGTGTCAGTCTGGACCAGTGGTCCTTCAATAGATCATCAATACCGTCGTCAGGAAATCCCAGGAAGACAACATCTTCGGGTGGTATTCCCACTTCGCACATGGCCTGCAGCGCTTCCTCATGACGCCTCCGGCCGTATTCGATGAAATCATAAGAGGACCGGGGAGCATGGCCAAGCTGGCGACGGACGGCTTCGGGGTAGCCGTCCCCATTGGTGACGAAAACCACCCGCACTTCTCCCTCCTGCTCGACCACCTGGTGCATCAGGCCGCCTGCGGCCAGCGATTCGTCGTCAGGATGGGGAGCAAAAACGAGTACTCGGAGTCCTTGAGTCACGTGCAGTTCATCGTCTGTTGGAAACAGCACCATGGAAAAGGTATCGGCCAAGGGCTGAAGCAGGTTGGAAAAGATCTTTGAGACAACGTCTCGGTCCTCGGCGAACAGTTCTTTGTGAACCAGAGGAGGTACCGTCAACCACAGAAATGAAACCAAAACAACCAGCAGAAGCAGCCGCAAACGCATGCTCCAAGATCCTCCCGTCAAGACCAGAATCCGCTCACCGGGTTAGCGGAGGTTCCCCCTGAGATTTCGTAAATCAGGTTCTTCCCAGCCACCTCTGTAGCGATAAAACCGCATTTTGCTGTCATCTTCTGGCTTGAGGCGTGCCAAAATACGCGGCAACATGCTCCCGCGCAGGGCACGCTGAATGGTCCGTTGCACGAACGGCGGCATCTTAACATGTCCTCTCATGAAGAGAAAGGAGAAACCATGATCCGCCTTCAGGGTGTTTTCTTTGCAAGAAGAGTGCCCGAGGGTTCGGCGCAGAAGCTGACCCGAGGGCGATGGGGGGAGGCGAAGAGGCCATCGTCGGTGACATAGAGATTGTCAAGGCAGCGCGAATCAACTAAATTAGTTCTTCTCAGTCGGGAAGGGAAGGGGAAATGGTGGGGTTGCTTCGGTGCTTTTCTCAGGTAAGCGGCTTCTCGGCGGGGCGGAAGCGTGACCTTTAGAGACGAATGCAAAAGGAGTCTTCATGCATCTTCGTAAACGTTGTGCAGTAACAGGTGGTGCCGGTTTTCTGGGTTCTCACCTCTGTGAAAGGCTGCTCAAAGAGGGCTATGACGTCCTGTGTATCGATAACTTTTACACGGGGAGCAAAAGGAACATCGTTCACCTGCTGGACAATCCCTACTTTGAACTTCACCGCCATGACATCACTTATCCTCTTTATATTGAGGTTGAAGAGATTTTCAACCTGGCCTGTCCAGCCTCTCCGGTCCATTATCAAAATGACCCGGTCCAGACGACCAAGGTGAATGTTCATGGGTCGATCAATGTTCTTGGGATGGCCAAAAGGCTCAGGGCCAAAATCATGCAGGCCTCGACCTCGGAGGTCTACGGGGACCCGAAGATTCATCCTCAGACGGAATCCTACTGGGGCCATGTCAATCCCATCGGGCGCCGCTCGTGTTACGACGAGGGCAAGCGTTGTGCCGAGACCCTCTTTTTCGATTATCATCGCCAGCACGGGCTGAAGATCAAAGTTGCCCGCATCTTCAACACCTATGGTCCCAGGATGCACCCCAATGACGGTCGGGTGGTCTCGAACTTCATTGTCCAGGCGCTCAGTGGAAAACCCATCACCATTTACGGCGATGGCAGCCAGACCCGCTCCTTTTGTTATGTGGACGATCTGGTAGAGGGATTTCTGCGGCTGATGGCCACCGATGACACCTTCACAGGGCCGGTCAACCTCGGTAATCCCGGCGAATTCACCATCCTGGAGCTGGCTGAAAAAGTACTGAGCATGACCGGTTCACGCTCGGAAATCATTCACATGCCGCTCCCCTCGGATGATCCCATCATGCGACGGCCGGATATTGCCCTGGCCAAGAAAATACTCAACTGGGAGCCCCGAGTGCCTCTTGATGAAGGGTTGCGCCGGACTGTGGACTATTTCGATAATTTGCTGATCTCGGAAAATGCCGACTGAGTGCGGCACCACGCAAATCAAGGTCCATCATCAGGCGAAGGGAGGAGGGGAATGACGCGCAGGAAAATGATGGCGTGCCCGCTCAAGGTGCGCTACGGTGAAGGAGCGGGTTTTGCCTGAAGAACACCTTCAAATGAGCGATCATTCCCCATCCCGGCCTGACTGATCAAGGAAAACTTCGGGGAGTTCCGCCAGGAACCGACTGGGCTCCATGTACTCGTTCCGCCGAAACTCCGACCGGGTCAGATGGAGGCGATCGGAGGCTCGGGTCATGGCCACATACATGAGCCTTCGTTCTTCTTCGACACCTTCATCGTAGACCTTGGTTTCCACGTCCCGTTCCAAGGCGATGGACCTGCTATGAGGCAGGATCCCCTCTTCAAGGGCTACCACAAAGACTGCTTTGAATTCCAGCCCTTTGGCCGCATGGATGGTGGAAAGCCTTACCCCGGTTTTGGCATCCGACAGGTCTTGATCTTCTCTCAAGAGCGCCGCGTCTTCCAGATATTCCTCGAGGGAGCTCTTCCTGGAGGCGTCAAAAGCCATTTCCCTGATGTTTTCGAGGCGGCTCTCGAAGTCTTCGAGACTCTCCGCGGTGGCCTGCAAATGCTCTTCGTAGTGCATCTCGCCGAGCACCCTGGTGATGGCGGTAACGGGTTGTTCCGAGGAAAGGGTTTCGAGAAACCGCAGGAGCTTTTCCAGGGCGGCTGAGGTTTTGGGCGGCAGCATGCGGTTTTTGAGGCACTTCCAGGCGGCCTCCCGCAAAGAGAGATCACCCTGTTTGCAGAGCACGATCTTCTTCACCGCCCCAGGGCCAATGCCGCGCCGGGGGACGTTGAGAATGCGTTCGAAGGCGATTTCATCACGGGGATTGGCGGCGCTCAGCAGGTAGGCGTTGATATCCTGGATCTCTCTTCGCTGGAAAAAACCCTGGGCCCCCGCCATGGTGTAGGGGATCCCCTCAAACCGCATGGCCCGCTCAAAGGGGAGCGAGGTGAACTTGGTGCGGAACAAAAGGGCGATCTCTTCCAGGGGGATGCCTTGATAGCTGGCGTAAGAGCGGCATTTTTCGGCCACCCATTGGGCTTCTTCATGCTCGTCAGGGAAGTGAAGGACCTGGATGAGCGCTCCCTGGCGACTACTGAAGCAGGTTTTCTCCATCCGGCGGGAGTTGTTGGCGATCAGGGTATCGGAGGCAGCCACGATTTGTGTGGTCGAGCGAAAGTTCTCCTCAAGCTTGAATACTCTGGCCTCCGGGTACTTCGAAGGGAAGTTGATGAAATGCAGCGGTTCCGCGCCCCGGAACTTGTAGATGCTCTGGTAGTCGTCGCCCACCACGGTCAGCCTGCCTTCTCGCAACAGTAGATCGACAATCTCGTTTTGAATGTTATTAGTATCTTGAAATTCGTCGATCAAAATGTAGTCGAAGCTTTCCTGATATCGCTTCCTGATCGTGGGAAACCGGGAGAGCAAATCGCGGGTCAGGAGAAGAATGTCGTCGAAATCGACGGCGTTGTTCATCGCCAATAATTCACTGTAAAGACGATACACCTCCCGCTTTCTGGGTACTTTCCCGTGGAGGTTGACGTAGTTGAGGGGATCGCCGGAATTCTTGGCGTGGGAGATCATGCTGAGAGCGCCGTGGAGAAATTTCTTGTCCAGGTTGAATTCTGCCAGGACCTTTTTGAGGTGAGCCTTCTGCTGGGAATCGTCGTGAATGGAGAGGGGCGTTTGATATCCCAGCAACTGGCAGTGTTCCTTCAGCATTCTGAAGCAGGCGCTGTGAAAGGTGCGGACCCAGGGAAAGGCGGCCACCGGCCGACCGGTGATCTTTTCCAGCCTTCCTTTCATCTCCGCCGCCGCCTTGTTGGTGAAGGTGATGGCAAGGATCCTCGCCGGATCGAGGAAGAGCTCATTGACCAGGTAGGCAATCTTGTGGGTGAGGGTTCGCGTCTTGCCGCTGCCGGCGCCGGCAGTGACGATGACAGGGCAGGAGACGCACCGCACGGCGTCCTCCTGGACCGGTGACAGTTGCTCGCGGGACATGATCAAAGCCTCCCTTGGGTTTGCTCTTGAGTGAGGGCGCCGACCCTTTTCAGGATTCATGGCACGAAGGGAAGGCTATAAAGGTTCCTCCGGGAGAAAGCAACCCTATTCCCGGGACCAGTAATTCTGCCATCCTGTCTGGTGGAATTCCTGTATAATACTTGCCGAGGGAGCCCAATCAAGGCGAACGAGGGCCGACATCAATTGCGTGAGGAGGAAGAAAATGAGAGGATCACCCCTTTGGTTCGGATGTGTTAAGACCGGCAAGGCTGTTCTGATTGGGGCGGTCCTGCTGGTGTTCGGGTGTCAGTCCCTGATCTTTGACCCCCGTGGCCACCATGTGCCGGAGGATAAGTGGGTGTTGATACCGGACTCGGGAGAGCAGTCGGGAGTTTACAACAATGAAGACCTGACGATCGCCTTCAAGATGGTCAGAGGTCCCGGCCAGTTGCAGATCGCGGGTGACATCCGCTTTGCCGATCGCATTGCCGAGAATTTCCCCATCATCAGATACTTTCATCTGGGGGCCTTGCTGCTCGACGACCAGGGTAAGATATTGGAGATGATCAACGTGGTCAGCACTGCGTCATATCGGACCCAATATGCCATGCTTCCCGACTACCCTCTAGCCTTCAATGCCCGGCTTGCGCTCTCGGGAAATGTCCGGGCCATTGCGTTCAGTTATACGGGAAATGCCATCGATCCGTCCGGACCTGATGCGGGGGGCATGATGGATTTTTGGGAGTACCCGGTCTATTAGCGAACGGTAGGTGCTCATCCGCCACGGCATGCCATGCCATGCCGGTGTCCTCCTTTACTGCAATT
Organism: uncultured Syntrophobacteraceae bacterium; assembly: GCA_964505935.1. Lineage (GTDB taxonomy): Bacteria > Desulfobacterota > Syntrophobacteria > Syntrophobacterales > Syntrophobacteraceae > JADGQM01. The sequence continues at coordinate 9,104 of CAZDKX010000158.1, forward strand.
TCGAGCCTCATGTTATGGAAAGGACCAGAAAGTCAAAGAAGTCAGGCCTGCCTCCCGGGACCCTGGTGCATATTGGGGAGGCCAGGAGCGACCGCCTGCGCCTTGCGGTTATTCGCTACCATGAAAGGGAGGTCCTGGAGAAGGAGCTTACGAGCCCGGAAGAGCTGAGGGCGGTTGCGGCCCCGCCGGGCGAAGCCGGAGTGACCTGGATCAACCTCGAAGGGGTCCACCATGTGGAAACCATTGAAAGGCTGGGAAAGTATTTCGACATCCATCCTCTCACCCTTGAAGACATCGTCAATACCGAACAGCGGCCGAAGATCGAGGAATACCCGGCTTACCTCTTTGTCGTCCTGAAAGCCTCGAATGATGCCTTTGCCAATGGACAAGCCGGTGTGCACCAGATCAGCCTGGTGCTGAAACCCGGTCTGGTCATCTCCTTTGAAGAGAGGGCGGGGGAGCTCTTCGACTCCTTGAGGAATCGCATCCGGTCAGGGAAAGGCCGAATCAGATCGGTCGGCAGCGATTATCTGGCCTACTGCTTGATTGATGCCGTCGTCGATCGTTATTTCAATACCCTCGAGAAATTGGGTGAAGACATCGAGGTTCTCCAGGAACAACTGATCGTAAAACCAACCAGAACAGCCATGCAGGAGATTCACCGGATGAAGCGGGACTTGATCCTGTTTCGCCGCTCCGTCTGGCCGCTGAGAGAGGCGGTGGGGAGCCTCTTGCGGGGCGAGTCTTCGTTCATTCAAAAGACAACCCTCGTTTACCTGAGGGATGTCTACGACCACCTCGTCCACGTGATTGACTCCATCGAAATCTATCGCGAAATGTTGGCGGGCATGATGGACCTCTATCTCTCGAGCATCAGTAACCGCATGAACGAGGTCATGAAGGTCCTTACGGTGATTGCGACGATCTTTATGCCGCTGACTTTCATTGCCGGCGTCTACGGGATGAACTTCAGGCACATGCCTGAGCTCGAGTGGCCCTGGGGCTACCCTGCTGTGCTGCTGCTCATGCTGGTCGTCGCGGTTTGCATGCTGCGCTATTTCCGCAGAAAAAAATGGATTTGAAAGAAGGGTTCGTCATCTCATGGAAGACCTCTTGACCCGAAGAACTTGAATCAATGGTAGGTTGGACGATCGTTAGGGTCATTGACTATTTTTAGCCTGGTTTTCCTTTTGCCTTTGGCGGAGGATTTCCCGATAGTGGCTGACGGCTTGCGCATCGCTTTCCAGATTGGCGTGGCGGCAACCAAAACCCCGCCCATCAGCATGCCTGTACCGACGTAGAAATCATTCCCCAAAGACAGAAATCCGGCGTAGAGAATGGTTGCACCCGCCAGAACCGTGCCGATCGCTTTCATATCCATTTAGACATTTCCTTCCTGGGGATGTTTTCTGCGGTCCACATCATACAAGGCCTCGCTTGACAAGAACGAGCAATCACGCTCAGGGTGAGCAGGCAACCAAGGCTCAGGGCTCAATGGCTGCCGGGGACGGCTTGGGCCTTTTGAGCGTCGGGGTCACCGAAATGGCAGGTCATGGATAGCAGGCCGTCTTCGAACAGGGTGTGCACTTTGTAGGGCATGGAATTGAAAAGCTTGGCCATGGCGCGGTTCTGCATTGAGGTGTAGGCGACGAAGCCCGCGATATGATTGTCCTGGGCCGCTTCGGTCAGCTTCTTGAGAATGATTTTCGACAACCCCTTGCCCTGCCATTCCCGCGCCACCGAGAAGGCGACTTCGGCAAGGTTGGTCTTCGGATCCAAGGCGTAACCACCCAGGCCAATGATCTTGCCGAAGCCGAACTCGCCGACCACGGCCACAATCGTCATCTCGTGCACATAATCGATCTCGTACATGGATACGACATCGTCGCGAATAAAGCTGGTCTTGCGGTGGAAGAAACGGGATACAATATCGTCGGCATCCATATTATAAAAATGTTCCTGAATCCGACGTTCGTCCACCGGCTTGGCCGGGCGGATGGTCACCCGGTGTTCGCCCAGTTGCAGGATTTCTTCGTATTTGAGCGGATAAACCCCGTGCACGGATTCTTTCAGGCTCCGCTCGGGGCCAACCAGGCCAAGCTTCTTGGCATTGAAAAACAGCTCGTCCCGAAAATCCGGATGAGCAAGGCTGATCATCGCCACCGCCCGCT
>CAZDKX010000159.1:0-3294 GCA_964505935.1 uncultured Syntrophobacteraceae bacterium
TTGCCGGGGGCGAGGGTGCCGGTGGACTCATCGAAGCCGGCATAGGCGCTGCCGGAGGTGTAGCAGCGGAGGGCGGTGAGGGGGTCGAGCCGTTCGGCGGCGCAGAAGAGGTGGCCGTCTTCGCCCAGGCGGGTCACGGCGTTGCGCCAGCCGATGATGGGATCGCCGGAGGTAATCGGTTGATCGGAGCTGAAGGCGAGGGGGATGCCGGCCTCAACCCAGGAGCGATAAGGCATCATGGTGTCGGCGCGTTCAGCGAGGGCCAAGCGGTAGGCATGGCCGAGGGCCCAGAAGAACTCGGGCTGGGCGACGGCGATGACACCAAGCTCTCGCATCCGGGCGATGAGGTCAGGGTTGACGATCATGCAGTGCTCGATGCGGTGGCGGGGGTCGGGACGGGGGCAGGCACGCTGGGCGGCCCGATAAGCGTCGAGGGTGCAGGCGACGGCGCGGTCGCCGATGGCGTGGATGGCACACTGAAAGCCCGCCCGGTGGATGGTCAGAACGTGGCGGTGGAGGTCCTCGGGTTCATAGAGCAGCAGACCTCGGGTGCCGGTATCGACGAAGGGTGCTTCAAGGGCTGCGGTGCGGGCGGTGAGGGAACCGTCGAGGAAGAGCTTGACGGCGCCCAGGCGAAGGTCTGGCGGCAAGGGCAGGCCGCAGTCGTCGGCCAGGGAGGACGCGACGGCAGAGCGCTTCCCTTTATCGAACCAGCCCGCCCGGGTAACCGCCGTCAGATCGGGCATGAGCGCAACCCGCAGTGGTGCCCCCCGGGTGAGGGCCAGGGCATGGGCGCGCATTTCCGCCCGCAGATTGACGGAGCCCGTCCCGGCGTCCGAGGCCGCAAGAATGCCTCGTTCGGCCATGAAGCGGGCGGCCTGCAAGATGCCCTGGGCCATGGTTTCCTCGTCGGGCGCCGGTGCCACGCGGTTGATCATATCCATGGCACCTTCGAGAAGGAGCCCGGTGGGTTCCCCCCGCTCATCCCGGTCGATGCGGCCGTTGGGAGGGTCCGGGGTGGCCGCCGTGATGCCTGCGAGCCTCAGTGCCTCCGAATTCACCACCAGGCCATGCTTGCTCACGTGATTCAGGCAGACGGGCCGATGCGCGCTCACCTCGTCCAGTTCTCCGCGCCGGATGTGGCGCCCTTCCCGGAGCCGGTTCTGGTCGTAGGCCCGTCCCCAGATCCAGGGACGATCGAGATTATCCCCCGCCCACTGTCGCAGAGATGCCTGTATTTCGGGAATGGAAGCGCACCCGCGCAGGTCGGCCTTCAGGAGGTCCAGGCCGAGCCAGAGGATATGGCAGTGGCAGTCATTGAAGGCGGGAATGAGCGCGGCGCCGTCGAGCGCGACCCTCCTCGCCATGGGAAAAGCGGTGATGAGTTCCTTGCGTTGCCCGACAGCGATGATGACCCCATTTTCCGCAACCAGCGCTTCCGCCTGTGGCATGGGGTCCCAGAGCGTGACAACGGGAACGCCTTCATAGAGTACTTGCATGTTGTTTGTCTCCTCGCCAACTCCGGCTTGACACGAGGGGTAAAGGCTCCTAATAATCTCCGGATTCCTGGAAAAAGCAACGGCTATCGACAGCTATGGTCAAAAACAAAGAAAGGGAGAGAGCGATGAAGAGGCTTTTTCAAATCCTGCTGGTGCTGGTTGTGGTGCTCGGACTCTGCAGCATGGTGTCTGCCAAGGTGGTGATCAAGGTGGCCAACGCCGGCCCCGCTAATCCGGACAACCGCACGGTCAAGGCGGTCGAGATTTTCAAGGCGATGGTGGAAAAGGGCACCAACGGCGAGGTGGAAGTGAACGCCTTCCATGCCTCCGCGCTCGGCAACGAACGGGAAGCGCTGGAGGGCGTCAAGCTGGGTTCCATCCAGATGGGCACTCTTTCCGGCGGCCCGGTGCCGGGCTTTTTCCCGGCGGCCATGGTGTTTGACATTCCCTTCCTCTTCTCGAGCGCCCCCGCTGCCTGGGAAGCCTTCAACGGCGACTTCGGCAAGGAATTTTCCGAAGCCTTCCTGAAGGCGACGGGCGTCCGTATTCTGGGCATCACTGAAAACGGCTACCGCCACTTCACCAACAACGTGCGGGAGGTCAAAGGCCCTGTAGACATGAAGGGTCTCAAGATCCGCACCATGGAAAACCCCGCCCACATGCAAATGGTCAAGTCCATGGGCGGCGACCCCACGCCCATTGCCTTCGGGGAGCTCTACATGGCCCTCCAGCAGAAGGTGGTGGACGGCATGGAGTGCCCGGTGGTCCTCATCCACGATATGAAATTCTACGAAGTGCAGAAGTACATGGTCCTCGACGGCCATCTCTACAACCCGCTCTTTATCTTTATCAACGACGAGTTCTACACGAAAAAGCTGACACCGGAGCAGCAGAAGGTGGTGGCGGAAGCCGCCAAGGCGCTCGCTATGTCCCATAACGGCTTTTCTCAGGAGGCCAACATCAAGGGAATCGCTCAGTTGAAGGAAAAGGGCATGCAGATCTACCAGCCGACTCCTGAGGAAATGACCAAGTTCCGCACGATAGCCCAGCCTGCGTCCCTGGCCTTCATCAAGGAAAAGGCCGGCGAGGAATGGACCAAGAAGGCGCTCGATACGGCCGCCGCTACCGAAAAGAAGGTCGGCGACAAAGCCGATGCCATTGTCCAGCAGACGATCGCCGAAGCGAACAAGATGTATTCCGAAAATGTGAAAAAATAAGAGAAAAGCGAACCGCAGAATATCGAATATCCAATATCGAACCGGCGAGAAGCAACTGTCGAATATCCAATATCGAACCGCAGAATGTCAAAGTGAAAGCCCTCTCAAATGAGAATGACCACTGCGGTGTTGTCCAACTGGCAAGCGCGGAGAATTGTCCTGAGGGCTTGATTTTCATTTCATCATTGGACATTCGGTGTTCGATATTCGACATTCGCTTCTTTCAAGGCATTCGTTTTTGTACGGAAGAAACCCATGTACGGCCTTTCTTGGTCGATCAACCGGCTTTCGAACATGCTTCACGAAGTGGTGAAGGGGTTTTTGGTCGCAACGGGAGCGGCCATGTCTGTCGTGGTGTTCCTACAGGTTTTCTTCCGTTTCGTGATTTACGTCCCCTTCCCCTGGTCGGAAGAGATCGCCCGTTACCTCATGATCTGGATGGGCATGGTGGGAGCGGCGACGGCCATGCGATACGGGCGCCACATCGGGGTGACGGTGCTCATCGAACGGCTGCCGCCGCGGGTGTGTCGCTTCCTTTCCCCCTTCATCGATCTTGCCATGGTAGTCTTCCTGGTCGT
>CAZDKX010000159.1:3394-11265 GCA_964505935.1 uncultured Syntrophobacteraceae bacterium
GAAGATTTTCGAAGGCACACGACTGAATCCTCCGGCGATGATTCCAGCCTTGCTGTTCTTCGTGTCCTTCGGGGGAGGAATGGTCGGTGATTGAACGACCGGGTCCGATATTCGGGCTGAAGGGATAGCCGGTATGAGCACAGTGTTGATCGTTGTCTTCTTTCTCAGCCTGGTGCTGGGTCTTCCCATCGCGTTCTGCCTGGGGCTCACCTCGCTGGTGGCTGTCTATCTGTTGGATGTCCCGTTGCGACTCATTGCCCAGCGCATGTTCACCGGCATGGATTCCTTCCCGCTGATGGCCGTGCCCTTTTTCGTGCTGGCGGGGGACCTGATGAATGTCGGCGGGACCACCCGCGGTCTCATCAACTTTGCCAACGTGCTCGTGGGGCGGATCCGGGGAGGCCTTGCCCATACCAACGTGGTGGCCTCCATGTTTCTGGCCGGCATTTCGGGTTCCGCCGTGGCGGACGCGTCGGCCATCGCCACCATCATGGTGCCGGGCATGGTCAGGGCCGGTTACGGCAAGGGGTTCGCCGCCGCCCTCACGGCTGCAGCGTCGACCATGGGGCCCATCATCCCACCCTCGATCTTCATGGTTATCATGGGGGTGACGACGGGGGTGTCCATCGGCGCCCTCTTTGCGGCCGGCTTTATCCCGGGGGTCCTCCTGGGGATCTCCATGATGGCGCTTTCCTACTACCTGGCCCTCAAACGTAACTATCCCAAAGACCCTGAACCTTTTTCACCAGGGCGCGTATGGAAAGCCTTCGTCGATGCCGGGCCGGCGCTCCTGGCCCCCGTGATCATCATCGGGGGAATCCTGGGCGGCATTTTCACGCCGACGGAGGCGGCGGTGGTGGCCGTCTTTTATGCCCTTCTGGTGGGGGTCTCCTACTACCGGGCGCTCAATTTCCGCAACGTTACCGCCGTTATCGTCAACAGCGCGACCACCACCGCGGTCCTGCTCTTCATTATCGGCACCGCCAATATCTTTGCCTGGGTGCTGACGGCGGAGCAGGTTCCGCAGCGGATCGCCGCGCAACTGCTGGCACTCACCCGTGACCCTTACCTCATCCTGCTCCTCATCAACTTATTCCTCATTGTGGTGGGGATGTTCATGGAAGGCGGGGCGGCCATCATCATCCTGGCGCCGACGCTCATGAAGGTCACCGACGCTGTGGGGATCGACCCTCTTCACTTCGGCTTCCTCATGGTGTTGAATATCGTCGTGGGTCTGCTCACTCCGCCCATGGGGGTCTGCCTCTTCGTGGTGAGCGGGGTTACGGGCGAATCCCTCTCGAATATCATCCGAGAGGTGGTGCCGTTCATCCTGGTGGAGCTCGTGGTCTTGTTGCTGGCGACCTATTTTCCGGCCATGGTGATGCTCGTTCCCAGGTTTTTCGGTTATATTCACTGACGGGTGAGGGGTTATGGGTCAGGGGTTATAGGTGAGAGGAAGATGAAACATCGTGTTGCCAGAGTCGTTGACAATATCCGCGCTTCGGTCATCCGGGAGATGTCCCTGCGCGCGGACGAACTGGATGATGTGATCTCGCTGGGCATCGGCGAGCCGGATTTCGATACCGATGCCCGGGTCTGCCGGGAAGCGTTGCGGGACGCCCTCGCCGGGGCGACTCACTATGCCCCGTCCCAGGGTGACCGGGAGCTGCTCCCGGCGCTGGCGGCGTCCGTCAATGCCCAGCACGGGCTCGGCCTTTCCGAGGAGAACATCGTGGTAACCCTCGGCGGCATGGGGGCGCTCACCCACTACTTTCGGACCATCCTGGACCCGGGTGATGAAGTGTTGGTCCCCGAACCGCATTTTCCCTCCTACCGGCCTCACATCGAATGGGCCGGCGGCCGCCTGGTGCATGTGCCGACCCGCTTCGAGGATGGCTTTGTGGTGAAGCCGGAAGCCATCGCCGCAGCCATCACGCCCCGTAGCAAGGTGCTCCTCCTCAACTCGCCCAACAACCCCACAGGGGCGGTCATCCCCGGCCAAACCCTGGATGCCGTGGCGGAGCTGGTCAAGGAACGCGATCTTCTGGTGGTGACGGACGAGGTTTACGACCGGCTCGTCTTCGACGGCCGCCGCCACGAATCGATCATCACCCGGCCGGAGATGTTCGATCGGACGGTCGTCGTCAATTCCTTCTCGAAGACGTTTGCCATGACCGGGTGGCGCATCGGGTACACTTATGGGCCGACCTGGATCATCGAACCCATGACCAAGGTGGTGAGCCATTGCACGTCCTGCACGCCGTCGGTTTCCCAGCGGGCTGCGCTGGCTGCCCTGCGCATGGACCCGGCCGTGGTGGAAGGCATGGCACGCCGCTTTGCCGCGCGGAGCGAGCTGCTCTATCAGGGGCTCTCCCGGCTGCCCGGCTTCCGCGTGAACAAGCCTGCGGGTTCGTTCTATATCTTTCCAGACATTTCGCAGCTGACGGACGACACTTACCAATTTGCCCTCGATCTCCTGCGGGAGGAGCGGGTGGCGGTGGTGCCTGGCTTTCCCTTCGGGCCCTCGGGCGAGGGCTGTATCCGGCTGGCCTGCACCGTCGGCCGCGACAAGATCGCCGAAGCCGTCGCCCGCATGGAGCGTTTCGTCGCGCGGCGGCTGGAGCATAACGCGGAGTTGTCATGCCGATCAGCACCGCCCTGATCCGGGAAATCCGCGCAGTTGTCGGGCCGCAGGGCTGCCTCGACCAGCCGGAGGACCTTCGGTGCTACTCGTACGACCTCTTTGCGCGAGGGCTGCCCGAACTCGTGGTGCTGCCCCAGACCACCGAGGAGGCGGCGCGGGTGCTGAAACTGGCCAATACCGAGGGCGTTCCGGTAACCCCGCGCGGGGCCGGATCGTCCCTGACCGGTGGCCCCGTGCCCATGCGGGGCGGCATCTCCCTTTGTCTCGCCCGCATGAACCGGATTCTCGAATTTTCCGCCCTGGATCGCCTGGCGCGGGTGCAGCCGGGGGTCGTTACCCGCGACTTTCAGCGGGCCGTCGCTCGCAAGGGTTTCTTTTATCCGCCCGACCCGGCTTCCTCACCGTTCTGCACCCTCGGCGGCAACGTAGCCACCAACGCCGGCGGGCCGAGCGGCGTGAAATACGGCGTCACCCGCGACTATCTCCTCGGCCTGACCTTGGCCGCGCCCTCGGGCGACCTTCTGGTGACCGGCGGCCGGAGCTTCAAAAACGTCACCGGGTACGACTTCACGCATTTTCTTTGCGGCAGTGAAGGGATGCTCGGCGTCATCACGGAAATCACCCTGAAACTCCTCCCGAAGCCCGAGACGGTACAGACCTTGCTCGCCATGTACGCCGATGTGGAAGCCGCGGTCGAAGGGGTGGCCGAGATCATCGGCAGCGGCGTCATCCCGGCGACGCTCGAGCTCATGGACCGCAATTTCCTGGAAGCCGTCGACCGCTTGTACGGCTTCGGCTTCCCCGAAGGGGCGGGAGCGGCGCTCCTCATTGAAGTGGACGGGCCGGAAGTGCTGGTTGGTATCCAGGCTGAGGCCATCCTCGACTTCTGTCGGAAGGGCGGAGCGCTCAGCGTCGAGATGGCGGCCACCGCCGAAGAACGGGAGAAGCTCTGGAAAGCGAGGCGCTCGGGGACGGCGGCGCTGGCGCGCCAAGCGAAATTTCTGGTAACCCTCGATTTCTCGGTCCCCATTTCGGCCATCGCCGAGGCCGTGCGGGAGGTGCAGGGAGTCGGGCGTCGATACGACCTCGAGGTGGTCGTCATCGGCCACGCCGGGGACGGGAACCTTCACCCGCTCTTCATTTACGATCCGGACGAGCCGCGCCAGGCTGAAGCCTACGCCGCGGCGGAAGCTGAGCTCGTCCGGAACATCCTGAGGCTTTCCGGGACCCTGTCCGGCGAGCACGGCATCGGCCTCGAGAAGGCTCACTACCTCGGCCTGGAAAAATCCCCGTTTGAAATCGAGCTCAGCCGACGGTTGAAGCAGGCCTTTGACCCGAAGCTGATTATGAATCCTAGCAAGTGCGAATGGGCGGCCGTGAGCGGCGCGAAGCGGCCCTAGCCATGGATTTTGTCCAGTGTGAGCATTGCGGGCGCTGCCTCGAAGTCTGCCCCACCTATCAGGCGCTCCGCACGGAAACCATGAGCGCGCGGGGGCGTTGGGACCTCATCGCGGGGGTTGCCTCCGGGGAGCTCCAACCCGGCCCGCGCTACTACGAATCCCTGTCGCTCTGCCTGAATTGCATGGCCTGTACCAGCATGTGCCCCAAGGGAGTCGATGTGGAGCACATGGTGCGGGAGGCCAGGGCAAAATTTCCGCGGCGGCCCCTGAAGGTGTATCTCAACAGGGCGGTCTTTGCGGCGGTGCTGCTGAACCGCTCGCTCCTGCGAGTGTTCCTCCGCCTGCTCGCCGGTGCCCGGGCGTTGCTTGCCGAAGCGGGAGCAAACACAGGCAAGAGCCCGAACTCATCCCCCGGTCGGCGCCCAAGGTGCTTGGCGGAAGAGAATCGTCCGAGTATTGAGAGACCGACTCGGTTTCAGAAACCGAGTCGGTCTGAATGTCACGGACGATCTTTTTCTGCCCGCAGCCTAAGTACCGAGCCAGAGAAGAAAGTTACCACTACCCTGAGTCGTCATTCCCGCATGCTTTCAGCGGGAATCCAGAAAGACATCCCTGAGGCCTGCTCCGGGCTGCACAGCTCTGCGGACCGTCTTCATAGGCAAGACAGAGACAAAGGGGATGCCCATTTTAGTGGTGCGGCGCCGGCCAAAGGGCTCTCCCGGCATCTGCCGCTCTTCGTCTCGGATCTTCTCAGCGGCTCCGCCATCCCGGAGATCAGCGGGAAATCGCTCTTCCGCCTGTTTCCTGAAAGGATATCCGCCGCGAAGGAGGTCCCGCGAAGAGGTGAAGTCACCTACTTTGTCGGCTGCTTCAACGCGCTGGTGGATACGGCCCCGGCGGAAGCGGTGATCCGGGTGCTCGCCCACAATGGGTACGACGTGCGCCTTCCACGCGGCCAAACCTGTTGTGCGGCGCCCATGCTCTTCTTGGGCGATGAGGCCATGACGCGGCGGGTGATGCGGAAGAACCTGCGGGTGCTGCAAGGCGAAGGGCCGGTCCTGGTTTCCTGCGCCACCTGCGGCAGCATGCTGCGGAAGGAATATCCCGCATTAGCCGCCGGCGAGGGAACGGGGATGGCCGCGGCGGAGGGGGCAGGAACGGCCGAGGCAGCGGCCAGGCTGGCCCGGCGGACGGTCGATTTCGTGGAACTGTTGGCCCGCGCGGAAAACCTGGGGGAAGGACGTATTCCCGTCCGGCAGCGGGTGACCATCCACGACCCGTGCGACCTGGTGCGCGGGCAGGGCGTTTCAATTGAAATCAGGCAGCTCCTGAAGGCCGTGCCGGGGATCGAGATTGTCGAAATGGATCACCCGGACCGCTGCTGCGGCGGCGGGGGCACCTACAGCATCAGCCATCCGGAACCGGCTCGCGAAATCGGCCGGATCAAGGCCTGCGAAATCCTCGACACCGGCGCATCCCTGGTGGTGACTGCCTGCCCCGGCTGCATCCTTCAGATCCAGCGGGTGCTCGCGGCCGACGGAAACCCCCTCCCCGTGCTCCATCCCGCCGAAGTGCTCGCCTACACCTACGGCTTCAGGAAAACCCTCGACGTTCCCTGAACCCTGCCAAACTTCACCACGTTAACTCGCCGCCAGGATACCCTTAACCGAAAGCGGCTGGTTCGGAAGGCGCGCACCCTTCATGCGAGGATTTTGTCGAATGATTGACGAAATTGTCCAATGGCTCTTACCCCACCGGGGTTTCAAGATTAGATTGTCTTTGTTGAGAGCATTCTTTTTCAAGAAGATGAGAACAGGATGGGAGGGATATGAATGCACGCCTGCGATTCCAAGTCTTCCCACTGGTGGGGGCGATGCTCTTTATCTGTCTTTCTTTTTTCCATGACGGTTTACGGACGGACCGGGACCTCCAGAGCTACTACTTGCCCATTACCGTCGGGGCGACGGTCGGTCTGGTGATCGCTTATCTTCAGAATCGGATGCAAATCAGGACCCGAAAATACGAGAGGCAGCTCTCACGGGAGCGGGAAGATGCAGCCCTCGGCCGCGTCGCCTCGGCGATTGCCCACGAGGTTCGAAACCCTCTCAATGCCTTGGGAATGGGATTGCAGAGACTGCAGCTCGAGGCCAAGGAACTCAGTATGGACCACCGGCAACTGGTGGCCCTCATGCTCGACTCCGTGAGTTGCACCAACCGGATTATCGGCGGCCTCCTGAAGTATGCTCAGCCGCAGAGGCCGAACCGGCGCTCCATGAGGCTCGACTCAATGATTGACGAGCTCCTGCTGCTCTATCGGGCTCAGTGCCGCGAGGCAGGCATAACCGTCACCGAAAGCATCGCTTTTCGAGAGTCGCTTCTCGCCGATGCGGATCTTGTACGTCAGGTACTGCAAAACCTTTTGTTGAATGCCATCGAGGCACAACCCGGCGGTGGCTTCATCTGCATTGAACTGAAGCGCAGGGGCTCGGAAGTGAGTCTGGCCATCCGCAACGGAGGGTTTCACTTGCCTGCCGAGCAGGCTGGGCGCATCTTTGAGCCTTACTTCACCAGCAAACAGGAGGGAACAGGTTTGGGATTGGCGATCAGTCAACGCATCATGGAGGCTCACGGGGGACGCATGGAAGTGAGAGCCATGGAGAAGGATCAGGTGGAAATCGTTGCTCATCTGCCTTTGGGTTGAGCGCAAAAAAACTCTGGCAAAAGGAAGCATTCCGTGCCCGTGAACATCCTCGTTGTCGATGATGATGCCATTCAGAGGGAAGTCCTGAAAGGGTTCCTGGTCAATCAGGGATATTCGGTCCTGACGGCTGCGGAAGGTGAAGAGGCCCTCAAGGTTTTCCAAAAGGGACTGGTTCACCTGGTGCTTCTTGACTATCGCATGCCCGAGTGCACGGGCGATGAACTCCTGGCGAAAATGAAGGGAATCAACCCTTTTATACGAGCGATCATGATCACGGCCTACGGCGACGTGAATACAGCCGTCACGGTACTCAAACTGGGCGCCGATGAATTCTTGGAGAAACCCGTCGACCTGCCGGTCCTTTTGAGCAAGATTCAGAAGATAGAACGTGAAATCAACGTGGATGAGGACGTTGCGGCGGTAATGGAGACCGTTGAAGAGGGACCGTTGCCCTTAAACATCGTGGCCGTCAGTCCCGCGATGAAGGAAGTCCTGTCACTGGCCCGGAGAATCGCCGAAACCCCCTGGCCCGTCCTCATCCAGGGAGAAACCGGAACCGGCAAGGAGCTCATTGCGAGGCTCATTCACCTCCTGAGCCCCAGAAGAGACTATCCCTTTCTGGAGCTGAACTGTGCCGCGATACCGGAAAACCTCTTTGAGAGCGAACTGTTCGGGCATGAGAAGGGCGCTTTCACCGGTGCTCTGAACAGGAGGCGAGGACGGCTCGAATTGGCTGACAAGGGGACGTTGTTTTGTGATGAAATAGGGGAAATGCCTCTGCTGCTGCAACCCAAGCTCCTGCGCTCATTGGAGGAAAAAAAGATAACTCGGGTGGGAGGCGAAAAAGAAATCTGTCTGGACGTCCGCATGGTATCAGCCACCAATCGAAACCTCAAGCAAAGGATCGAGGAAAACCTGTTTCGCAGCGATCTCTATTACCGCATCAAAGTCTTTGAGATCACCATCCCGCCCTTGCGCGACCGCCGGGAAGACATCCCCGCCCTGGTCGACCTGTTTTTGCAGCGTTATTCCAGCCGCTCCGTCCGGTTTTCCGCGGCAGCCCTGGACACGCTCATCAAGTATCCCTACCCGGGAAACGTGCGTGAACTCGAACACATCATTCAGC
>CAZDKX010000160.1:0-11217 GCA_964505935.1 uncultured Syntrophobacteraceae bacterium
CAACCATCAAGGTCAAAGGGAGCAGCACCGGCCATGGCAGCGGCGCGGCCACCACGGCCAAGCTCGCTGCGGCAAGGGCCCCAAGGGTCAACTGCCCTTCACAGCCGATGTTGAGCAGACCCGCCTGGTATGCCAGGGCCACCGCCAGCCCGGTCAGGAGCAAGGGGGTGACCTTCGTCAGGGTGGTCGCCATGGAGACCTGGCTCCCCCAGGCACCGTTCCAGACGGCGGTGATAATGGCAAAGGGCTGGACGCCGGAGAGCACCGCCAGCATCACACACACAACGCTGCCCACCACCACCGCCGGCAACAGCCCAAGAAGAGCCCCGATGCCTCTCTTCAAGCTATGGGAGATGCGTTGGGCAATCATGTCTCCACTCCCAGCATCCAGCTGCCGAGCTGTTCGCGGGAGACTTCGGCGGGTGCGGCGATCCCCATTAACCGGCCGCGGTAAAGGACCCCAAGGCGGTGGCTCAATCCCAGCAACTCGTCCAGATCATAGGAAATGAGCAGAAAGGTTACCCCTTGCCGGTTGAACTCCAGCACCTGCTTTTGCAGAGACTCCTGAGCCTGAATGTCCAGCCCGCGGCTCGGTTGTTCGAGAACCACCAGACGCGGTGAGCCCTCCAAAACGCGACTCAAGGCAAGTTTCTGTGCGTTGCCGCCGGAAAGGACGCTCAAAGAGTCCTCCGGTGAGGTATAGACCACTCCCTGGCGGTCCAGCTGAGCCACTGCCCACTGCTTGATGAGCCTTCGGTAAAGACAGCCAAAACGTTGCAGACCCGTTTGCCGCTGGCGCCCCAAAAGGAGATTTTTCCAGAGGGAGCGCGAGGGCAGCAAAGCCTCCTCCAAAGGATTGGCGGGTAGCCAGCGCAGCCCCAGGGCCAGCCGCTCGCTTATCGAAAGGCGGGTGATTTCTCGGCCTGAAAGGAGGACCATCCCCCGTTCAGCGGGCAGTATGCCGGCAAGCAGGAGCGCCAACGTCCGCTGCCCGTTGCCGACGACTCCCCCCAAGCCAAATATTTCACCTTGGTGAATCTCGAGTGAGAACTGATCCAGGTCGGCTTCCCGAGGGCCGCCCCGAGTCCTGACGGTTCTCAGTTCGAGGAGAGCGGTCGCATCAGGGTGAGAGGTGAGGTGTGAGGCGTGAGGCGTGAGGGCTGTGATGTCATGAAGACGATTGGCGTGAGGCAGCAGCGTTTCCATGGCGGTTAGGGCGCTGCTGGGGCGTGGAGTGTCGAGTTCGGAAGCGCTGCCGTGGGGCAACGCCTTGACCGGAGCGCTGGAGCGACCGCCGGAAATCACCAGCTGAACCAGCTGCTCGAGGGTGACGTCAGCGGTCATGAAAGTGCCGGCACTCCTCCCTCGACTCATGACGGTAATCCGATCGGCGATGGCAAGGACCTCCCGCAGCCGATGGCTGATAAAAAGAATCGTGTGTCCTGAAGTCTGCAGGGTGCGAAGCAGGGACAGGAATTGCTCCGTTTCCGGGGGAGCGAGGAGGCCGGTCGGTTCATCAAAAATCAGGACCTTCACTTTCCGGTAAAGCAACCGCAGGATCTCAATCTGCTGGCGATGGGCAAACGAGAGGGTCGAGGCGGGAGCATCCAGGGGCAGGGCAAACCCGACGGCGCGGCAGAGTTGCCGCAGTTCATGAACTGCCTGGCTGTGCCTGATCCAACCCCAGGCACAGGGTTCCCCGCCGACGATGATGTTCTCCAGAGCGGTCAGGTGCGGGAAGATGAGAAAATGTTGATGGGCCATGCCGATTCCCGCCAGGATCGCCTGCCGGGGGTGGCGGAAGGAGATGCGGCGGCCGTTGAGTCGGATTTCACCCGCGTCGGGCTGCAATTCGCCGTTCAGGATCTTCATGAGGGTGGATTTGCCGGCCCCGTTCTCGCCGATGATCGCATGGACCTCGCCTTCCAAGAGATCCAGCGAAACATCCTGGTTGGCCAGGACCGGACCGAAGCGCCGAGAGATGCGATGGAGGGTGATCAATGCCTCCGGAACCATGTTTCGTGCGGCATCCATGGATGACCTTGTGCGTCAAGAGAGTGCTGGGTGCTGAGTGCTGGGAGGTGCCGGAGCACGGCATCACAGCCCCTCACGGTAAATTGTTACCGCAGGTCATTGGCGGGAAGCCACTGAGAAAGACCTGATGCCCCAAGTTCGAGGTCATCCGTGAAGGGCAGATCACAACTCCGGCGGCAGGAACTGCTCCACCTCGGCATACCGTTTCGGGATGTTGAGCTTCCCTGCTTTGAGAAGATTCCTGGCCTTATCGATCCTTTCCAGATCAGAGGTCTGGAAAAGCTGCCGGGAATACTTCATCTCCGTGATATCCGTCGCCCCCTCAGCGGTGCCGAGCCATCGATGGCCGCTCTGAAAGCTGCCTTTGGCCAAATCCCGCAAGGCGCCGTAGACCGCCATATCCATTCTTTTCAGGGTGCTGGTCAGGACTTTGCCGGGAAGCTCCCCGTCAAGATCCAGATCTTCCGCGACGACATAGACTTTGGGGACATCCTTGACCGCTTCCAGCACCCCGATCCCCGTGTTGCCGGCAGCCCGGAAGATGACATCGACTCCTCGGTCGATGAGGGCCCGCGCCAGGGATTTGCCCTTAACCGGGTCGTTGAAGGACCCGGCTGAGGTCACGATGGTTTCCAGAGCTTCCCCCCGGAGCTTTTGGGCCGTTTTGACACCCGCTTGAAAACCGCTTACATAGGCCACCACCGGGGGAATATCCATCCCGCTCACGACCCCCACCTTCCTGCTCCGCGTGAAGAGACCCGCCACCAGACCTCCCAGGAAGCCTCCTTCCTCGGACTTGAAGTCGAAGCAGGCCACATTGCCTCCCGGAATCTCCCCTTCGATGTGAATGAAATGAGCTTCCGGGAAACGGGGGGCGACCTCCTTCACCGCATCAGCATAGAGATAACCCAGGGTAACCACCGCATCGGCGTTCTGGGCCGCCAGGGACAGATTAGCCACATAGTCGGCCTGCTCGCGCGACTGCACAAACTGGGCACTCAGCCCAAAATCCTGCCTGGCCTTTTGCACCCCCTGCCAGCATACGTCATTGAAGCCCTTGTCCCCAAGGCCGGCCACATCGGTCAAGACCACCACCCTGAGCGCCTTTCCCGAACCGAGCGAAGGGACCAGGAGGCAGAAAACCAGGAGCGGCAGCACGAGAAAAGAGGCGCCTCGCATCATTCCTTTTCCTTCGCCAATTCATCGGAAGACATGACCCAGTAAGGCATCCCATCCTTGGTCCGTCTCACCTTGAGCTCGACGTTCTCAGCTTTCTTAACCTTGGAGGCCATGAAGACCTCTTTCCCCTCAATCTGAGCCCACGCGCCCTTGACCTTCACCCGATCGCCCTTCTTCAGCCCGATGCTGTCAACCTTGACAAATGCTTTCGGACCCAACTGCACGTTCACCATATCGCCGTCCTGGTCTTTCACTTTGAGGCCGATGCCCGGGGCCATACCCGACAGAGGTTTGATTTCCAGGACTTCGTCCACGGTTCCTTTGAACTCATCAAATTCGCTGGTCTTAAAATACTTGTTGTACTCACTCTCCTTCTCCCACCCTGCCAGGTCCGGGTGCTCCTGAGAGACCACCAGACCGGCTGCACCCAGAATCAGCACCCCCACCACCAGGACGATGAACCTCAACCTGCCACCCATGAGACACCTCCTTTTTGTTTGAGCCAGGTCAGCCTGGCCGGACCTGCCGAGAGCCATGCCTGCAGGACTCACAATTCCCACCTGCGACTGCCGTTGCGATCACCGGGACGACATCGTTGCAGCACTTGCTAGCATAGATACTTATCAGCCGGTTGGCAATTGCATTTGGGAAATTCCATTGACTTCCTGCGGCGCTTTTCTTTATGGTGCAGCACCCTTTGACGACCTTGAAGGAGGCATTCACCGCAATGGCCAGATTTCATCTTGACGAATGGGTCCTGCTGACCGCCCAGAAGGGTAAGAAATGGCTGGTCAAGGTCGAGGATACTCCGTTCTCCTGCCATCTTGGCGTGATTTCCATGCGGGAGGTTGTCGGCAAGGAAGAAGGGGATTTCCTGGAAACCCACAAGGGGGCTAAGCTCTTTCTGTTCCGCCCTACCCTTGAAGAATACATCTTCACCATGGATCGGCCGACGCAGATCATCTACCCCAAGGACCTGAGCGCCATCGTGTTCTATGGGGACATTCGCCCCGGCGATACCATTCTCGAATCAGGCATCGGGTCCGGCGCCCTGGCACTGGCGCTGCTGAAGGCGCTGGGCGAAGGTGGCCAGCTCATTTCCGTGGAAAAAAGGCCGCGTTTTGCCGAACAGGCCCGCGAGAACATCTCCAAGTTCTTCGGTTGCCACCCTCCCAACCATCACCTCATTCTGGCGGATATCCAAGATTTCTGTCTGAAAACAATGGTCGACCGGATCTTTCTGGATCTCCCCGAACCGTGGCATTGCATCGGGGCAATCGCTCCGCTGCTGCGACAGGGAGGTCTGCTGGTCAGCCTGAGCCCCAATGTGGGCCAGATCCAGCTGGTCTATAAGGAGCTCAAAACCCATGGCTTTGCCAATATCAGGACTTTTGAACTCCTCAAGCGTGACTGGCTCATCGACGAACGGCGGGCCCGCCCGATCGATCGGATGGTCGCCCACACCGGCTTCATCACCGTGGCCAAAAAAACCCCCCACCTCCTCGGCAACGGCGCGGAACCAAGCGGATAGCGCGCCACCAGCGGCGCTGTGCCCCACCTTTGATCACCGATTGCCCCCCCTCCCCCGTCGCTGCACAGAACCACTCTCGGCATTCTTCACAAAATTGTTGCCAATTTCCTGCCTTCCTTCGAACACTGAAACAAAATTGCACCATATCTTGTCATATGTTCGGCCATATTAATCTCTAAATAGTAATGAAAGCCATAATTTATCAGCAGCAACAGGCATCTGGCAAGGTCCTTGCCTAGAGGAAGAACGAACGCCATCGGGCGGGGTATCCTGACCAAGCAAGGAGGAATCACCATGGTAAAGATTGAAGCGATCATCAAGCCCTTCCGGCTGACGGAAGTACAGGAAGCTCTGGTTCACATCGGGGTACAGGGAATAACCGTGGCCGAAGTCAAGGGCTTCGGGCGCCAGAAAGGACACGTGGAATTCTACCGCGGAGCGGAATATCGGGTGGATTTCGTACCCAAGCTGCTGCTCATGGTGGTGGTGCCGGAAAGTCTCGGGGAGCAAGTGGTGGAGGCCATCCAGAAGGCTGCTTACACCGGCAAAATCGGGGACGGCAAGATTTTTGTGTCACAGATCAGTGATGTGATGCGGATTCGAACCAGGGAAACGGGGCCTGAAGCGCTTTAGTTTTATCAGGAGCGACGCATCGGGAACTCATAGCAAACATCATCTTTGAGCGGTGGAGGTTAGGGTCAAATGAAAAAATCGGTGGTAATGATTGGCTTTGCGTTGATTGTCCTCATGGTGGGCAGCCCTCTGCCTGGTGGGCCTCCAGATGGTCCCGTATCTCTCGCGCTGGCGGCCGAGGAAGCGGCGGCCCCGGCGGAAACGGCACCTCCCAGGATCGATTCCGGCGATACGGCCTGGGTGCTTGCCTCTTCGGCCCTGGTCATGCTGATGACTCCGGGTCTTGCGCTGTTTTACGGCGGCATGGTGCGCCGCAAGAACGTGCTGGGCACCATCATGCACAGTTTTGTGGCACTTGGCATCATCACGGTGCAATGGGTGCTTTTCGGATACAGTCTTTCCTTTGGCCCCGATGTGGGGCATCTCATTGGTAATTTGGAATGGATTGGACTGAGCGGGGTGGGCTTGGACCCCAATCCGGACTATTCGGCCACCGTCCCCCATCAGGCCTTCATGATCTTTCAGATGATGTTCGCCATCATCACGCCGGCCCTGATCTCGGGTGCCATTGCGGAACGGATCAAATTCAGCACCTATGTCGTATTCATGATCCTCTGGGCGTTTCTCGTGTACGACCCATTAGCCCACTGGGTATGGGGCGTGGGGGGCTGGCTGCGGGAACTCGGCGCGCTCGATTTTGCCGGAGGGCTGGTGGTGCATATCAGCTCCGGGGTTTCCGCCCTGGCCTGCGCTCTCGTTCTGGGCCGGAGGAAAGGGTACGGCGTCGACCTCATGGCACCCCATAACCTCACCCTGACGGTCATCGGCGGCTGTCTGCTCTGGTTCGGCTGGTTTGGCTTCAATGGTGGCAGCGCCGTCGCCTCGGGGGCGCTGGCAACCTCGGCCTTCATTGTCACCCACATCGCCACGGGAGCAGCGGCGCTGTCGTGGATGCTGACCGAATGGGCCCATCGCGGTAAGCCCACCGCGCTTGGGGCGGTTTCGGGAGCCGTTGCCGGGCTCGTAGCCATCACGCCGGGCTCCGGCTTCGTCGGTCCTCTCTCCTCGCTCATAATCGGCCTCGTGGCGGGCGGGGTCTGCTATGGCGCGGTCAGCCTCAAACCCCGATTCGGTTATGACGACTCCCTGGATGTGGTGGGCGTTCATGCCGTGGGCGGCACCCTGGGGGCGCTCCTGACCGGTTTCTTTGCCTCCAAGCTGATCAACGTGGCGGGCAGCGACGGACTCTTCTTCGGCAATCCGGGGCAGGTCGGCATCCAGGCCCTGTCGGTGGTGGTTGCGTGGCTCTATTCCTTCGCGGTGACCTGGGTCCTTCTGAAAATCCTCGATGCCACCATGGGCCTGCGTGCCACCGAAGAAGATGAATCTCTGGGGCTCGATCTGAGTCAGCACGGCGAAGTTGGCTATACTCTCTAGGTTGGTGGCGGCGCCGCCCCGCAGGCGGACACAAGCTCGTGGTTGTCCCCAAAGACCGACTCGGTTTTGGCAGCCGAGTCGGTCTCAACCCTCCTATCAGCCTGCTCCGAGCCCCCGGAGCGTCTCTTCGAGCTGCTCCGCCCGCAGGTCCTGACACTCTATCACGTCGCCGATCCGCACCGGCAGGATGAAATGCAGTCTGCCGCGGATGACCTTCTTATCGGTTCGCATCGCTTCCACCAGCGCTTCCGGCGCAAAGCCCGGCGGGATTCTGACCGGAAGCTCCCACGTTCGGCAGAGCTTTTCCAGGCGCGTCAGGGTCCCTTCCTCCAATCGGCCCAGCGACACCGCCAGTTTTGCAGCGGCCACCAGGCCGATGGCGACGGCGTCGCCATGCCGGAGTTGATAGCTGCTGAGTCTTTCCAGGGCATGCCCCACCGTATGTCCCAGATTGAGAATGCGGCGATGACCGGTTTCTTTTTCGTCCAGTTGGACGACCTGAGCTTTCAGGCGGCAACACGCGGTGACAATTCGGTACAATGCTTCCCCGTCACGACGCAGGAGCTCAGCAGTGTGATCTTCCAGATAGTCCCACAGCTTCTCAGCGCCCAGCATGGCCGTCTTGATCACTTCCGCCATGCCCTGCCGGAATTCCTCCGGTGGGAGCGTCTCGAGAAATTGCAGATCCATCCAGATGAGCTGCGGCTGGTGAAAAGCACCCAGCAGGTTCTTACCTTGTTCGAGATCGACGCCGGTCTTTCCGCCGACACTGCTGTCCACCTGGGCGAGCAGTGTGGTCGGTACCTGGACGTGGGGGATGCCCCGCAAAAAGATGGCAGCCAGAAACCCTGCCACGTCACCGGTCACCCCGCCACCCACGGCTACCAGGGCACTTCCCCGGTCGGCCCCGCGTTCCAGCAACTGCGCCGCGAGGCGCTCGAGTATAGCAAGCCGCTTGTTGGCTTCCGAGGCCGGGAAGCAAATGAGGCGGCGCGGGTCGATGGCGGGAAAAGGTGAAGTCCGCAGGCGTTCCCGCCACAGGTTGAACACCTTTTCGTCCCAAATCCAATAGGCAACGCGATTCTTCAGGCAGGATTCAAGAGCGGCCGCGAAGCTGTCACCGCTGTCACGGTCGATGACAATCTGCGAGGAAAAAGGTCGAGTGCCCGGTAGATCAAGAGCAAGCTTGGTGGTCATGGCGTTTGCCATCCTGACAACACGGATTCATTGAAGACTGCCCTGGAGGATCGAAGGTGCGTGTGTCGCCGTTGGGGTGGGAGCAACATGCCGTACACCCTCCGCAGGGAGGGCCCTCCGTGCGATAGGCGCGCAGGAAATAGCGCACCAGATAAAGCGACACCCCCAGCAGAATCAGCATGACTACAATGGTCTGCCACATGGGATAAACCTCACCAGTTCCCAAAGCCCAACCAGCGACCGCCCTGATACACGAGAACGGCAGCCAGGAAGGCCACGGTGGTATTGAAAACCAATGAAAAAACCCCCCATTTCCAGGCCCCCGCTTCCTTGATGATACAGATAATGGTAGCCAGACAGGGCGCATAGAGCATGATAAAGATGATCAGGGCCAGGGCCCTGGTCTTATTCCAGCCGGAGTCCTGCGCCAACTGTTCACTCAGCGGCAGATCCTCGATCTCACGCCCCTTCCCCATGGAATAGGCCGTTCCCATGGTAGCGAGAATCAGCTCCTTGGCGGCAAAGCCGGAAAGCAGCGCCACGTTGGTGCGCCAGTCAAAACCACACCATTGCGTGACCTTTTCGAGAGCCAAGCCAAGACGGCCGGCGATGGAATACTGAAGGGCCGCCCTGGCCTCTTCCCGGTCAA
This sequence comes from uncultured Syntrophobacteraceae bacterium, assembly GCA_964505935.1. Taxonomy (GTDB): domain Bacteria; phylum Desulfobacterota; class Syntrophobacteria; order Syntrophobacterales; family Syntrophobacteraceae; genus JADGQM01. Next base: position 8,661 of record CAZDKX010000160.1, read on the forward strand.
GCGCCTGTAAGGCGAGCACGGCATCTCTCACCGTTGCCGGTAGCGCAGGATCGCCCTCTTTCCCTTCCTGGAGAGCCGCCCGGAGAGGCTCGGGTGTCTTGATGAGGACCTCCTGCCGGTTCTTTTCAAAGGCCTCCTTCCGGCTTGCGGGCAGCTCAGGATAAGCCATCAGCGCCCAAAAGAGAATCGAAATGGCAAGAATGATGGTTCCCGCCTTGCGGATATACTGCCACGTGCGCTCCCAGGTGTGAATCAGCAGTCCTTTGAAGGTGGGGAGGCGATAAGGCGGCAATTCCAGCAGGAAAGGGGTGCTGGGGCCCCGCAGGATGGTGGAGCGAAGGACCTTGGCCAGCAGGAGGGCAAGCATCCAGGAGAGCAGGGTCAGCAGGAACAGCATCTGTGCATGCCGATCCGGGAAAAAGGCCGCGATGAGCATGGCGAATACCGGGAGTTTGGCGCCACAGTTCATGAAAGGCGCAGTCAGGAGGGTTGCCAGGCGTTCCCGGGAGCTCCGCAGAGTCCGCGTGGCCAGCACCCCGGGAACGGCACAGCCGCCGGCGATACCCCCCGAAATGACGAACGCCATCACCGAACTCCCGTGCAGCCCAAAGGTCCGAAAGACGCGGTCCAGCATGTAGGCAACCCGCGCCAGATATCCCGTATCCTCGAGGATCGCGATGGCAAAGAACATCAACAATACCAGCGGCACGAAGCCCAGGATCCCGCCCACCCCGTCGATGATCCCGGACAGCACCAGGGACTTGATCGGTCCCTCCGGGAGGATCTCCTCCGCAAAGCGCCCCAACGCGGCGAAACCCGATTCCAGCAGACTGACCGGCAACTCACTGAAGCTGAAAGTGAATTGATAGACGACATAGAGGATCGCCAGCATGATGAGAGGACCGAAGAACCGGTTAGTGAGGACGCGATCGAGCTGGTCGGAAAGATAGAGGCGATCGGCCTTTTCCGTTTTGGTAACGACTCCGCCCTTGAGCAGCGCGGTGATGAAGCCGTAGCGATGATCGGCAATGATCGCCTCGGGGTAGCTTTCAAGGGTTTTCTGCAGGTGGTCCGTAACCTGGCTTGCAAGGCTTTCCAGCTTTTTCGAAAGGTCGGGGTCAGCTTCCCTGCCCTTACTCATAACCTGGTCATCCGCTTCCAGGTATTTGAGAGCGGTCCAGCGGGCCGGCAATTCCGCAGGAAACCGTGATCCCCTGAGAGTTGCCTCCATCTTGTCCAGGACCGGATCGATATCGGGGCCATACGAAATATGGAGGGGAGACCACGCCGCATGTTGCTCAGCATGCCGGACCGTGATGCTCAGCAGCTCTTCCTTTCCCTTGCCGGATTTGGCAACCGTTGGGACAACCGGAACCTGCAGGCGCCGGGAGAGCTCGGCCGCATCGATGCGCAGCCCTCGCCCCTCGGCGGCGTCGATCATGTTCAACGCCAGCACCAGGGGAATGCCCAACTCGAGAAGTTGGACGGTCAGGTAAAGATTTCGTTCCAGATTGGAGGCATCCACGATGTTGATGACCACGCCGGGCCGGTCGTAGATGAGGAAATCGCGGGCCACCAATTCTTCCAGTGAGTAGGCCGTGAGCGAATAGGTGCCGGGCAGGTCCACCAGTCGTATTTGTGACCTGTCCACATCGCAGAAGCCTTCCTTCTTTTCAACGGTGATACCGGGGTAGTTGCCCACATGCTGGCGGGCCCCGGTGATTTCGTTGAAGAGGGTCGTCTTCCCACAGTTGGGATTCCCGGCCAGGGCCACCAGATGTTGTCGCTTGGGCAGGTTCATGGTGATTCGCCGACCTCTACCAGAATGTGGTCGGCCTCATTGTTGCGAAGGGTCAGCGTAAAGTCACGGACGCGAATCGCCACCGGGTCTTTCAGGGGCGCCCGACCCTGGATCTCCACAGGGGTCCCGGGAACCATCCCCATATCCCGAATGCGGCGCCCCAACTCACCGTTGGCCTTCACCTTCGAGATGACGCCCTTCTGCCCCGCGGCCATATGCCTCATTGGAATTACTGTCATATTGCGACACTCGCTCATGGCTAAATTAGCTCGACCTAACTTTACCCGCCCAAAAGAAGCGGCTCCATGGTGCCGCCTCTATCAAACCCTCAAGACGCCGGTCACGCCAGGGTTGAAGTGACCAGGATCTTGTTGGACATGCCAGCCCCCAGACTCAAGGTACAGCCATGCACGCGCACCATGCAGGGGCAATTGCAGCCGGCACAAACCACTTCCATTTCCACTCCGGGGTAGATTCCCATGGCTGCCATTCGGGCACACAACTGGCGCCCTCCCTCAATTCCGGCCACTTTACAGCGCTGCCCCGCCCTGATACTGGAAAGAGGCAACGCACAAGAATCAGGAATATCTCTTTCTCCAAACGCACACCGCCCAGTCTGCCGCCACCGCTTCAACACCTCACACCTCCCTGATTCAAAAAAGACGCCGATTAGGTAGTCCAAACTTTTTAAGCAGTCAACACCTTTTTAATGATAAGACAACCTTGGCACGTGTCAAATTTCAGTTTTTTTGCCTG
>CAZDKX010000161.1:0-11158 GCA_964505935.1 uncultured Syntrophobacteraceae bacterium
GGTTTCCCCGCGGCTTGCCCCTTTCCCGGGGGCGTGCACCCCCGCCCCCACATAGGTCTCATTAGGCAAGGAGGGATTTTCAGAAACGCATCAATTCAACCTTCACACGTGTAATTTTTAGCCCACGGACGAGGAGCGACCCATGGCAACGGTGGAATTTGATGGCAAAGTGTACGAGCTGGACGAAATGGGTTTTTTGGTCCACCCACAGCAATGGGATGAGGATTTCGCGACGAAGCTGTCGCCTTCGGTCGGGATCCTTTCAGGGCTCACCAGCGAGCATTGGCGTGTTATCTCATTCATTCGAGATACCTTTGCCAAGACGGGCAGATGTCCCATGATGCATGAGATAGGCAAGGATTGTGGCATGAAGCTCGTCGATTTGAAGAGACTTTTCCCTGACGGGTACCTGCGTGGCGCATGTAAACTGGCGGGCCTCACCTACATGGAGGAAGAAGTCCATTCCTCCTGGCTGCCGGCCGCGAGAATATCTCAGAAAACAGCCCCGCTCAGAGACCGATCCTATCGGATCAATATTTGGGGATTTCTCATTGATCCGGCTGAATGGGACGAGGAATATGCAGTATTCCGGGCCAGAGAGATGAAGATGCCGGAATTGAAGGAAGACCACTGGCATATTATTCGCTTTCTGCGTGAGCAATTCCAACGAACCGGTAACGTGCCGACATTTCATGAAACCTGTGAGGCCCATGACCTTGAAATTGAACAATTTGGAGAGCTTTTCCCTGATGGATACAACCGTGGGGCGGTCAGAATTGCCGGTTTGCGACTACGTTGAGCCGAATCGCACTCAACAGGCTGGAGAACTGGCTATAAGCCTGGAGGATTTTTTTCGGGGAGATTTTCATTCGCGCCCCGAGGTCGGTATCCAGGAACTTCTGCGGGCTATCCTGACACGAACGAATTTCGTGCCGAACGTCCGCCACCGCATCGGCTGGCGCGGCCTGAAACAACTCGCGGCGGACGGAGAGTGCTGGACGGTCAGAATCAACGGATTTGCGGGGGTTTTCGGATTGTCTTTCAACGGCCTCGAACCATGCCCAGGCTGGCTGCGAGGCCGATTTCTCGTGTATTATTTCCCCGATCCCGATGAAGAACTGGTGGAGTGCTTTTCACTTCGGGCCGCTGCCATGACCCAGAGTCCGGACTATTTCGAAAAGATCAGAGAGTTCCCATCATATCCTGCATTCAGCCGCCTCTTTCACATTGGCCTGGTCGGCCTTGCCGTTTGCACTCCCGGTCAGGCACTGGCGCTCAGTCTGGAAAGCCTTTCTTTCATCCGGACCATCGCTCAAGATGGAGTCTTCCTTCCCGGCAACGGACAGCAGGTGCCGCTGATTCCGCTTCGGGGCCGCGACCAGGATTTCCCCGCCCTGGAAGTGGCATCGGGGCTTTTCAACACCCTGGCGGCATCGACTACCTTCAATCTGGTGCATCCGCCAAGCTACCTCAGTGAGCGTCGCTTTCCCGCCGCCCAGATCGTTTACGACCGTATGGGCGCAACGTACCCGGTGGCCGCTGACGACGTCTGGAAAGCAGATTTCCTCCTGGGCTATGGGGACGGACAGTTCGAGGAACTCGAACAAAACGGCTCCGATTCCAACCCGTCTCCCATCTATGGTCTTCGCTGGCATTGGCCGGAACCGTCCCCGTCGGCCTACTCGGACCGGCTCTGGTGGGACGCCCATCAGCTTGGTCATGGCAAGGCTGTCGACAAGAAGTTCCTGGCGGTTGACGAGCGCCCGCCACTGATCATCCTCACTGGTTTTCTCGGCTCGGGCAAAACCAGCTTTTTGCAGCACTTTATCGAATACCAGACCCAGCGCAGCCGTTTCGTCGCGGTGATTCAGAACGAAATCGGCGAGGTGGGTCTGGATGGGAAGCTCCTGGACTACACGGTGACCGAAATCGATGAGGGCTGCGTGTGCTGCAGCCTGATCGGCAACCTCAAACGGGCGCTTCACGGCATCCTGGAAAGTTTTTCTCCCGACACCATTATCCTTGAAACCTCGGGACTGGCAAACCCGAAGAATATGTTTGACGAATTGGAGGAGCTGACCGAGTGGGTCCGGTTCGACGCCATGGTCACCATGGTGGACGCCCTCAACTTCAATGCCAGCCTCGAGGACTACCTCGTTGTGGCGGATCAGGTTACCGCCGCGGACGTGCTCATCCTCAACAAGAGCGATTTGGTTGACGTGGAACGATTGCAGGAGTTGCGCCATCGCTTGGAGCAGCTCAACCCGCATGCTCCCATGGTGGTGAGTTGCCGGGGGGATGTGAACCCGGCCATGATCCTCGACCCGGATGATGGGTTGAGGCCGGACACCAACAGGGGTGATCCACCCTCCGCCCATGCCGGCGGGCCGTCTTCTCCCACCCACGCGCACGATCCCTTCTGGTCTCGAACCATCCGCTTACCACAAGTTCTGGACCGGGAGGCCTTCATCAAAGCGATCGCCGCGCTGCCCGCTTCGATCTTTCGCGTCAAGGGCGTCGTCGAGCTTTCCGCTCCTCGACAGACCTCGCTGCTTCAATACGTTGCCGGACGGTGGGACCTCACCCCCTTTCGCGGCCCCCAAGCGGTGGATCGCTTCTTGACCTTCATCGGCAGGACGGAAGGTTCAGACCCATTCGAAGCGTTGGAGGCATTGATCAGGTCCACGGAAACCTGTGAGCATCGAGGGCCATGACAGGGGCCCGCCCTCCTACGTCGCCGGGATGATCGGCAACGGTCTCACAAAGGGTGCATTTCGAAGCCCACCTTGAATGGGAAAGGGTGTGTTTTGTTCCTGGGCCGCTTCCCTCAGGCCATGCGCATCCTTTTCCTCCCACCTGTATTCCGCTGGAAACAGCCCGTCGACAGCCCGATTGCGGCAATTGGCATTGTTCTTGTTTAGCTGTGACAGCGATCGGGCGGGTTATCCCTCCCCAGATATCTGCCCCGATTCCTTAGCAACTCTTCACCCAAACCCCAGGGAGAGACAGGGGTGAGACCTCACGTGTATTACGCGCCTTGCGATCTCACTCTTCCTCTCTCCCAACCAACTCCTGAAGGAGCACTGTCTGCCTTCCCAGGATACCTCAATGAACAAACACCGATTCAAGAAGGAACCGATCGTCCAGGACGATGGGACTTCGGGTTGGCGTCAGGCTGGGCTTCATCCGCTTACCATGCCTGCAAGGACTGGGTACCATTGCTGAAATCTTCCTGCAAAGTCTTGCGTAATCATGAACAATTGGTCTGTGGCGGGAAGAGCGCATCGTGCACTTTTTGGGTGAAGTCTCGTGTGAAAGAGAGGTATATTTCGCACAGGAAGGGCCTTGGATGAGTCCGACTGCAAGGAGGCTGAGCTTCTGGCGTGATAACCAGGGAAACAGCGAGAACGGTTGTACCGTTCCCAATAAGACTTTGAACCGGCTGAAGAATAAGGCTTTCAGCAAGCGGGAGAAGCTGCTTGGACGGTGAAAACACGGTGGCCGCGGAGCCCAGGAAACCGAATTTATCGCCGCAGACCCAGATCATTTTGAACAGCATTGCCGACGGCGTCTTCACGGTGGACCTCTCCTGGAGAATCACTTTCTTCAACAAGGCCGCCGAGGAGATCACCGGGATTGCGGCTGCTGAAGCAGTTGGACGGCCCTGCTGCGAAGTCTTTCGAGCAAACGTGTGCGAGAGCACCTGTGTGCTCAAACATACCATGGAGACCCTGAAGCCGGTCGTTAACAAGCCGATAGCGATTCTCCACGCCGATGGCCGCGAGCTCCCCATCAGCATCAGCACAGCCCTGCTCAGGGATGAAACCGGTCAAATCATTGGAGGGGTGGAAACCTTTCGCGACCTGAGTCTGGTGGAAAGCCTTCGTAAGGAAATCGACCGTCGCTATCGCTTCCAGGACATCATTTCCCGATCGCCGCTGATGCAAAGAATTTTCTCCATCCTCCCCGATGTGGCCCAGAGTGACAGCACCGTCCTTATCCAGGGCGAAAGCGGCACCGGCAAGGAGCTATTGAGCCGGGCCATCCATGATCTCAGTACCCGTGCCAAGAGTCCTTTTGTGGCCGTCAATTGCGGGGCCCTCCCGGACACCCTGCTGGAATCCGAGCTTTTCGGACATGTCGCGGGAGCGTTTACCGACGCCAAACGGAATCGCCCCGGCCGGTTTGCCATAGCCGAGGGAGGTACCATTCTCCTGGACGAAATCGGTGATGTTTCTCCGGCATTTCAGGTGCGCTTGCTGCGGGTGCTGGAAGAGCGTTGCTACGAGCCGCTGGGCTCATCCAGGACGATCAAGGCCGATGTGCGCGTTCTGGTTGCATCCAACAGGGACTTGGCGCAATTGGTGGAAGAGGGCGCCTTCCGCAAAGACCTTTACTATCGAGTCAACGTGGTGAAGCTCGAGCTGCCTCCGCTGGCACGCCGCAAGGAGGATATCCCGATGCTGGCCGAGCATTTCATCGAAAAGTTGAATCGCCTTCGCAACCGTCAGATCCTGGGTCTGAGCCACGAAGCCCTGGCGATGCTCATGCACCACGAATGGCCCGGCAACATTCGGGAGCTCGAGAATGCCATCGAGTATGCTTTCATTCTCTGCCGCAACGGCTTCATCGCCCCCGAACACCTCCCCCATCATTTGCGCATCAGGGTGTCGCCGTTTGCCGATGCCGCCGGCTTGACCCTCCAGGACATTGAAAAGCGCGCCCTCCTGGAGGCCCTCGAACGGAACCACTGGCGCCGGATGGCGACGGCCAGAGAACTGGGCATCGATAAGAACACCTTGCGACGCAAAATCAAACGACTGGGGATCGACACCCCCCAGCCGACGCTTTATGCGGACGAATAGAGAAGAAACGCCCCGACGGCCCCACCGCATTTTCGAGAGCAGGACGTCGTGGTGACCCGAGGGCAGCGAGACAGACCGGTCATCACCTATCCGGTTCATGGGCAGCCGTTCAGGCCTTCCCCCTTGAATGCGCCTCGCCGGTGCGTTCCAGGTATCCAGGCCGTGTGCAAACGCGGATGCGTCCTCGATGGTCCGGGACAAAGGTGCAAATCGTGACCGACCCCGAAAGACAAGGATGCATTTCGTTCCCGTTCCGCCGTTTCAGCCCTGCAACCCGGCATCCCCCCACACGGCTCTTCTGTCGCAAGAAGCTGTCCATAAGCCAAATGCGCCCGCTTGGCATTGTTCTTGTTTATTGCAGAAGGCGATTGGGCATGTTGTCCACCCTGTGGATACCTGTCCCGATCCCATAAACCTCTCCATCCGAACCGTTGGGAGAGACGGGAGCAGGGCCAAACTTAGAGCGCACCGCATGGTCCCCGCTCTCGCGCTCTCCCAGCCAACGGTGGCAGACAAGCTTTTCATATATTATTGAAACTGGAGCTCAATGAAATGGACGCATGTCAAAACAGTGCAGGAAGCCCTTGCGATCATGCCCATCATGAAGAGGCGACCGACGACACCCTCCGTCTTAATGACCGCCTCGCCCGCATCCGGCACAAGCTCATCGTCATGAGCGGCAAGGGCGGGGTCGGTAAGAGCAGTGTCGCCGCATACCTGGCCATTGGTCTGGGACGTTTGGGTCATCGAGTGGGATTGCTCGATGTGGATTTCCACGGTCCCAGCATTCCCAGGATGCTGGGTATTTCCGGGATGTTCCGCTTCAACGACCGGGAGCAGGCTTTGGTGCCGCATGACTACGAAGGCCGGGTGAAGGTTGTCTCCATCGAGTGTCTTCTGGAGGACCGTGATGCGGCGGTCATCTGGCGCGGTCCAGTGAAGCACGGGGTCATCAAGCAGTTCATTAGTGAAGTGGACTGGGGCGAATTGGATTACCTGGTGATTGATTCACCACCCGGGACCGGCGACGAGCCGCTCAGTGTCGCCCAGACAATCACCGGCACCCGCGCGGTGATCGTCACCACTCCGCAGGAGATCGCCTTGGCGGACGTTCGCAAATCCATCAATTTCTGTCATCAACTCAGCATGCCTATTGTAGGTTTGGTCGAAAACATGAGTGGTTATGTCTGCCCGCACTGCGGGCAGGAGAGTCCCCTGTTTGGCCAAGGTGGGGGCAAGAAAACCGCCAAACAGATGGACGTCCATTTTCTGGGCTCCCTCCCTTTCGACCCACGCTTGGTGGAGGCCTCCGATTTGGGAAAGGCCCTGGTTGAGCGTGACAATGGGAGCCCTTTCACTCTTGCCCTGGCCAATTTTGTCGCCGACGTCATCCAACGGTCCGAGGCTCTGGCAGAAAAGCCGCAGCCATAAATCCGAAGAACGACGTGAGGAAACTGGAGTGAACCGTTGAGCCTCATGCAAAAGTCCCTCAGGGCGTCATTCCGGCAGGGTTTTTGGGCCGGAATCCAGGCTTTAAGGTGCCTGGACCCCGGCTAGAAGCATGCCGGGGTGACGGAATTTGAGCTTTTTCAAGAGGCTCCGGTGAATCGGCAATTGCCTGGATGGCGCCGCTGAAGCGGAGCCGAAAACCCGCTCGGCTTTTATAACTTCACGGTTATGGTCCTTTATCACGCACCTGCGGGAGGCCTCTGCAACCGCAACGGTGGATCCTAACGGACCATGGCCGTTCTAACCCTTGCGGGGGACTTTCTCCATCAAGGCTGTTCTTGCCGTCGAGGCTGCCAGTCCCCATTGGTCGGAAGTACACAGGTTGGACCTTGTCATGGGAAAAGTCACCTCCCTGGGCATGAGGAAGGGAGCGTTGCTCCAACAGGAAAAAACCAGCACATGGCCTTTGACGTCCACCTGATCCGCAAGCTTTGAGATACGAGCCATGACGGATTGAGCACAGATGATTGCGATTCCGATGCATCAATCACGGGTGGCACCGGTCCTGGACTGGTGCTCAACCATTGTCCTGATCCCGAAAACCGCCTGCAAATCGTGGCATGAGGTAGAACGGCTCGAGGTCAGGACCAATATCTTTGAGGTATTGAGGTTACTCCACAGCAAGGCTGTCTCATCTGTCATCTGCGGAGCGTTGAGCCCGCGCGCCCGGTATTTCGGCCAGCATCTTGGAATCGAATTCATCTCCGGTATCAGCGGGGCCATTGACGAGGTTGTCGAGGCCTATCGAAACGGAGAGCTCGATCAACCCCGTTTTCGCCTGCCGGGGTGCCAATGCATCGGGCACCCCCGGTCCTTGCCAGGGCTGACGCCGGATCATCGAACGGCAGAGAAGGGCGGCATGGCGATGCGGGGAAATCAAGGAAAAGGTGGAACCGGAGGTGGTCGAGGAGGACAAGGCAGAGGTCCTCGTTGTGCCGGCGGCGGCGCGGCAAGGGTCATGGGCGCTGGGGTATGTTTTTGTCCCCAATGCGGCAGGGAGGCGCCTCACCGCCGTGGCGTACCCTGCAGCCAATCCATCTGTGTGGTGTGCGGCACGCCTCTGCTCAGAAGACCGGCTGGCCCTGGGCCATCCCTGTAACCCTCCTCCGACGCTGCCGCAGATCGTTTCCGGTGACAGGTAACATGCCCTTCTTGGTCCCCCAAATCGGATCAGGGTGAACTTTCATCTCGCCCCAACGCCCTCGTGATGCAGCCTCTTGCCAAAGATGACAAAGTGGCGTAGAGAATTCAGCTTCGGCAGGCGCGGGAGGGAAGAAGGTTGAATACCCGGCGCTGGAACCATGCGGGCAATGGCTGGAGAGGAGCACCGGAATGCCGACTTTGAATGACCTGGTTGAGAAAATCAAACGCGAGATGGATCCGCTGAAGGTTGGCATGATTGCCTGCCACAACGGAATAGCGCGCGGCACTTCGCGTGCCGGTGACCTTGCGGAATACCTGGATATTGATGTCGACGCCGCTGTCTGGGAGAGAATTCTCGAGGAGATGCGCGCAGAACCGGGTATCGCCGCGGTGGAAGCCTACCTTTTTACCGGACGGCGCCGCGTCGGCGATGACGTGATGTTCATCGCCGTGGCCGGCGACATCCGCGAGCACGTTCTGCCCGTTCTGGAGAAGACCTTGAACCGGCTGAAGAAAGAGGCTGTCAAGAAGCGGGAGAAGTTGCTGGAACGATGAGAATAAGCCCCCGGCAGAAACTTGGGGTGAAAATGTTGGGCGTCGCGGTTCTTACTGATCCCGTGAAGTCTTAAAGAAGGGGACACGGGATTATTGAGCCGAACCACTGCTAATTGATGCTGCGTTTGAGATTGACGCCGAAATGCTTCATTTGATTCCATACGGTAACCCTGGAAACCCCCAGGATTTTGGCTGCCTCGGACTGGTTTCCCCCAGTCTGCTCGAGGGCTTCCAAAAGCCGCTTCTTCTTCAGTTCCTTCCTGCTAATGGACAAGGGCCTGGCGGTGCAAACGTCCCGTTTCGTCTTGATGATGCTGGGAGGGAGGTGATGGGGTCGGATAATAGATTCCTGACAGGTGACAAAAGCATATTCAAAAGCACTTCTCAATTCTCTCACATTGCCCGGCCACGAATAATTCATGAGGACCCTCATGGTATCGGTGCTGATCCCTTCTATATCTTTTCCATTCCTCAGGCGTATCTTTTGAAAGAAATGCTCGGCCAGGAGCGGGATGTCATCGGTCCGATCGCGCAGGGGAGCCAAATGGATCGGAACCACGTTGATCCTGAAGTAGAAATCCTTGCGAAATGAGCCTTGATCCACAAGCCTTGGCAGATTCCTGTTGGTAGCGGAAATGATGCGCACATCAACCGGAATGGGCGTGTGGTCTCCCACCCGTTCCACCACCTTTTCCTCCAGCACCCGGAGCAGCTTAACCTGGGTGGAGAGGGGCAAGTCCCCGATTTCATCCAGAAAGATGTCTCCCCCGTGGGCGGTTTCAAACCGTCCCGCTCTGCCTTTGTAGGCCCCCGTGTAGGCCCCCTTGACGTGGCCGAAAAGTTCGCTTTCCAGGAGCGATTCCGTCAGGGCGGCACAGTTGACCTTAATGAAAGGTTTGCCCTTCCGGTCACCGATCTCATGGATGGCTCTGCTCACCAGTTCTTTTCCCGTCCCGCTTTCTCCGAAAATAATCACCGGGGCTTCCGATTGGGCTGCATTGGTAATGAGATCAAACACCTGCTGCATGGAGGAGCATATTCCGATCAGACCATGAAAGCTCCCTTCAGACCGGAGTTCCCGCCGAAAGGCCGCGATCTGGTTGTCTTTTTCTATGAGCTCAGTAATATCGGTGATCGTCTCCACGGCGCCGATGACCTTGCCCGTGTTGTCATGCAGGAGGGAAACATTCTTCAGCACGTGAATGCTGCTTTTGTCTTTCTTCAGAAGGACGCACTTCCGCTTGCTCAGATCTCCGGTCCGAAACAGCATGCACCAATGATCCCCTCTTTGCTCCCGAGCCATTGGGTAAATGCTGTAATGCAGGATGGAGCACTTCTGGCCCACCAACTCCTCCCTCCCGTAACCGGTGATCGTTTCAAAGGCCTTGTTGACCGATACAATTGCCCCGGTCGTGTCCACAATCATGATCCCATCCCGTATGGTGCTCACCACGGTCTTCCAATACCTGTCAAGCTCCTGTACAAACATGGGTAGTCTCCTGTTCATATTTTAACATGAGCAAAACTTTCACTTTTTAACAGTTTAACAGTTTCTCGACAATGACGGCTTCCCAAGTCTCCTTCTGAACCCGCATGAATCAAGGGTTTGCAGCAACCATAAAGTTGGGAGCCAAGTTGCGTTCATGTGGCACCGCTTTTGCTCCTTCCAGGGGAAAACTGAAACCCAAGCGGAGTACCTGGAGTTGGAACGAAAAGCGGACTACACTCTAGACTTTCGGGGGACTTTGACCCCCATCACCCTCCTCAAAGCTGCTCAGTTGATGAAGGAAATGCGAGCCCGTGAGACCATGGAAATCCTGGGGTGTGATCTCGATACCCTGGCAGATCTTTTTAAAGTGTTACCGGCCACTTGTTATGAAGTGATGTCCATGGAAGCTGGAGAAGAAGGGGGCACTCTTTATCGCCTCCAGCTGAAGAAGATCAAGGACTCGTGATAGGGCGGAGCCTATAGGCCCTGCGGCACTCTCCTGCAAATGGTCATGGCTGTCTGGTGGTCCGCGGGAAGAGGCCGGAAAAGGGCAGAGCCATGCTTCAGTTTGCTCATTGGGATGAGGATATCAGCAAAGGAAAAGGGAGCGTATGAGTTTCCAGAAACGACTGTCAGCGAGCGAATTCGTTGTTTTGGGGGAAATGAACACACCGAAAGGCGTGGACATCTCGGAGTTTATGACCAATGCCCGTCGCATCAAGGGGCGGGTGGACGCCATCGTAGTGCCGGACATGGACAATGGGGTCATGAGAATGAGCGCCCTTGCCGGGGGGGCGCTTTTGCAGCAGCAGGGCATGGAGACCATGATCCACGTCTATTGTCGAGATCGCAACAGGATGGCTTTGCAGGGTGACATCCTGGCGGCCCACGTGCTTGGAATCCATAATCTGGTCGTGGTTCGGAGCGAGCAAATAGCCAATGCCGACCATCACGATGCCGGCACCGTGAATGATCTGGATGAACTGGGGCTCCTTCGCGCCATCCAGTGCCTTCATGGCGGGGTGGATATGGCGGGGCTTGAACTCAGCGGGACTCCCAGCTTCACCGTGGGCCACGTCATGGAGCCATATGCCGACGAGAAGGCTCTGGCTGCAGAGTTAGAGCTGGCCGGAAAGGCCGTTGAAACGGGCGCTAACTTTGTCATCACTCCTCCCGTGTACGACCCGGGTCGCTTTGCATCTGTCCTTGATCAGACCAAAGGTTTGGGGGTCCCGATCATCGCCAAGGTGTATCTCATCAAATCGGTCGGCATCGCCAGGTATATCGCACAAACGGAGGCTGGGGCCCACATCTCGGAGGAGATGATCAGGCGTATTCGGAAGGCACCCGACCGCGATACGGAATGCCTGCGCATTGCGGGCGAAATCGCGGCTGGTCTGAAATCGCTTGCCCAAGGGGTGCACTTTGTAACAACGGGGTGGGAACACCGGCTCAATGCGATCCTGGACTTTGCGGGTCTAGGATGAGGAGTCTCAGCGACGGCGTGCCTTCATACTCCTTCGGAATGCCTGCAGACCATGAACATCCATTGAGGCGGGAGGAGCGAAGCGCAACCCACCGGAATTTTTTGAAGCAG
>CAZDKX010000162.1:0-11157 GCA_964505935.1 uncultured Syntrophobacteraceae bacterium
TGGCAGGATAGATTTGGTCATCGCCTGTCCCGAGCTTAAATACATCGTGATCATTGAGAACAAAGTCGGCGCTTTGGAACAGGTCGATCAACTGAAAAGGTATTCGGAATGGCTTAGAGCACAAGAGAAGTTCTTTGACAAATCCGCCCTAATCTACTTAACTCCAAGCGGAGCGAAGTCCTCCACCGCTGGTCGCTTTGAGTACTTTCGACTGTCTTATAACAACGATATACGGAACTGGTTGTCCGGCGCACTTGCAAAAGTATGCCCTGCTCACGTACGCGAGACAATATTGCAATACATTCAGGCAATAGCGAAAATCTGAACTTATTAGATCTTTTTCTAACACGGAGCTATTATGGTGCAGAAAGACTTTGATACCGCTGTCCTTGACTTTCTATCAGAGAAAGAGAATCTTCGTGTTGCACTCGAAATTGCTGAGAGAATAGAAGAGGTAAAAAGAAAGCTGGATTTAGATTTCTGGATCGCTTTGCGCGATTTTCTTGATTCAGCTTTAACCAGCAGCACTGGACTCAATGGCTGGGTAGTGGAACTTGACAAGGAGATTCTCAACAATCCGGTTACAAATTGTGCAGGAATCTCTTTAGCTCCGAAAGCCCAAAAAGACCAGGCGACTTACCTGTATCCTAGAATGGAGGTGGAGAGCTGGCACATTTTCTTCGGAACTAAGTGGAAGCGAGAGATTAAAGAGCAGATTTCGCTCGAAGAGGTCGTTGACCTCCGCAAGGGCCTTGAAAACTCGAACTTCAAACAGAGTGCATGGTGGCTCGGATGGAAGTGGACAGATTACTACCTGCGAAATAATGACTTCCTCCTCAGAGCAGCGTCAGAGAAGCAAGGCCTGGCACAAGAAGCTGGAAATATCCTTTGGAGTCTTTTCGTTGAGTTCTTACCGGGGATTGAAAAAGCCAACAAGGCCCTTGCGAATATGCCATAACGGCCTCAGCACCTGATGTGTACAGCATTTCCATGCTGAAAGACTTGCGGTCGTTCCGCTTCGCAGCTCATATTATCTCTAAACTATTTCAGGCGGAGGGGTCTTTAGCCGGGCCAGGGGTAGCAAAGGCTAGGCGTGAAGGATCAATCTCTCAATCGACGTCTTCTGCATGATCCATTTCCAGGGCTTCCAGCAGCAATTCCGATTGATATTTGCCGTAGAGTCTCTTCTGCACGGAATCTCTCACCGGGATCAGAATGATGCGCTTACCGTCGTGAGTGATTTGAAACAGGCTCCCCTGACTTATTTTCAAGTCATCTCTCATGGCTTTCGGAAGCACTATCCGCCCCCTGGATGATGCCCTTACGGTGAGCATGATCCTGCCCCTTTCGAGCTCTGGCTTTGTTTTCTAACGGGACCCGAACGGTAAGCGACCGCCCGGTCCCAGTCAAAAGTCTGGCTGCTTTCTCCTGAGTCCTCCCTTCAGCAGGGTTTTTTGGCTTTCCTGATCACTCCGTTACAATACAGCTTGTATTCTGCAATGGATCACACATAATTGTTGTAGAAGCTGCTGCAAAAGTTTTTCCGTTCCTGCTTCGATCCCTCAGCACGAACGGAAATTCAACGCCTTACGGCCGTAAAGTCCGCTCACCCTGAGGTAGCGAAGCCTGTCCTGAGGTATCGAAGGGTGAAAAGGACCTTTGCAGCAGGCTCTACAGTAGCAGTTTTTTGAGGGTGGGGCATTGCTTCAGGGAGGGTTGTGATGGAATTGACTCGGGTGAATCTGAGCGTTGACCGCGAAGTGTGGAACGAATTCAAAATCCTGGTCCCGGAACGACAGAAGAGCAAGATCATCACGGAATTGCTTCGAGAAGAGGTGGAACGGAGGAAGAGACGAAAGCGGCTTGACGCTCTGGCACGTGATTTCAAGGAGGCGGCAAAAGACCATCAGCGTGAGGCGGAGGCATCGGCCTGGGATGTTCTGGACATCGAAGGATGGCCGGGATGAAGCAGGGCGATTTGTACCTGGTCAATCTGGACCCGATGCTTCATACCGAGATCGGGAAAACCCGGCCGTTTCTCATTCTCTCCATTGATGAAATGAACGATCATCTTCCGAGAGTTCTGGTCGCACCGATATCGTCCAGTGTGCAGCGGGTGTATTTGCACGAGGTATTCATCCCGGCAGGCACCGGAGGGTTGGCGAAGGACTCCAAGATCATGCCGGACCAGCTCCGAAGCCTTGATAAGCGACGACTAATCAAGAAAATTGGGCAGGTAAACGGGGATGTGCTCAAGAAAGCCTGTGGCGCTGCAATCGAGTTGATTTCTCCTCCATAGAGATTTCCCTAAAAACCCCTTATTAAATTCAAGGCTCCGCCAGTCCCTTTGAACCTCAAGCAGATGCCATTTTTCCCAGGCGAGCCCGTCTCGATTCTGCCGACCCGGAATGCGAACCTCTTCAAGGGCCTCATTCGCGCCTAGGAGGCTGTCCGAGAAGTGTCATTTCGAGTCGAAGGCGAGAAACCTTGTTTCCGTAAGTAGGTGACTTTCCAGATTTCTCACTTCGCTCCACTCCGTTCGAAATTGAGGAGAAGCGCCATAAAAAGGCGAGCAACAGAGCAAAGCTGTGGTCAGAATGCTGCCTCAAAACAAAGGCGAAAACAGTAACTCGAATCTGCAAATCGATGCGATCCAGGATCAGTCCCGAGATGCGCCCGCGGTAACGGGCAACCTGATTTGTACCACAGTTGCAAGGGCGGTGGGGGGAGCCGAAATAGCCGCAGGGACAAGGGGCCTCTCCTGAACGGAGTGGTCAGACCCACACTCCACAAACCCCTCTGGTTGCGGTTTGTTTCAGTAGTGGTACCTGCAGGCGAGGATTCGGATGTTGTCTTCTTTGATCTGATAGATCAGGCGATGTTCACGGTCGATACGCCGAGACCAGCATCCCGAGAGTTCGTGCCTTAAGGGTTCAGCCTTGCCGGCTCTTGAGGAGGGATCGCGCTGGATCTCCTTGATTAGCTTTACGATCCGGAGAGCCTTCTTGCGGTCCTTCTCGATCCACCAAGCAAGATCTTCGAAGGCCGCCGGGTCAAATTCCAAGCCTCTTGCAGGCTTCGTCAAAGGAGATTCCCTCTTTGCGGTTTTTTGCCTTGAGCAAGCGCTTCCTCATGGTCTCACTTTTGAGGAGATAAGCAGTCTCCTTCTCGGATTGAATCTCCCGCCAAAGATCAATGGGGACGATGACGCCGGTGATCTTGTCGTTTTCGTCCGAGATATATTGAATCCGACCCATGTATGGGCTCCTCTTGAAATCATTCAATTGGCATCTCCGAAGCAGATTAACTCACCAACGCTGCAAAATCCACTCCTGATTCTCCTGTAGCAATGAGATAGTTTGTGAATGATGTATTTGGGATTCCATTAACGAAACGAAATTTCCAGGTGCATCGCACGATAGTGTAAAAGAAGGCACAAGTCCGTTTTTGCTGACTGCGAGGCTTCTTGATTGTGAAAGGGGAAATCGGCGAGGACCGGTCGAGGTCCGAATCGACCTGCTTGAAGCGCTTGCGCAGCCATGAACCTAAGAAAGTCAAGTGATGAGAATGCTCAACAAGAGTCGTAGACGAGATGAAGCAGCGGGTACCCTAACGTGCGGGACATTCTATTACCGGCGCAGTGAATTGTTGCTGGTACTTCTGCAGGGGGGCGGATGGTCGTGCCTGGCCGACTATCCGCCCCTGGTCTTCATGATCAGCTGTTGTCCAGGATGGGGACGGTGGCGGCTTTGGCCGCGCCGATCTTGTAGGAAGCTCCTTTCGAAAGCCGGATTTCGACCGTTTCCGATCCTTTCTTGTTTTTATCGTTGGACGGCCCTCGGCAACCTCGTCCACACCTCGCGGGACATCCAGAAAAACATATGGCCAGTAACGTCACACCTGGCTGTCATACCCATGGTGTTTGCGGTCTCTCTGTAAACTCTGGGCGTGGATTGGGTTTGGTGGTTTTGCAGATGTGCCCTGTCTCGGAGCGATGTGCAGATCGTCGGGGTCGATGGCCACTCGTAACAGTACTGGTGCCATGCCGGCGGATGGGCAGGCCTGTATCATCTTCAGTTTTACTTTGGAAAGGAACAAGAGGAGGAAGGAATGGATGCATCATTTAGAATGAGGGTTGGGTCAGCATCGGAGCAGCTTTCTGCGGAACTTGCCCTGGCTATCGTGCCATATCTCCAGCATGCCATGGGACGCCGATTGGCGCCGATACAGCTCACCCTGGAGCCATACGTGGAGAGCTGCCCATTTTCCGATGTCCGGACCTGGGATTGGCCTTCATCTCGCGACCGCCTGCGCCAACTCGCGAGGGAGGGCTTGAACCTGCTCATCTTGTCGGAGCGTTTTCTCAATTGGGATACCCCGGCGGAGGTCATGAATGACGACCTCTACCGTTTCGAAGACGAGCTGACCAGACTCGGCATGGCGGTCCTTTCCATCGAGGCCTATCCTCCAGATCACCTGGCGGGGATGCTCTCGCGCTTCGGCGGAGTGCGTGAGTGGTTTGGGGCGGAAATGGAGGAGATACTCGTAGAAATGGTTGATGGGTATAGAGCAGAAACCCTGTGTTTTCCGTATGGAGCGCTGCCCTACTTGCTCCTCGATCCACAACAGACATCGCTGCGAGATAATCACCTGCAGGTCTTTGTCGGCTTCCAGCCCTGGCAGTATGAGCACGTGCTCAGCCGCTGGCCGGCACCGGAATTCCCTATGCAAAACATGTTGGCGGGGATCAGCGGGCAGCGCTTTCCGAAGACTGGGGCCATTCCCATCAAGCTCAAGATATGAACCCAATAAGGATGCGGTCAGCATTGTGGATTCCCGCCAAAGCTTGTCCCGGCATGCTTTAGGCCGGGAGCCGGCGGGAATGACAGGGCAGTTGCTCATGTCCTCCTGGGACACCCGGAGACAGATGAAAAGCTGCTGGGTGCCAACCAGACCGACTCGGTTTTCAAAACCGAGTCGGTCTGCGACGCGCAACTTTTGAAGCAGCGAAGGTCGCCCTATTGGGATGCCCGCGTGCCTCTGGCGGGCATCCAGGAGGGTTAACCGCGGCAACTCTTGATCGTTGATGGCAGATCTTGATGCCGAGGAGGAGGCTTGACCATCGCTTTGCAGGAGTTCGACGATTTTGGAAAACCCTCAGCGCCGGTCCTCCCCCTTCCCCCATGAGCTTGACTTCTCTGCGCGATTTATCATAATAACGATAAAATATTGTCTATGAAAAAAAAGAGATCGCCATGCCGCTTATTCGAGCCATATCCGATTTGCGCAACAAGGCCGTGGAAATATCCGAGCTCTGCCACCGCGAGGATCAACCCGTATTCCTCACCCGCAATGGGAGAGGGGACCTGGTCGTTATGAGCCAGGCCCATTACGAACGCCTCCAGAACCTTATTGAATTGTATCGGAAATTGGGCGAAGCGGAGGCCCTGGACGGCTGCGGTGAAAAAGGGATCACGCATGCCCAACTGATGAATAGGCTGAAAGCCAGGCTCAGATGAGCAAGCCCCATGAAGTCCGCTATCTGCAAACGGCGGAAGAAGATATAGAGGATATTTTCGATTACCTGGTGCGGGATAATCCCTCCGCTGCCCTCGCTACGATCGAGAAGCTCGATCATGCAATCTCCCAATTGACAGAAAACCCAGGACTTGGTGTTGTCCCTGGGGATGATCGCCTGAAGAACCTGGGATATCGCATGCTGATCATCGGAGACGATCTCGTGTTCTACGTGGTGAAGGCTAGGACGGTTCAAATCAGGCGAATTCTTCATGGAGCCAGGAATTACCAATTCCTGTTGTGACCTCGTGCAGCCATGCTTGGAAAGGTTGAATTGTATCGTTTCCGAAAACCTTCTTGACTCATGAGACCATGTGGGAGCGGCTTTCTAGCCGCGATGGGAGTGTTACTCGCGGCCAGAAAGCCACTCCCACAGAAATGCAGGATTCTGATGTAAACTGGTATGAGTAGCGTGCCAGACAAATATGTTTTCAATTCCGACCCGTCACCCACGCGGAGGCGGGTGGCCAGGCAACCTTTTTGGATTCCCGCCTGCGCAGGAATGACGCCCGGGGACTTTTGCAGGAGGCTCCACAGGACCATTATTTATGAATGCGGAAGAGCAGCTCGACTTCGAGCCAAATCATGTGATCCCTCTCCCGGGAAAACAGCTATTGCCTGCCCGCGTACCAAGCAAGTCTGATGAGAGCATGAGGAAGGTCAAGCTATCAGTACTGGTGTTGTCTCTTCTTGTCTCTGCTCTGGCCTTACGCCTGTTGCTTGTGCGGGAGATCGTTCTGCAAAGCTCACTTCTCTATGGTGACCTCAATGCCGCCCCCCAAGCGGGATTTCTCACTGCCGACAGCGATCTCTATATCCGCCTGGCGAAGAATCTTGTGGGCAGTTACTTTGGCCAACATTTCGAAGCTGGTGCCTACGGTGCCCTTTTGCGAACGCCGGGATACCCTGCGTTTTGCGCACCTTTCTACAGTCTTGGTCTCGCTCCCGGTGGAATCCTCATCACACAAGCCGTTCTTGGCGCACTAATTCCCATTCTGACATTATGGTTTGCACGAATACTCACCGGGAGTATCTTCTTTGCCAGCCTTGCAGGTCTTCTCTCCGCGATCTCTCCCTCGGGAATTGGCCTGTGCGGCCTCATTATGAGTGACTTGCTTCTTGCTGTCATGTTTGGAGCAGGAATTTGCCTGCTGTATTTGGGAGCGATCAGGAGCAGCGCCACATGGATCATCCTTGCAGGGCTCGTTTTTGCCGGAGCATCGATGGTCAAGCCGATCCTTGTCTGTTGGGCCGCTGTCATGGTTCCGATTTACTACCTCTTTTGCCGTGGAGAAAATAGGCCGGCAAAGTGGAAGACGCTCGGGATGGCCGTCGTGATACAGCTGGTGTTCCTAGGCCTCTGGTGCACCCGTAATTACGCCTACGAAAATGTCTTTACCCTTTCCAGTGCCAGTACGCTCAATCTGCATGGTATGCTCAAGCCACGCGTTCAGGAATGGGTTAAGGCCGGAGGGCTCCCTGAGAATCACGCAGTTGGCTTGAACAGAGCTCAAACGAATGAGATGATCGAACGGCGAACGGCCGGACTCAGCACCAAAGAAAGACTCAATATTCAGGATAAAGAAAGCGTGGAAGTGTTTCGCGCGTATCCTTTGACAACTCTGCAGGTAGTCCTTCAAAACATCAATGAATCCTTGTTGTCAGGCTGGGACTACTTCCACAGGCAGTTGCCGCTGGGTACCATGCCTATTGAGAATCTGGCTGCAGCAGCACGGATGGAAGCTTCTCTACGCGAAAAAGCCCTGCTCCTGATAGCGCTTTTCTTGTGCTGTCAGCTAATCCTTGCGCAACTCAGGCCAACAGCCGGAAATCTTCGAACCCTCACTCTGGCACTGACCTTGGTGATCGTCTACGGTTACTTCGCTGCGCTCTGCGGCATGAGCTACTGGGCGGGTCCAAGATACCTCTATCCTGTTGAGCTCGTCATGATTCTGCTGTTTGTCTTGACGATACAGGCAGCAGGCGATGTGGGCAGAAACGTGCTCACGCGAGCGGGACTCTATCCTGGAGAGGATTCACCAGTTACCGGCTTCTTTCGTCAAAACAGCCCGTGGCTGATGTCAGCGATAATCATGGGCGTGGGTCTTTGCGGAATGCTTGAAATAACGAAGAAAGACGGCAGCACCTATACGGACTTTGGCATAGCAGTAGCGTCTCGGGGGAAAATAGCGGAGTCGATCCCCTATTTTCAAGAGGCACTTCAATTCAGCACCGACAATCCCCAAGCGAAGTACAATCTCGCTATCGCTTATTTTGAGCTCGGCAAATATCAAGATGCTGTTCCGCTCCTTCGAGACACCGTCCTCATCAAGCCAGGCAGCGCCGACAGCAACTACCTTCTGGGTGTCGCTTTAAGCAGATCGGGGAGTTACCAGGAGGGTATGGGTTATATTAAGGAAGCTCTTCGCATCAATCCTGACCACAAGGGTGCCATTAACGCCATGAATATGCTTATAAAACCCTCAATAACCGAACCACCCTGGCAAACTGAGACTCCAGCCGCGCCACCCTGATGTTGCCCGGTCTGGAGGCTCCCGTGTAACTCTCTGAGACCTGGTGTGGCAGGGGGCCATGTCAGTCTTCCGTTCAGCGCAGCTTCGCACGAGCCTTCACGGAAACGCGTTTGTTCTTGAAGCTCTTGGATGCCAAAGCTGACTAGATCGTTGGCCCTCCATCCGCTCAGCACTCATGGTATGCTCCAATGGGAGGGTCGTCAGGGAGCCGTTAATGTCGACAGAGTTCGATGAGCCATGATAGAAGTATCCCTGATGATGAAAAAGAGAATGGAACTATTGTTCATCGTGGCTTTTGCCTTGGCTGCCGCGGCCTTGCCGGCTGCCGTTCGGGATGCCTGCGGTGCGGCGGCTGAGCTTCGCGAAGGCTACAGAATTGGGATCTACCCCACGGGTTTGCCGTTTATTGAAAAAACGCCTGCCGGCGGCTTTGTCGGCGCCGAGGTTGAATTGTGGCAGGAAGTCGCCCGGAGGGTCGGGTTCACCTATGATTATCGGGAGATGCACAGTATTGCCGATACCCTCGACGCCCTGGCGAAGGATGAGCTGGACTTTGCGCTGGCGAGCACGACGGTGACCAGCAAACGATCCAGGTTGATGGTGTTTTCGCAGCCCTATTTCGTATCGGGGCAGGGTATTCTGGTCAACGCCAGGGAGCCGGCCACCATCTGGGTGCTGTTCGAAGTCATCTGCTCCCCGGTGGTCCTTCAGGCTATTCTGGCTTTGCTGCTGCTGCTCGTAGTCTATGGGCACATCCTCTGGATCGCTGAGCGCGGGAAAAACCCGCTGGTGGACAGCCGTTACTTTCCCGGGGTCTTCGAAGCGATGTGGTGCGCTTTTGCCATCAAGAGCACCATCGGCTTCGGTGACGTGGTGCCGCATAAGTGGACGGCAAGGGTCCTGGCGGTGCCGATCTGGCTCTCGGGGATCCTCCTGGCATCGGTGATCAGCGCCCAGTTGATTTCCGCCTTCGTCGCCGACAGCATCAGCCCGGATTCTGCGATCTCCGATTACCGCGACCTGGTGGACAAGAAGGTGGTGGTGCTGGAAGGATCGACCGGGATGACGGCGGTCCTGGATATTGGCGTCAAGGACCTTGTCCTGGTGACCTCCACCGAGGAAGGTTATCGCAGGCTTCTGGAACACGAGGTGGATGCGGTCGTTTTTGATTATCCCCAGCTTGCGTACGAAACCGACAAACTGCGAGGCCGGGGACAGGAAGTCATGATCATCGGTGAGCCTTTTACGCAGGAGTTCTACGCCATACCCATGAGCCTGCGGCTCGCCGTCCGTGAACCGGAGCTGATGGGGAGAATCAACGCCGCCCTTCTGGAAATGCATGATGAAAAGGTCCTCGATCGCATGCGCCGGAAATGGATCTCGCTTCTTGATGTCCGCTGAGTGCTTCCTCGATGCCGAACAGGAAGGTTTTAAGGCGATACCGGGGAAGGGGGGATCATGAAGCGCAAATGGAAGTGTGTTGAAATGAGCTGCAGGCCGGAAGCCGCCGACGAACTCGCTGCTATCCTGGCAGAGGCGTTTGACGTGGGCGTGGAAGTCCTTGCCGGGGGGGTTCGCCTGTATCTGCCGGAAGACTACTTTCTCGAGAAAGGAAAGCAAAAGCTGGAGAGCATCCTCAACGGCTTTCAACCTGTTTGGGGCGGGCTGCCGGCGGTATCGAGCCAGGTCCTTTCGACGCTGGAGGAAGAAGACTGGCTGGCGCAGTGGAAGCGTGACTTCAAGCCCTTGCGCGTGGGCAAACAGCTGGTCATTGCCCCCACGTGGGAGGAGTTGACGCCGCTTGCCGGGGAGTGGATCATCCGCATCGATCCGGGACAGGCCTTCGGCACCGGGCATCACGAGACGACGAGGCTGTGCCTGGAATGGCTGGAAGCGCAGGCTGGGACCGCGAGTAAGGGAAGCTCCAAATCCCTTCTGGATGTGGGGACGGGTACCGGCATCCTGGCTATCGCCGCAGCCTTGTTGGGGTGTGATCCGATTGTTGCGCTGGACAGCGACCCCGAAGCGATTCAGGTGGCTCGTGAAAACTTCGAGCTGAACGGGGTGAGCCGCCGGATTGCCCTGCAGGTGGGGACGGTTGAGGCTGTGGCCGGGAACTATGATATAGTGCTGGCGAACATCCAGGCGGTGCCGCTGATCGAAATGGCGTCCCAGCTGGCAGACCGTCTGGCAAGGTCGGGGAGGATCGTCCTGAGCGGGATCCTGCTTGAGCAGGCAGCGATGGTGCAAAGCGCCTGCGAAGCCCAGGACATGAAGCTTCTTGCCCGGCGCGAGGCGGGTGAGTGGTGTCTTCTGGAATTTTCCCGGAGGCAGGGGAGGCCGGAATGATAGACAACGAAAGCACGGGAAGCTGGATCACGACAGGGGAGGATGGGGCCCTGACGGTCCCTCGGACCCCGAACATCGGGGTTATCGAGGGCGACGGCGTCGGCCCCGATATCTGGGCGGCAGCGCGGTTGGTTTTTGAGGCGGCGGTGGCAAAGGCCTATCACGGTGAGAAGAAGATCCACTGGGTGCCCCTGCAGGCCGGAGAACGGGCCTGGCGGGAAACCGGAGCGTACCTCCCCGAGCGCACCCTGGAGCTGCTCCGCCGCTGCGTGGTGGCGATCAAGGGGCCTCTGACGACACCGGTCGGCGGCGGTTTCCGCAGCGTCAATGTGGCTCTGCGGCAGATCCTGGATCTCTATACCTGCATCCGCCCGGTACGCTATTTCTCGGGCCTGCCGTCGCCCCTCAAACAGCCGGAAAAGGTCAACATGGTGGTGTTCCGCGAGAATACCGAGGATGTTTATGCGGGGATCGAATGGCCGGCCGGGTCGCCGGAAGCGGAAAGGCTGGCGAGGATTCTCCAGGAGCAGTTCGGCGTGACCCTCCCCGCCAACGCCGGGATCGGCATCAAGCCCATGAGCCGCTTCGGGACCGAGCGCCTGGTGCGGCGCGCCATTCAGTATGCCCTGGCCAGGGGCTTGCCCTCGGTAACCCTGGTGCACAAAGGCAACATCATGAAGTTTACCGAAGGGGCTTT
>CAZDKX010000163.1:0-11058 GCA_964505935.1 uncultured Syntrophobacteraceae bacterium
TCTTGATCATGAGTCTCTTGCAAAAGTCTCAGATTCCGTCACCCTGGCATGCTTCTAGCCGGGGTCCAGGGACCTTAAAGCCTGGATTCCGGCCCAAAAACCCTGCCGGAATGACACATTGAGGGACTTTTGCAGGAGGTTCCATATTCCTCTGTTATCCCGACAAGACAATAACGTCAAGGGATGATATTGGCGTGAGGCGTGAGGGTGAGGGCTGAAAACCATTGCTTTTCTTGACTGGCTGTCCGTGGTGGTGAAATTCTTCCACGGGTTGAGTATACAAACCGCGGACTGGCGCACGTTGAAAGCAAATTGCGACCTCACCTGAAACCAGGGAAGAACGGAGCATCCTTCCCGCCAATACAGCTCATCCCCCCCGTGGATCAGCACCCCCGCGTCAGCGACGGGTGCCCCCAGCGCAACAAAATAACGGAGGTCTCCGAAAAAGGACCCGACGACTGTTTCTCCCGCTTGTTGGTCGTGAGGGGTGTGAGGGGGGAGGTGAGTCGGTGAAGGAAACTGACCTTGGGCGCGGGAGGAATTCATAGTTGTTGTAACCTGGCATGTAACACGAAAGACCCTTTATGATTGGCAGCATTAAGCATTGGGGGGCAGCCCCAAACAGTGGGTTAAAATGAAAAGTATTGGAAATCAGGATGGTTTAGTGGGGGATTCTGAGGTGGCCATCAGGGGGGCATGCATACTAACTATCCTCAAATTGCCGCCCTTACTACACTGCGGTCAAAACATAGTGTAGACCAAGCCTCTTATTTTTTCGAAATGAGAATCGAGTGTTACCAGTTCAGCACCGTGTTCGATGGCTTGCGCGGCAATCCAGATATCATTCGTCGGGATGGGGTTTCCACGACGCTTCAGATCCATCGCTATCCTGGAGTATCGGTCCGCTGTTACTTCCCCTATCTGGACCAACTCCACCGCCGGGTGTTCCAGGAAGGCATTCAAGTCATCCATGTTTTTCTGAAATCTGCTGCCGCCCCGAAACCCAAACATGAGCTCAGCAAGGACGACTGGTGAGATAAGGACCCTTTCAGCCCTCACAATGTATCCCACAAGGGCGCTGGTGTTCTGTTTGAACGCCACATATGCCGTGGTATCCAACGCAATTTTCACTGCCAGATCTCCTCGTCCACTTGTTCACAAGATTTGATCGAATCGAGAAATTCCGCAGCATCTTGCTCGGTCCAACCCCCTGCCAGCTTTGCCAATGACCGTGCAAGTCCCAAAGGTTTCCGCTTTACGCCAGGGGCCACTACCTCTGCCAGCATCTCGTGAATCACCTTGTTCAATGATTTCCCGCTGGCACCAGCCCTTCTGCGGATCTCCTTTTCGACTTCGGGATCCAGCTTCCGTAGAGTGATCTGGGACATGACTCACCTCCTGAGGATTTTTGACTCATTCTACGATTCGTTCATCGGAATGTCAAGCAAGCGGAATACTGAGAGGTCGGGCGTAAGGGCTGAAGCGGAAAGACGGGAAAGCAGCACCAGTCATTATGGCTGGCTCGACTACCGATGAGAAGGAGTTCGCCGATCAGGCTGCGATTGTCTGTTCTATGAGTGGCGGCTTAAAGAAAACGGGGTCGTGCCATCTGGTGCAGGCTCAAGGACTCAATGTCCTCGTCGATTGCGGCGCCGTGCAGGGGAACGATCGGGCCGTGGCCATGGACGATTGGCCGGTGGCCCCTGCGGCCATTCACTATGTGCTGCTCACCCATGCTCATATCGACCATATCGGCAACCTGCCGGGGTTGATTCAGGCCGGCTTCAAGGGCGAAATCCTGGCCACCCATCCCACCAAGGCGCTGCTGCTGCCGATGTTGAGAGATGCCATGAGCTTCTCGCAGATGGGCGAAAAGGAAGCGGGCCGGGCATATTCCGGGGTCGGCCTTCCTCCACTTGAAGGGGATGAACCCGGCTTGGTCGGTCGTCTTTTCCGGGGACCTCGGCGCGAGAAATACCCCGCTCCTCCCGGACCCCGAACCACCGCCGGCGTGCGATCTGCTGGTGCTCGAAGCCACCTACGGCGATCGCCTCCACGAAAGCCGTGAACATCGGCTCGAACGGCTGGGAAAGGTCCTCATCGCTTGTTTCATCTTTGGGAAGATAGGCGGAAGGAAGGCCGGTTGCGGCATAATCGGCCAGGAGCTTTTTCAGGAGCGGAGGGCTGGGACCTGCCGGCGACAGGTGGTGGTCCGCCGAGGCAATTGACGGTGTAAAAGCCAGCCGCTATGATAACTTCACTTGAATGTGACCCTTTTTGCATGAACGAAAGGTGAAGTCGTCAAGGCAACTATTCAGAGCATTGAGCCTGGAGTTACGAAGCGGTCAGGGAGAAACGAAAGGGCTGAGCGAAGGAGTCTTGGTTTATGGGCAAGCTGCAACACTCTATCAAGGCATTTGTCAGAATGGGAGACGAGTTCTATGTCGCCGAATGCTTCGAGATTGCCGTGCAATAATACGACAGGCTGGTCGTTATATTCCCATGGAAGAGCTGAGATCTCACTTTTTCCAGAGTGAAAGGTCGTGAGCGATGGTCGCGCCGGTTAGAGGGTGAATGGAGGGGACCGGGTCAGCGTATCCATTCAATCGCGGCCAGATGCGAGACTGCCTTGAATTCAGGGTCGCCCGTGACCAGAACCGCCGCATGATTGATGGCACAAGCAAGAGCAAAACAATCGGCAAGGGAGAGCGGATATTCCGCCTTGATTTCCGCAGCCTGGTACACAAGCTCATTGAGGACAGGCAGTACCGTCAGTCCCAACTCCTGGATGTGACCCAGCACCTCCAGTTTCTTTTCGTCTCCGAACCGTCGTTTCGTCAAGTAAACGATTTCCCCCACATTGATGACGCAAATGAGGCGCGTCGCATCCTGTTGCATTGCCTTGCGCAAAATTCCAGCAACAACCTCCGCGCCCTCTTCCTTTTGAAAGAAGGCCAGCAGGGCATGACTGTCAAAGAGATAGGCAGGGATCATCAAGGAAAATCCTTCCTCCGCTCCTCAAGGAGTTCTCCCGCGAGAGACGGCGCACCGGGAAGACATCCCATCGCGCTAGCCACAGGGTCTTCCGAAGGAGGCACAATGTGAATGAGATTCCCGTATTCAAACACACGGACCGTGCATCCCGGGCGAATCCCGAATTTCTTTCTCAGGCTGGCCGGAATTACGAGCTGCCCCTTGTTCAAGATTTTTACCATTGCCATAGACACCCCCTGTGTTGAGTTATACATTCTTCTCAAGAGTATAACGGTTATTACATTTAGTCAAACTTTAGAAGGGTGAAAGGTGAAAGGTGAAGGGTGAAGGGAAAAAGCGAAAAGCAGAAAACGGTGAAGCGGTGAGTGGGTGAATCGGTGAAGCGGAATAGCGGCAAAAAGCAGAAAAACGGTGAAGCGGTGACAAAGGCGTGAATAGTGAAGGGTGAAAAGTGAAGCGGAAAAGCGAAACACGGGGAAACGATGTGGCGGTGAAGTGGTAGACCGTGATGAGAAAAAAAGGATGGGACGGTATTGTACCCAAACACGTAACGCGATAAAGTTCTTGTGATCGGCAGCATAAAGCATGGGGGATTGGCTGCCCTCTACTACAGCGACCAGACGAAGGGCCTAAAGCAGTCTCTTGTGAAGCGGAAAAGCGAAAGACAGTGAGGCGGTTTGTAAAGTCCAGGAGCATGACGCTTGAGAGCGGGAGAATCTGACCTTGCCCAAACTGAGCAATCCTCATGACAGGTTTTTCAAGAAAGTCTTCTCCCAAAGGCAGACGGCAGTGGACTTCCTGGCCAATTATTTGCCGGTGGATGTTCTCGGGAGCCTGGATTTTGAAGCCATGGAGGTCCGAAAGGACTCCTTTGTCGACGAGGAATTAAAAGAGTCTTTCTCGGATTTGCTCTACGAGGTAAAGCTTGCGGGGAGCCGAGCCTATATCTATGTCCTTTTCGAGCACAAGAGTTTTCCTGACCGGTACACCGGCCTTCAACTGCTGAAATACATGGTCCGCATCTGGGAACTGCATCTGGATCAGTCCAGGAAGCGGGAACTGCCTGTCATTCTACCGCTGGTCATTTATCAAGGAGTGGGGGCCTGGGATGCCGGTGATCGTTTGAGGGACCTTCTGAGTTCTGATCAGCAGGGCTTCTTCCGTTATGCGCCGGATTTCCAGTTCCTCCTCTATGACCTCTCCCGGTGGACTGATGAGGAGATCAAAGGCGGCGTGGTGGCCAGAGTGATGCTGCTCACGATGAAATACGCGCTGAGGGATGAACTTCCCGAAAAGCTGGCTGGTATCCTCGGGCTGCTCCGTGATATGGCCGAAAGGGAAAAAGGACTGCAATACCTCGAGGTGCTCTTCCGATACCTTGTTCAGGGGACGGACAAATTGAGCCGTGAGGATTTTGAGCGAGCACTCACCGGCATGCCGCAAGGAGAAAGCATCATGTCAACACTTGCAGAAGAATGGTTGCAGGAAGGAATCCAAAAAGGCAAACTCGAAGGCAAACTCGAAGGGAGGCTCGAGGAAGCGTATGAGCTTGTCCTGGAGCTTTTCGAAGAGCAATTCGGGGTGCCGTCGCAAAGCCTCATTGACAAACTCCATCAGCTTAGAAGCTCTGAAGTCCTGCGACTGCTGCGTCGACAGCTCAAAAATTGCAGGAGCGCCACAGACTTTGAACGGTTGGTCGAGAAGGCGTTGTGACCACGACGGACCTTAACCGTACCACAAAGTCTATCGATTGCTACGCGCGGATGGTGGGTCCCGGCTGTGGCTTGGAACCTCGTAAGCGTTGGCGAGATCGAAACGCCGGATTTGATTCTCATAGACAACCTCGATTCCAATTTCCTGCTATTCGAAGCCGCTGCCGATCTGAAGAAGTCTCGCCTTGGCGAGGCCGCGCCGGTCCCGGTCGCCGCTTCCTGGAAGGGCCCTGCAAAGCCAGGTCTGGTCGAGCCCTGATCTTCCCCGATGGGCACGCAAATCGGGTACGCCGCCTTCTTTGGGGAAAACTCGGAAATAACCGCCACAATCGTCGTAGGAGAGTACCGGTTGCCGATGTCATTCTGGATCACGACGACCGGTCGCGTCTTTCCGGTTTCACTGCCAATAACAGGACCCAGCTTCGCGTAATACACCTCCCCCCGCCTTATCTGGAGAGCATTCACAAGCGCCTCCCGTTCAGCTCAGAGGTCCTCCGCATCCACATGCCGGAAGTCTTCAACCGTTCTCACATTTTCATCGGCCAGATCCAGATAGGCCTCGCGCATACTCTCCTCAAATAGCTGCCGTTCCAACTCCACAACCTTTTCTTCCACAGACTCTCGAACCAAAGCCGAAATGTTCTTCCCCTTCCCGACCGCCATTCGTCGAAGCTTTTCTTTCAACTCAAAGGGAAGGATGACCTGGAGTCGCACATCTTTATGCGATGATTTCCGCGCCATTTGCCCCCTCCAGCATGCTCATGGTTTTTACACACTGTTTTATAGCAAATCGATTGCTCCACAGCAATGAGTTATCGGGGGGGGTACGCGGTGAGTGGGTGAATCGGAATAGCGGCAAAGAGAAGGACGGTGAAGCGGTCACAAAGGCGTGAAGGGTGAGGGGTGAGGGGTGAGGGAAAAAGAAGAACACTTTCGATAAACCCGCCCCCGTGGCAGGCACAGGGAACGCCCAGGAATGGAGCGAAGTCCTGATAGCAAAAGCCAATCATTATGGCCAGCTTGACAACCGATGAGAAAAAGGCCGCCGATCAGGCTGCTGCAATTGTCTGTTCCATGAGTGGCAGCTTAATAAGTGTGAGTTTCTTGAGTTCTACCTTTCCACTTGCATTATCGATATCAATGCCGACCAGTGTTCCCTGGGCATCGTAATCAAGCACAATACCCTCCGAAATCTCACGGCTTTCTGCACTTGGTTGCTCGGAGAGGTCTATGTAAAGCGAGTCTGTGTCGGGATAATAGCTGATTCTCATGGTTTGAATCCCCTGTCCGGAAATGCATTGTGGATAGTGATCTTGTCCTCAAGGGTGACGACTCTCAAGACCCTGTCTTCAAGCCCTTCAATCACCCCCCAAAAGCGGAAGCGATTGCGCTCTTGAGATTCAGTCCTGATTGGATTCTCCAAGACCCGGACACACCATTCTTTCCTCAGGTACGGCCGTTTGCGCAAGACTTCATTTTCAAAGTAAGCGGTGAACCTGTAATCAGGCATAGACACATCAGCAGTTCGTCCAGGGTGATCGACTCACAAGTCAGTCCTTCCTTTCGTAAAATATAAAAAGGCGATGCCGGCGTCAAGCGGAGCTTGACGAGCGTGAAGGGTGAATAGTGAATGGAGCTCACGACAAGTAAAACATCCTTCACTCAGTGCTGACGCGTAAATGAAGAGCCGCGGTTGCAGGGTCCATTTTGGGCGATCTCCGGCAGTCAGGGCCTTCGAACGTCACCTTCCACATTGAATTCCGGGCCTCAGTATCGCCAAAACGGCAACACCGGGATTATTTTCTGCCAGACTGGGCGTAGGTCTCCTTTCACCTTTCAGGCCCCATGGATCTTTCACCCTGCGGATGATTCGATCGTTCCTATACCAGGCGAAGCTGAAGTGGGCCGACGATGTGCTCCTCGATCCATGCTCGATCCAGCCAAGGGCTGGCTGTGCTTTCGCGAACAAAGCGGATCAGGCCCTTGACTCCCCTATCTTTGACGATCTTGGCAAGCCTCTCCGACTACCGGGCAATGGGAATCAGTTTCTTGCCGGTATCGATGACAACATGTCACCGGCTCAGAGCGTATGGATACGAGGCGGCCCCAGGTCCGGTGTCAGGCGACCCACCCCACCAGGGCACTGCTCCTGCCCATCCTGAAGGACGCCATGAGCTTCTCGGCCATGGGCGAAAAGGAAGCCGAACACACGGCAGAGGGTATCGAGCGGCTGACGTGGAGCTTCGAGTATGGCGAAGAGTGCGGGCTGAAGCATGGTGAAGGGGTAAAGGGGTGAATCGGAATAGCGGCAAACGGAAAGACGGTGAAGCGGGCAGGTTCTGAGGGTGAGGTAGTGTATCAGGGCAGTTGCTCATGTCCCTTCGGGACACCCGAAGACACATGAAAAGGACCGCGGTTGACAGGCAACTGCCAGTGCTAACCCGCAACTCGCAACCCGCAACTCGCAACTTTTCAGGGCAGGTAATCGATGCGATTCCTCCAATAATCGGGTCCCCGATGAAAATGCATCACACCCGGAATAAGGATGCCGTGCAGATCCTGCGCATAAATGATATCATAAAGAAATCGGCGCGTTTGACAACGGCGGAGGCCCCCACCGAGTGCCGGCCAAGCCTCGGGGAAACTGAGGATATTTGAGATTGTTGAGTAGATTTCCGAAGCGAAATTTCACCCTCCGCATGTTCACGATTTCCGTGACGCTCTCGTTTCTGGGCGTCCTTGGCGCACTCCTCAAAATTTTCGGCGTCATCTGACAGGTCCGACAAACTGCACATCAGGGTGATTTGGCACTTCCCCTTTTGCTCGTGATGTCATATAGTGACACTATGAAATTAAGCAGCAAGCATCAGAAGACACTCCGTGCCATAAATGAAGAACCGGCTCGTCCCGATATCGAGTGGACTGCTGTCGAGAACCTGCTCCTCGCTTTGGGAGCCGAATTGAGCGAGGGACGTGGATCGAGAGTGCGCGTCTATCTGAAAGGTGTTCGTGCTGTTTTTCATCGTCCGCATCCACGGAAAGAGACTGAGAAGGGAGCTCTCAAGGCAGTGAGACGATTTTTGAGAGAGGCAGGTATTCTGTTTGAGGAGTAAAATTCATGCTGTCATATAAAGGCTACACGGGGCATGTCGAATACGATGATACGGCGGGTATCTTTCATGGGGAGGTACTTGACCTGAGAGATGTCATCACTTTCCAAGGGAAAAGCGTTGAAGAAATTGAGCAGGCTTTCCGAGATTCCGTCGATGACTACTTGGAGTTTTGCGAACAAAGAGATGAAAAGCCAGACAAACCCTTTTCTGGACGCTTGATGCTGCGCTTGCCACCGCACCTTCACCGAAAGGTTTATGTGAATGCCCTTCGAGAGGGCAAAAGCTTGAATCAATGGATTGCAGAAAGGCTTGAGCGAGTCTGCTGACCTGCGGACGGCGGTCGCGGACGGGGTGGACGGACGGGGTCGGGCCAAGTGAAGGGTGAAAGGTGAAGCGGAGCGCCTTGGCTGCTGGAGCTCAAGAGGCCAGGAAAAACTATATAGAGGGTTTTACCAGGACTGGGTCCATAAAGGAAATCATGGAGGACCTCGAGGGTGAATAGTGCCGTATGGGATGAGGGCTTCAAACGATCCTTTCGCTAATCGCTTCTTGTTGCCTGCGTCACCACACCAACTGTTGAGCAACAATATCCCCGCCTCCGGAGGTGTCGCCCCCCCAAGATCGTTTCTGAAGGCCCGGGGCCGTCATTCACAGCAAGGCCACCAGCTGCCGCGATGTCCTGAGAAGTGGTTCCCTCGGAGCGGAATACTTTTACATGACGCAGACTTCTCAACAACCCTCTTGTTAGTAGCCATAATTACGGCTAGAATAGAGATAATCGTGAACCGCTCAAGGGAGTGATGATCATGCAGACTCAATACACCATTGCTGACGCAAAAAACAAACTGCCGTCAATTGTCCATTCTGTTGAAAGCGGGGCGCCTGTCACCTTGACACGCCATGGCCGACCGGTTGCCGTGTTGTTGTCGATCAGGCATTACCAGCGACTGGACCGCACAAGAGAAGGGTTCTGGAAGGCACTTGAATCCTTTCGGAGTCTTTTGGAAAAGGAACACATCCAGCTTTCCGACGCAGACTTTGAAGGCCTCCGGGATGATTATCGCGGCCGGGATGTCGCACTGACGTGAAGACTTATCTCCTTGACACCAACGTCTTATCGGAGCCGATCAAAACGATGCCTGATCGTCAGGTAATGGCCATGCTCCAAAGGCATCAACATGCGATGGTAACCGCTGCACCCATATGGCATGAGCTCCGATACGGATGCCTCCGCCTCCCCGTTTCCCAAAAACGACAACTCTTGGAAGCCTACCTGGAAGATGTTGTATGGCGGAACCTGGATATTCTCCCCTATGACGAGCAGGCAGCCGGATGGCATGCCGAAGAACGGGCAAGGCTGACCGCCCTGGGCCAAACGCCCCCCTTTGTCGACGGCCAGATTGCTGCCATTGCCGCGGTGAACGGATTGATCCTGGTAACGCGAAACGCTGCGGATTTCTCCACCTTTAGGGACCTTGAAGTTGAGGTCTGGCATCGAGGGTGAGGGGTTAGGGGAAAAAACTGAAAGTAATCGGCCAACCGGTGAAGCAGACGATTGTGGAAGGTACAGATTTCGCGCTTTTCTGTTATGCTCGATGGAAGAGCAATTGGGTATAAACTCGGGGACAGAGCGAAGGAGTCTTGGTGTATGGGCAAGCTGCAACACACTATCAAGGCATTTGTCAAAATGGGGGATGAGTTCTACGTCGCCGAATGCTTCGAGATTGCCGTGGTGACTTCAGCGGTCTGGAAGTGCGGAACTGGTTCACAGCTGCCCTTCCAGTTCCTCCACTGGGGTCAAAGCATGGTGTAGCCCAAACCGCTTATTCTTTCGAGATGAAGATCGAAAAGCCAAGAGACAAAAGCGCAATACGGAAATCTCTGTTCCATGGGTGGCAGCCTGAAGAAATCTGACCGCCTCAATGATCGGAAGCAAACATACCTTGCAAAATCAAATGATGGATTTATAATTGCACGGTATGAAGCGTTCCTATGAACATCTCCTGCAATCCTATCTCGCCGCCTTTCCGTGCGTGGCCCTCATCGGCGTGCGCCAGTGCGGCAAGACCACCCTTCTGCAGGTCCTGCCTGAGGGATGGAAGCATTACGACCTCGAGCGCCGCGCCGATCTCCAGCTGATCTCTCACGACCCCGACCTCTTTTTCCGGCTTAACCCCCGGCAGGTTGCTATCGATGAGGCCCAAGTTTTTCCTGATCTCTTTCCGGCGCTCCGTGTGGCTATCGATGAGCATCGCGCGGAACGTGGCCGGTTCGTCATCACGGGCTCCAGTTCCCCCGCCCTCCTGCATTCGGTGTCGGAGAGCCTGGCCGGGCGCATCGGCGTCATCGAAATGGCGCCGTTTTCCTGGGAGGAAGTGACGGAAACCGTTGGCCGTGACTCCTTTCTCAAGCGTTTGGAAGACTCGAGAGCAAAACCCGGGGACCTCATCCAGGGACTGACTCCTCGGGGGAGTCTCGCGCTGGTGCACAGCTTCTGGTTCCAGGGGGGGTACCCGGAACCATGGCTGAATCCCGAACCACCATTCCACTCCCATTGGACCGAGCAATACCTCCAGAGCTACCTTTTCCGAGATGTGAGACGCTGGTATCCGGGACTGAACGAAATGCGTTTCCGCCGCTTCCTCGAATTGCTCGGCGGCTTGTCCGGCCGCATTCTAAACTTTGCCGAAGTGGCCCGCGCTCTTGGGATTTCCCAGCCAACGGCCCGCGATTATTTTGAGATCGCCCACGGCACCTCCATCTGGAGGAACGTGCCGGCCTACACCCGCAATACCATGAAACGGGCGGTCAAGCATCCCCGCGGCTACCTGCGCGATAGCGGACTGCTTCACAACCTGCTGCGCATCCCCGATGCCGTCGCGCTTCTAACCCATCCCCAGATGGGTGCATCCTGGGAGGGGATGGTGGTTGAGGAACTGCTTCGCCAATTGCAGGCCCTCGGCGCCGGATACCAGTACGCCTTCTACCGGACCGGCGGCGGCGCCGAAGTGGACCTGGTGCTGGAAGGGAACTTCGGGCGGATTGGCGTTGAAATCAAGCATGCATCGAGCTTCGAGCCCCGAGAATTGCGGGGTCTCAAAGATTTTGTCGCCGGACAACAGGCGCGACTCGGCGTCGTGATCAACAATGACGTCGCTCCCAGACTCATCGAGGAGAAGATTGTCGGCATCCCTTTTGCGTGCCTGTGAAAGGTGAAGGGTGAAAAGTGAAGGGTGAAG
>CAZDKX010000164.1:0-11010 GCA_964505935.1 uncultured Syntrophobacteraceae bacterium
CGGTCCTTCATTTGCTTGACAGGGTTGGGGCTGTGTGCTACCTGAGCTTTGCCCCATAAGGGTTTGCTATTCTCGAAACTGCCAAGAACCTTCAATACAATGGGTGGGATCATGCCGGGTTTTGAGCTGATTGGCGAGGAGGAGCGGAACGAGGTGATGGACGTCCTCGAGACGGGCGTCTTTTTCCGTTACGGGTTTGATGGCGCACGCAAGGGACGCTGGAAGGTCCGGGAGCTGGAGGAGGCTCTGCAGGAGCGCCTGGGGGTCCGCTACGCCCACGTCTGTTCGAGCGGCACGGCGGCCGTCTGTGCCGCCCTGGCGGGCTGCGGCGTCGGTGCCGGCGATGAAGTCATTCTGCCGCCCTTCACCTTTGTGGCCGATCCCGAAGCGGTGCTGCTGACCGGGGCGATCCCCGTGTTCGCGGATATCGACGACACCCTCTGCCTGGATCCCCAGGCGGTGGAACAGGCCATCACCCCCCGGACCAAGGCCGTGCTGGTGGTGCATATGTGCGGCTCCATGGCCCGGATTGACGAACTCCGCGACGTCTGCAAGCGTCATCAGCTCACCCTTATCGAGGACAACGCTCAGGCCCTGGGGGGGACTTTCCGGGGCAAGGCGCTCGGCACCTTCGGGGAAGCCGGGATTCTTTCCTTCGACTACGTCAAGACCATCACCTGCGCTGAGGGCGGCGCGGTCCTCACCGACGATCCACGCGTCTATGAACTGGTCGATGCCTTTTGTGACCATGGGCACGACCACCGGGGTAAGGACCGCGGCGCCGACGAGCACGAACACATCGGGACCAACTTTCGCATCAGCGAGCTTCACGCCGCCGTGGGCCTGGCTCAGTTCCGCAAGCTGGACCGCATCCTGGAACTCCAGCGCAATCATCAGCAACTGTTCATCGACGGTCTGGCCGACCTGCCACGGGTGAGCTTTCGCGCGGTACCCGATCCCAAAGGGGATTCCGCCACGTTTCTCACCTTCTTTCTGCCCTCGGAGGAAGAGGCGCGCAAAGCAGCCGCCGAACTCGCCGCCGCCCAGGTGGATGGGTGTTTCTACTGGTTTGACA
This sequence comes from uncultured Syntrophobacteraceae bacterium, assembly GCA_964505935.1. Classification (GTDB taxonomy): domain Bacteria; phylum Desulfobacterota; class Syntrophobacteria; order Syntrophobacterales; family Syntrophobacteraceae; genus JADGQM01. Next base: position 1,076 of record CAZDKX010000164.1, read on the forward strand.
ACAACTGGCACTATCACCGCAAGTGGGACCACATCAAGCAGCTCCGCAGTCCGGGCCTGCTGGCGGTGCATAAGGCCGAGTGGCTGAGCGGCCTGACGGATCTCGCCCTGCCGCGTTCCGATGCGATCATGGGGCGGACCATCTGTATGCAGATCAAGCTGGGCTGGTCGCGGGACGCAATGGCTGAGCGTCTTGCCCGCATGAGATCCGTACTCCGATGAAGCATGCCATCATCGTTCCCGGACGGCTCGCCTCGACCCGTTTCCCCCAGAAACTGCTCCACCGGGTCCTGGGCAAACCGGTGCTGCTCTGGACTGCCGAGCGCATCCGCGCCCAGGCTCCCGAGTTTCCCCTCTACTTTGCCGTCGACAGCGACATTCTCCTGAAGCTGCTGCGGGATGCCGGCTACAATGTGCTGATGACCGACCCCGGGCATTCGTGCGGGACCGACCGCATTGCCGAAGCCAACCGGACGCTGCGGGCCGAGTATGTGATCAACGTCCAGGGGGATGAACCGACCGTTACGGGGGAGCAGATCCGCCAGCTGGCCACTCTGATTGAAGGCGAGGTCGCCATGGCCACGCTGGGCACCCCCCTGCCCGGCGCAGCCGACTACCTCAACCCCAATCACGTCAAGCTGGTCTGCGATCAAGCCGGCCACGCCATTTATTTCTCGCGGGCCCCCATTCCTTATTTCCGTGATTCCCTGGGGGCCTTTGACCGCGAAGCGGCGGCGCGTTGCCCGGTCCTCGTTCATCTCGGGCTCTACGCCTATCGGGCCGAGTTCCTCGAAACGTTTGCCACCATGGCCCCAGGCCCGCTCGAAACCATCGAAAAGCTCGAGATGCTTCGCGTGATCGAGCACGGCTACCGCATCGCCGTCGGCATCTCCAAGGATTTCCTCATCGAAATCGACACTCTGGAGCAGGCGCTGGAATTTGAGGCCATGGTAAAATGAGCGCAACCTTCATTTGTCAGGCAGGTAATTATGGCTTATCGTAATCTTCGCATTGTACCCCTGCTGATGTTCGGTCGCGGCAGTTTTCGCCAGCTTGGCGACCTTCTCGCCCCCCGCAGGACCAATTCCCAATCATCCGCTGTTTTTCTGATCGACCGCGTCCACCAGGGCAAGGCCTTTGTGGCGCAATTGCCGGTGGCGGATGATGATCTCGTCCTTTTCGTCAACGTGGATGATGAGCCCAAGACTCGCTATGTGGACGAACTGACCGAACACGCCAGGGCTTTCTGCGGGCAGGCCCCCTGCGCGGTCATCGGCATTGGCGGGGGCAGCACGCTGGACCTTGCCAAAGCCGTGGCTTTGATGCTCACCAATCCCGGCTCGAGCAGCGATTACCAGGGCTGGGACCTTGTGAAAAACCCGGGGATCTATCATGTCGGCATTCCCACGCTGGCCGGCACCGGCTCCGAGGTCTCGCGCACCACGGTGCTCACCGGTCCGACCCGCAAGCTGGGCATCAACTCCGACTTCACCCCCTTCGATCAGATCATCCTCGACCCCGATCTGCTGGCCGGCGCGCCCAGGGACCAGCGCTTCTACACCGCCATGGACTGCTTCATTCACGCTTCGGAAGCCCTGCACGGCACCTTCATCAACGAATTCGCCCGCGCCTTCGCCGAAAAGTCTCTGAATATGTGCCGAGAAGTGTTTCTCGGCGATATCGAGGAAGCGGTAGCCGACGAAATGCTGATGACCGCGTCGTATTTCGGCGGGATGAGCATCGCCTATTCCCAGGTCGGCGTCTGCCATGCCCTGTCCTACGGGCTGGCTTACGTGCTCGGCGTGCACCACGGCGTCGGCAACTCCCTCGTCTTCGATTACCTGGAGGAGTACTACCCCGAGGACGTCCGGACCTTCCGGGCAATGACGGCGAAACATGCGATCACTCTTCCCCGAAACCTCACCAGGGGATTGAGCGACCACCAGCTGGATGAAATGATCCGGGTGGCACTGAGCCTCGAGCCACTCTGGGAAAATGCTCTCGGCCCGGCCTGGCGGGAAAAGATGACGCCCGAACGCGCCCGCGAGCTCTATCTCAGGATGTGAGGTATCAGGTCATCACCTGCGGTTCATCACCGGTCGCTCATCACTTACCACTCATCACTGACTCCGGAGAGATACTTGGGAAGGCTGACTTGCATTGTCTCCGAAAACCTGCTTGACTGACAGGACCCTGTGGGAGCGGCTTTCCAGCCGCGATGGAAGGGTTCTCGCGGCTGGAAAGCCGCTCCCACTGACGTGCAACTTTCTACCCTAAACTGGTATACCTTCTTGAACATCCTCATTGTCAAGACGAGTGCCATCGGTGATGTGATTCACACGCTGCCGGCTCTGACCGCCCTGCGCCGTCATTATCCGCGGGCCCGTATCGACTGGCTCATCGAAGAGGCCGCCGTGGAGGCCGTGCGCGGGCATGAGGCGCTCGACCACCTGCTGATCTGGCGGCGCAAGACCAGCATCAGGCAGTTTCGGAACGGCAACCGGCTCGCGGTGGTGCAGGAAATTCGACGCCTGGCAAAGGAGGTCCGGCTCACCCGCTATGACCTCCTCATCGACTTCCACGCCCTGCTCAAGACGAGCCTCTGGGTCCTCCTCGCGCGCGCCGAGCGCAAGGTGGGCTTTGGGCGAGGCATGGCACATGCCGAAGGGAGTTATCTCTTTTTAAACGAGCGCGTTCCGGCCGTATCCATGGAGGTTCACGCGCTCGAGCGGGGGCTCATCCTGCTCAAGGCCCTCGGGATTCCAGCCGATAAGGTTGTCTACGGTTTCCCGATCCTTGAGGAACATCAGGCGGAAGCGCACCGCCTGCTCTCAGCCGAGGGTGTCATGCCGAACGATCGGCTGGTGGCGATTCACCCCATGGCTCTCTGGGATACCAAACTGTGGCCTTCCGCTTGCTTTGGCGCGGTGGCCGACCGGCTCATCGAACAAGGCTTCCGGGTGGCCTTCACCGGCGGGCCCGCTGATCGGGAGGCCCTCGATGAGATCTGCCGCGGCATGGCTCACCCTGCCATCCGCCTCGACGGCCGCACCAGCCTCAAGACCCTGGCAGGGGTCTACCGCCTGGCAACCGTCCTGCTCTCCACCGATACCGGCCCCATGCACCTTGCCGCCGCGGTGGGGACCCCGGTGGTCGCCCTTTTCGGGCCGACGGCCCCCTGGCGTACCGGTCCTTACGGCAGCGAGCATCTCGTGCTGCGCGTCGGCTTGGATTGCAGCCCCTGTTTTCGCCGACGCTGCCTGACTGCTCACCACGAGGAGATGGCATGCATGCGCCGCATCAGCGTCGACCAGGTGGTGGCGGCGGTGGTGAGTAAGGCGAACTCGATCCCAGGTCCGTCACCCGAACCGGCACATGGAGACTATCTCCAAACTGTCAGCTTTTGATGGGAGGGTTTGGGGGCAACATTGGTTGAATTAGGCGATGTGGTTCCCCCCTTGAGGGTGGTTAGGGGGGTGTAACGTTATGTTTACGGACAGCTTGCAAATAGCGTGGCCCACCAATTCATGAGCCGTTTCACCTTCATTGTGTATCTGGCTGTCATGAACCTCGTGGTACCTCTGGCGGGGCTGCTCCTCCTGCCGGTGCTCCTCTTCAGCCGGAAGCGCCGAAAGACCCTTTTGGGCAGACTGGGGATGCAACGGTATCCCGGAGCGCACGAGCCGCCGCCGGCAACCGGGCGAAGCGCTCCCGCTCCCGTGTGGGTGCATGCCCTCTCGGTTGGTGAACTCCTCTCGGGCGTGCCCCTCATACGAGAGCTCCGCCAGCGTCTGCCCTCCCGGCCTTTGTACCTTTCGGTCTCGACGCTTGCGGCTCATGAGCTCGCAACGGAAAAGCTGGCCGCGCAGCTTGACGGTCTTTTCTATTTCCCTTATGATCTGCTGCTCCCCGTGCACCGGTGCCTGCGCCAAATCCGCCCAGCCCTCTTCCTCCTCATCGAAACGGACATCTGGCCGGGTTTTCTCGCCCAAATGCGCCTTCAGCGGATTCCCTGCATCCTGCTGAATGCCCGGCTTTCTCCGTCATCGTTCCGCTTTACGCGCTGGTTGTCGGCGCTTTTCCGGCCGGCTTTTGCCACCTTTGACCGAATCTATCCGCAATCGCCGGAAGAAAGCGAACGGTTCCTGGCCCTTGGGCTCGAAGCCCGCAAGCTCCATCGCGCCGGTAACCTGAAGTTCGATCTGGCGCTGCCGCTCCCCTCCCCCCGCGACGCAAGCGATTTGCGCCGCCAGTACGGCATCGGAGAGCAGGATCAGGTGCTCCTCGCCGGCAGCACCCATCCGGGCGAGGAAGCGATCCTGCGCTCCGTGTTACTTGCCCTGCGGAAGGATTATCCCGGCCTGGTCCTGATCCTCGTGCCGCGCCATCCTAAACGGGCGGCCGAGGTGGCGCGTCTCTTTGCCGACGACCGCATGCGCGTTGTCCTCTCCTCCCGGAAGGCATCAGGCCGACCGGACGTGGTGGTTGTTGACCGAATGGGACTGCTCGGCGGTCTCTATGCGCTGGCTGATGTCACTTTTGTGGGGGGCAGTCTGGTCAGGCAAGGCGGGCAGAATCCCATCGAACCGGCAGCAGCAGGCAAGCCGGTGCTCTTCGGGCCGGATATGAGCGATTTCCCTCAGGTCTCGCGATGGCTCATCGAAGGGGGAGGAGCCATCCTCGTCCAAAATCCCGACGAGCTTCTCGCCCACGGTCGGCGCCTGCTGGCAGACCCCGCCCTGGCGATGGCCGTCGGCAGGAAAGCTCGCACCGTCGTCGATGAGCACCAGGGTTCGAGCCGACAAATTGCCGTCGAGATGGTTGCCTTTCTCGAGACTGCCGAGAGCTCGGCTTAACTTACCTGCCAAACATTTTCTTCACAGTATCACCGGTGGCATCAACGGCCTTGCGGGCGGCGTCCTCTAGCTGTTCCATTTTACCGCCCGGAGTCCTGACTCCTTTCTTTGAGGCTTCCACGGCGGCGAGGCAGGCATTCTCTTCAGACGGTCTGCTGCCGGCGAGGAAGGCGCTGATCGCTGCCGGACCGAACAGGACGGCCCCCCCGACCGTCTTGCCGATACTCACCACAGCCTGCGTCAGATCGAGCACCATGGCAGGTTTCGCCAGCGTACCGCCCAGCTTGAACGGTCGGGCCAACTCGCCCAGGCTCAGGCTGATCTTGCCGAACCCGCTTAACCCTATGCCCTCCTTGGGCGAAGGTTTGAACGAAAGATCCAGCTCTTCCGTCTTCAGATTGATGCTCCCTTCCCCCACCACCGTCGTGTGATTGGTGTCGAGCACCAACGCCGTGGTTTGCGCCATTCCCCCGCGAATTTCGAAGCCACTGACAAGGCAGTTGGTCTCTACATGAGTGGTCTCATGGCTGAAGGGGTTAAAAAGTCTCAGAAGGCTTCTGCTGACATCGGCACCGAGCAGATCGAGGTACTTGTTGTTGATGCGCCCCTTGCTCATGACCAGCAGGGCCTTGCCGTTCAGGCCCGCCATGAGCTCCGCCACGGATCCTCCCGCGCCCCTGAGATCGCAATCGAGGTCGAGCTTGCCGCCGGGTCTTTCGGCGAGCCCCAATTCTCTGGCAACGAGATCGACGTCCACTTGGCCGGCCTTTACCACCGCCTCCCCTTCCACCGCCCTGCCCCTGGGCCGCAAGGCAAGGCGCCCATTCAGGGACCCGCCGCCCAGCCCGGCCTTGAGCGGATTGAGGGTGAGGGCGCCATCCTCAAGCACCAGGCTGGCTGCCAGGTTATGGATGGCAAGGCGAGGGGTAAGGAGTTGCCGGGCCTCGAACTGGAGATTGGCGTTCAGCTTCTGCAACCAGGCGAGGGACAGGGGCTCGGATGAGAACACCCGGCCGGCTGATTCCGTTCGGCTGGAGCTCGCCGCCGTGGGGGTCCCATCCTTTGCTCCGGCCATGAAGGGCCGCAAGTCCAGCTTGTTGGACGACAGCGCGCCGGTGATGGCGGGTCGTTCCGCGCGAACATCCAGTTGCAGCGCGCCGGCGAGATCGTTATCCCCGGCAGTGACCTTGAGCCCGGAAAACCGGTAAACCTGCTCCGCCGCATCGCTGACCTGCCCCGAGACTTCAAACCGACCTTGTATCGGCACCGGTCTGTGCGCAAGCCTGCCCACCAGGGAAAGGTCCTTGCCGAAGACCCTGAAGGCAATTTCCGCACCGCGCCGCGCGGGAAGGTCCTTGACGTGTCCGGTGAATCTCCAGGCAACCAGCTCCTCCAACCCGACTTCCACATCGAAACTGTCAACAGCCAGGTTCTGCTTCTGCCCCACCAGCTTCGCCAGGACCTTGAAGGGACCCAGTTCGGGTCCGGTCCCACCTTTGACGAGCCTGATGACATCGGCTGCAGAGGGGCCGCTGGCTTCGAGGTTGAAGGCATACTCACCGGTACGGAGGGCGTCACGCAGTTCTCCCTCGAGTTTGATCGTGACCCCGGCCACCAGGGCCGCCAGGTTGACGGGCCAGAGCCGGTCGCGCCCAAGCAGAGCGGCCAGGGAGCCGACGGTTCCCGAGACCGCGAAAGCAACCCCATTGGCCGCACCGTTGCCCCGCATCGTGATGGCGCCGTCAGGAACCGGTGCCACCGCGGTGAGATGGTCCACGGCCATGGTGAAGGTTTTGCCGGTTTGTCCATCCTGGTAGGTGACATGGCCCTTTACGATTTCAAGCTCCTCGATGCTGAGACTCGCCGTGGCTTTTTCGGGGCCGGGACGGTCGCTTTCCTGCAAGGAGGAAGAGGCTCCGGCCAACTCCTCAAACGTGAGATTGGACCTTCCCGCCGGGTCGGTCTCAACCAGGAAGACCGGTTCCACCAGGGCCAGCCGTTTGACCTCGGCCCTGCCAAGCACCAGGGGAAGCAGTGCCACCTGGAGTTCAAGGCGTTTGATGCGAAGCATTTCCGGACGCGAGCCCCAGGGAGCGTTTTGGAGGCTCACGTCGTCCATCGTCAGCGCCGGCGAAAAACCCACCTTGAGGCCGATATCGCCGCCTATCATCAGCTCGCGTCCGGTGGCAGCCTTCACCCTCCCGGCGATTTCGGGTTTGAGGTGGTTGAAATCATAATGGGACAGGAAGATCACAAGCGTCGCCAAAACGCCCACAACCAGTCCCACAAGAGTGAGTACCATGAATTTCCAGCGTATGACCATTCCTCACCACTCCGCCAGTTTTGATGGTAGACTGGCATCCGCTTCCAATTTCCTGTACAGTCTCATCACGGGCAGTGAATAGAACATTTGTCCAGGTGCCATCAAAACATCCTAAGAGGCTGTCCAAAATTAACCGGCACTTATTTCAGCCTTTTTCAAACCACGAAGGATACGAAGAGCACGAAGAAATCACTTCGTGTGCCTCGTGCTCTTCGTGATAAAGAGATCACTTGTGTTTTGACGACTCCTAACCATAAAAGGGCCAGGGAAAACTCGCTATTTGAAACATTTCAGGGAAGGAGCACAGCCATGAGCAAACACATGCAATTGACCGTCACCGTGAAACCCTATTATCAGAGGGACCTGGAGGGGACTTATCCCAGGTTCGAGCGTCATTTGCGGCATCTCGATCCGGAGTTGGCAAAGCGCAGCCCTTCCCTCCATGAACTGGCGGGACAGCTCGATCAAGTCCTTTCACGGGTCGAAGACACCCGGCTGAAACAAGTCTTCACCCGCCACCGGGATAAACTCCGCGAGCTCAACAAGAAGATCACCGAATTCATCGCCGACTGGAAACTCGCCGAAGCTGATCGCCTGCTGTACGGCATCGAGGACGTATTCGACGAAATGGAGGCGGAACTGGATTGATGCCGGTCATACGGCAGGCAGTGACGGTAGATGAAATGCTCCCCGCCCTCTCTGCAAAAGGGGGTGGGGGAATTCGTCCTTCCCCGCAACTCGCCACCCGCAACTCGCAACGTCTCAAAGCATTCGCTCGATCAGTTCGTCCTTTTCCTGCCAGAGGCTATTCAACCAGAGGTTGAAGCGTTTACGGAATTCCCGGTCGACCAGATAATCTCCAACAATCTCCGGACGGACGGGCAGTTGTCTGACGAGCACTCTGACGCGGATTGACCGGCTGCAAAGGAATTTCCACATCTCCTTAACGCCTTCCGGGTAAACGATCGTCACATCCAGGATGGCTTGAAGCTGCTCCCCCATCGCGCCGAGAACAATGGCCGTCCCACCCGCTTTGGGCTTCAGGAGGTGCTTGAAAGGGGAGTTCTGCTTAAGCCGCTTGGCCTCGGTGAAACGCGTCCCTTCAACGAAGTTCATCACCGCAACCGGCATGAGCCTGAACTTCTCGCAGGCCTGCAGAGCCGTCTCGAAGTCTTTCTGGACCGACGAGGAGCGCCTCATAAAGGGGAAATCCAACGCCCACCAGGCCATACCCAGAATGGGCACCCAGATCAGTTCCTTCTTGAGAAAGAACTTGAGCATCGGGACTTTGCCGTGGAAGACCTTCTGCAGCACCGTAATATCAACCATGGACTGATGATTGGCCAGGACCAGGTACCAGCCGTCGGGTGTCAGGCCCTCGAGACCCTCCACTTCCCAGTGGATTTGCTTAGTGAGCCTCAGCCCCAGGTTGTTGATCCCGACCCACTGCTGGCCGATGGCATGGGAGAGCCTGCCGCACCAGAGCTGCCAGCCGCGGATGGGAATGCTCAGCTTTATCAGCGCCACGAGGAAGAGCAACAACCCCCAGAAGGTCGTGTTGACCATGACCACAATCAGGGAAAAGCACCCCAGCATTTGACCTGTTAGAAATTTAATCATGACTGCCATGCATTCCTCGATCGAGAACGTTAAGCCCGCCGGAAACACCGGGCTGACCATCACGCACCAGCTATTCATTCGCAAACATTTATCCGGGTACCAAAGGCAGCACCTTCAAAACCCAAAATCCCGCTCCTGTCAAGCCAGGAACCGGACCGGATCGGTTGACTACCACCTCGTTTCGCCCCCGATCAGGAGCTGAGGAGGCGGGTCGCAATAAATTGTGCAAGGCGCTCCCGTGACCGGATGAGGCAGCGTGAGACGCTCGGCATGCAACCAATAACCGATATCACCGGGAAGAGCGAGTCCGTCAGCTTTGAGTCCGCCCCCGACCGCATAGAGAGGGTCACCCACCAGCGGGTGGCCGGCCGTGGCGAGGTGGATGCGGATCTGGTGTGGTTTTCCGGTTTCGATGGTAACCTGCAGGAGGGAGGAGTTCGTACGCCGTTCCAGCATGCTGACGCGGCTGAGCGCGCGTTTGCCGGTAGAGGAGGCAGCGTGAATGGTACCAAGCCGGGGATGAGGCACCGGACCAATGGGGGCTTCGATGACAAAGTCCGCTCGGGAAGGGATGCCGCTGGCCAGGGCCCGGTACACTTTGGTCACCGCCTTGCGGCGAAAGGATTCGGCAAGTGTGGAACGCGCCTGGGCGGTCAGGGCAAAGAGCACCAAGCCGGAGGTGCCCCGACCCAGCCGGTGCATGGGGGTCGCTTCCGGGGTGCGCTCCCGCACCAGCGCCAGCAGCGTGTTCTCAAGAAATCCTCCCCCAGGAAGCGTGGGAAGCCCGCAAGGCTTGCCGACCGCCAGCAGCTGTTCGTCTTCGTAAAGCACGGTGAAATCCCGCGGCACCTCCGGCTCTTCCCACGGTGGGCGCCGCCAGACGAGCCATTGACCAGGTTCCAGCACCGTGTCGACGCAGGCGCTCTGCCCGTCCAGCGCAATTTCCCCCTGCTGAAGACGCTCCCGCCACTGCCCCTCGGACGAATGCCGATAGCACCGCGCCAGATAGGCCAGCACCGAAAGCCCTCCGGCGCAACCATCTATCTGTTTTCGATAGACGAAACCGTGATTCAGACTCAACCTGCGCCTCTTTCCTTTACCGGACAGGGGAGCAAGGTCCTCTGCCCTGAAAAGTTG
>CAZDKX010000165.1:0-10969 GCA_964505935.1 uncultured Syntrophobacteraceae bacterium
ACATGAGTTACTGCTTCGAAAAGTTGCGGGTTACGAGTTGCGAGTTACCGGTGGCAGTTGCCTGTCAACCGCGGACCTTTTCATGGGTCTTCGGGTGTCCCTAAGGTTCATGAGCTACTGCTTCGAAAAGTTGCGAGTTGCGAGTTACCAGTGGCAGTTACTGGTCACCCGTCCGCGTTAGCTTGTTCCCATCCGGAGAGTGGGTATAAACACTGTGGGAGGGGCTTTCAGCCCCGATCGCGGCAGCATGCCGCTCCCACAAAATGGGGTTTCCGGATGAACACTAGCTTGTCTTGCCGTCAGGAGGCAGCAGGCCCGGATATTTTCCGTACCAGAGAATTTCCTGATAGTTAACGGGATCCGTCGCCCCCTCGGTGTTGAAAAACAGCAGTTGCGAATCGGTCCCGATCTCCAGGGTTTGCTTGAGCTCCGCAAAAGCGCGGTGGTTCGCCAGCAATTCGAGCAGACCGAGGCCTACGGCGCCTGACTCGCCGGCCTCGACGGGGCGGTCTCCCGTGACGGGGTTGGCCAGGATGCGCATGCCGTTGGCTGAAACGTAGTTGTCGCACCGGACATAGCAGGACGGGAAATCCCTCAATATTTCCCAGGCGATTGGGTTTGGTTCCCCGCAGGCAAGGCCTGCCATGATGGTCTCGAGGTCCCCGGCAACGGCGTGAGGGCGGCCGTCTTCGGCAGCGGCGGAAGCGAAAATGCACGCCGCATTGTTGGGTTCCATGATGATGAATTTCGGCGGCCGAGTGGGGAACCGGTTGACGAGATAGCCGACGACGGCGCCGGCCAGGGCCCCGACCCCGGCCTGCACAAAGACATGAGTGGGCGCCGTGTTGAGCTCGGCCATCTGTTCCACGGCCTCCCGGCACAGGGTCATGTAACCCTGCATGATCCAAAGCGGGACCTCTTCGTATCCTTCCCAGGCGGTATCCTGAATGATATCCCATCCTTTTTCCCTGGCGTTGCGGCAGGCCAGGCGCACGGTATCGTCGTAGTTCAGGTCGGTAACCTCCACCGTGGCCCCGTACGCACGGATGTTTTGCACGCGCGACGGGGCTGCGCCCCTGGGCATGTAGATAACGGCTTCCTGGCCGAATTGCTGGGCCGCCCAGGCGATGCCGCGGCCGTGATTGCCGTCCGTCGCCGTGGTGAAGGTCATGCGGCCGACTTTCCGGCGCGCTTCGCTGCTCACCAGATAGCGGTACTCCGTTTCCTCCAGACGAAGGCCCAGTTTCTGGCTGACCAGGCGCGCTACGGCATAACTGCCACCCAGCACCTTAAAGGCCTTGAGATCAAATCGGGTGGATTCATCCTTTACGAATACGGCACCCACGCCCCAGGTCCTGGCCAGCCCCTTGAGGGCCGCCAACCGCGTGACTGCATACCCGGGAAGCTGCCGGTGAAACGCGTGCACCCCGGCGGCAACCTCTTCCGCGAAAGCTTGAGGAAGGGGCGCATTGCCGGGTTTCTGGACAAAGGACTGAAACCGGTATTGCGGGATTTCGATCAACGTGGACATTTCGTGGTTGCTCCTCCTCGACTTCCATACTGACCTGAGCCTTTATTTTGTCGCTCTTGTCTTCTTCGATTACCTGACCGGCAGAAGCTCATTGCAGCGCCGCACAATTCTGTGTCCAATTTCTACCCGTCATGCCCGGGGATAATGGTCACTTTATTCTGTGGCGCGGTGCTTATCAACACCCGTCGGCGCCCCGGTTCCTCCACCCGTCCCGAAGGTAGCATGTGCTCAAGTCCCTGCTTAACTTCTTGTATGGTCAGGGACCCGTTGGTCCTTCAAAGGTATCACGCTGGGCCCCTTCGCAAGAAGAGAGAAAAAGCAGGCTAATTTGACTCAGGGAACCGGGTAAGAGTTGTGGGTTTAGAGAATGGTGAAGAACATGGAGCCAATTGACGCGAACTCCTCACCCACCAGGCGGTTGGCAGCCGTACAGGGCTTTCTGGGCCTCCAGCGGAGCACGGTCGGCTTGCTGTTCATGGTGGTGCTGCTCGGCATGGGCGAACGCATGGCCGAGCGCTTCCTGCCCATTTACCTGATGGCCCTGGGCGGAGGAGCCCTCGCAATCGGCCTCCTGAACGGCATGGACAATCTGCTGTCGGCCCTCTACTCCTTTCCCGGCGGCTATCTTGCCGACCGTATCGGCACCAAACGTTCGCTCCTGCTCTTCAATCTGATTGCCATGGCGGGTTTCACCATCGTGATCCTGGTGCCCACCTGGGAAGCCGTGCTGGTCGGGGCCGTCTTTTTCCTGTCGTGGTCGGCCATTTCCCAGCCTGCTACTCTTAGCCTCATTCACCGGGTGCTGCCGGCGGGCAAGCGCACCATGGGGGTGAGCATGCACTCGCTGGTGCGCCGCATTCCCATGGCCCTGGGGCCGGTGGTCGGCGGCGCGTGCATCGGCCTTTGGGGTGAACGGGACGGGGTACGGGTGGCCTTTGGCGTCGCGCTGGCGCTGGCCGCCGCCGCTGCCGTGCTTCAACAGCGGCTCATCGAAGAGCCAAAACTGCCGTCGCGCAGTACGACCTGTTCCCTGGCCCCCGAAAAGAACCCCTTCAAGCTCGCCGGTCAGATGAGTCCCGATCTGCGGAGGCTGTTGGTGAGTGACATTCTCGTGCGTTTCTGCGAGCAGATTCCTTACGCCTTTGTGGTGGTTTGGTGCATGAAGGTCATCGAGGCCCCCGTCTCCGCTCTCCAGTTCGGATTGCTCACCAGCATCGAAATGGCGACCGCGGTGCTGGTCTACATTCCCGTCGCTTATCTGGCGGACCGGAGTGAGAAGAAGCCTTTCGTAGCGGCCACCTTCGCCTTCTTCACCCTGTTCCCCCTCTTCCTGCTTTACTGCCGTTCTTTCGAGTGGCTGGTGGCGGCCTTCATCCTGCGGGGCCTCAAGGAGTTCGGCGAGCCCACGCGGAAGGCCTTCATCATGGAACTCGCCCCCGACCACTGCAAGGCCGGCATGTTCGGGCTCTACTATCTGATTCGCGACACCTTCGTAGCCGTTGCCGCCTTCGGCGGCGCCCTGCTCTGGCAGCTTGGTCCCGAAGTCAACTTCCTGGCAGCCTTCGGCTTCGGGGTCCTCGGTACCGTCGGGTATCTTCTGTTTGGCCGGGAGCCGGCTGCGGCTGAAGGACCACCCTTGAAGCCCCAACCGTAGGCAATGGCCGCAACCAGAGATCCTTTCACCACGAGGCTCAGCATGGCTGTCAGGAAAGATGGCCGGTGCGTTTCGTGGCTGCCGGGTTTGCCGGACCATGACATTGCTGTTGCGAGCAGCCCGCAGGCATTCTACAATCAAAAAACCTGCAGCAATCCGAACCTTCAGAAAGGAGAAGCCCATGAAGATCGAGATTTTCAAGGACTACATTGAACTGACTCCCGAAAAGGACTATGAGACGGCCAACCTGGAAGGCTTGTGGCGGCTCATGGTGGATTGCGCCCGCTTCAACAAGAAGCTGGTGCCCATGGGCGAGTACGTTCCCGCCAAGAAGAACATGGCCCGTTTCGCCATCGAGGGCCTGACCGGCAAGGAAGAGCAGTACGCCGTCGTCTATGCCCAAAGCGATTGTCGCTGCTATTGCCAAACCTGCAACAAATACGTGATGTTGAAAAAAGGGGATCGCATTCCGCCGTGCTGCGGCAAGCTCATGGAGATCATGGATTAAGCTTTCACCTGTTCCTTTCCCCCCACGATTTGATTTCAGCCTGCATCGGGATTTTCACAGAAGGTCGCATCGAGCTCACGAATAGACAGCGCACAGAAGAGGACAAGCAGCGATATGGCGGAACTTTTCGACGAGTGGCCGGAAAAGTACGATCAGTGGTTCACCAGTCCCATCGGCAGACTGGTCAAAGAGTATGAAGGTCGGGTCCTTCTCGATCTGGTCCGGCCGGTTCAGGGGGAAGCAATTCTGGATGTGGGCTGCGGCACGGGCATCTTCACGCTGGAGCTCCTTGCCGCCGGCGCCCGCGTTGTCGGGCTCGAGCTGTCTTTTCCCATGCTGAGGTGGGCCAGGAAGAAGGTTGCCGGGCGCGCGTTCCAGGCGGTGCAGGGCGATATGCGTTGGCTCCCCTTTGCCGACGGGTCCTTCGACAAAACGGTATCGGTGACCGCCATCGAGTTCATCGAGGAGGCGCGAGGCGCCGTCGCCGAACTCTTCCGGGTCACCAGGCCGGGAGGGCGGGTGGTCGTCGCCAGCTTGAACAGCCTGAGCCCCTGGGCGGCGCGAAGAAAAGCCGCCGCCAGGGAGGGCCACGCCCTCTTTGAGCACGCCAGCTTTCGGTCGCCAACGGAGATGGCCGACCTGGCGCCCTTCCCGGCCACGGTCAAGACGGCCATCCATTTTGAGAAGGATCAAGACCCCGACTGGGCGCGGGCCATCGAGCAGGACGGCAACGCGCGGGGCCTGGATACGGGAGCGTTTCTCGTCGTCGCCTGGGGAAAACCTCGCAGAGCATAGCACAGCGCCACACAAATGTGTGTCCAATCGCCACCCGTTATGCCCACAAAAGTGGGCATCCAGGCTGTCTTTCTGGATTCCCGCCTGCGCGGGAATGACACCTGTGCATAATGGTCACTTTATTCTGTGGAGTGGTATTTAGGCAATCGGGCTTATTCGAGGAGTACCAGACCGGTCCACAGGACATTGGCCGTGGACGAGAGCTGAATGGGAAGTCCCGCCTTTCGCGCGGTTTCGATGACATCGATGCCGACCCCTTCCATGGCCGGCCTGGCTCGAAACGGGTGGCGGCAGGGATCCGACTTTTTGTCTGCGATGCACTGTTCGCAAAGCACGCACTCCCCGCCGGTAAAGCCGGCGGCAAAGCGCATCCCGCTCTTGAATGCGGCGGCTTCGACGCGTTCGATGATATGGAGCAGCTTGAGCTGATAGGGACGATGCCGCCGCAGATTCTCCTTCAGCACCTCCCCGTCAATCCGACCTGAGCTTTTGTCGGCGGAATCGACATTCTCCGCTTCGACCTGGACCAGCAGGCACCACTGATACAGGGAAAGGATTCCGGCAAAGGTCGCCACCTCCATGACATGAGGAGGGCAGGTCAGGTATTGGTTGAACTTGGCGCAGCGGGGGACTTCACACTTCAAACGAACCCGCTCATCCACCACTACCATGCGCGCGGAGATGATCCTTGCTGCCCTGGCGCCTTCTTTCAAGGCAAGGTGCACGAGTTCGGCGTACCGTTCTTCCGACATCCTTTTCACCCTATGAGACAACCTCAGGGGCCTCTGCTTTGGTGATGGAGAATGTGCCTCAAGATTTCTTCAAAAGTCAAATTCATCTTCGCGGATTCCGGCACGAGTCAGCGTGGCATTCCGGCCTCCACCACATCCAGGGCTGAGAAACCAAAAGAACTGAAAAAACTTTGCCCGTGACGATAGTTAGATCAGGTATACTTTAGCGAATTCGCCCAGGAGATGACTTGTATGAAATACCTGTGGGTTGTGGCTCTCATGTACTTCAGCATTTTTGCCCAAACGGCCGGTGCCCAGGGGCTTGCCGTGGTAACCGCCGTCTGGCCACCCTATGTGTATGAAGAAGATCAGAAGATCGCCGGGATGGCCACGGAAATCGTGAGAGCCGTGCTCGATAACAGCGGAATCAAGGCGGAAATCAGCGTCTATCCCTGGAAACGGGCAACCACCATGGCCAAGGACCAGCCGAACACCATGATTTATCCCATTTTTCGCAATGAGGAACGTGATCCTCACTTCATCTGGGCGGTCCCTATGTTCAATGCGAGGGTATCCTTGCACAAACTCAAGAAGCGCAAAGACCTTGTCATCAATTCCCTCGAGGATGCAAAACCATACCGGATCGGCGTCCTTCGGGAAGCAGCCATGCATCAGATGTTGCGGAGCAAAGGTTTTGAGGATGACAAACAACTTGAGGCAGTGAGCTCAAACCGGCAGAATGTTCTGAAGCTGTTCGCGGGGCGAATTGATCTGGATGCGGACAATCCTCTGCTGATCGCCTATGAGGTGAAACAACTGGGGCTTTCCATGAGCGAGATAGAGGAGGTCCTTCCTTTATTTGAAGAGCCGATGTATATGGCTTTCAGCAAACAGACTCCCAAAGAATCAATCAAACGCCTCAAAGCGGCCTTTGACCAGCTCAAAGCTTCCGGACAATTACAAGCAATCATTGATAAATACAAGTAGATGAGGCCTCGGTCCGGATGAGGAAGGCCAAGCCTCAGGCATCAGGGGCAAGGGTCTGCTTCCTCCACAGAAAGAGATAGCGTGGCTGCGGCATCGAGGGCAGGGAATAGTGGTGACTTCCCTGGAAGATCATCCCCGCGGCCGCGAGGATTTCGCGGTGATCCTGCTGCCACGTCAGGTCAGCCCCCGGCCCTGCCCAGTAGGCAAAAACCCCATCCTCCCGAAGCAGCCGGGACGCAAGAACCGTGAGATGCTCCGGCTCCAGCTTTACGGCGCGCACGGTTACCAGTGCCAACGGTTCTTTCAACAGCGGGTGGCCCGTCCGCAGCAGATCTTGCCAGCGGCCCTCCAGCACTTGGAGGTTCGCCAGCGGCCGCTGAGCCAGCAAGACCTTCAGGAAGCTCGCCTTCTTGCGATGGGATTCCAGGAGCAACATCTCGAGCTCCGGATGGAGAATCGCCAGGGGAAGGCCGGGGAAACCCGGTCCGGTGCCGACGTCCAGGGCCGGCCCGGCCCTGGGGAGCCACCTCGCCGGGATGAACGAGTCCAGTAGATGTTTTTCGATGATTTCCCGGGGGTCCGTGATGCGCGTGAGATTGCAGCGCCGGTTCCAGGCGAGCATCCGCGAGATGTGCTCGTAGCAGGCCGCGGCCTGCTCCTCGGAGAGGGGGATACGGCATTCCCGCGTCAAAGTCAGCAGGGTTTCGAGGAAGTATTTCCTCTCAATCGGCCGCTCGCCAGCGTTCATCGTTTTCCCTTGACATCCCAAAGTTTCAATGTCTATACGCTCAAGCTTGAATAAAATCTTCCGGTTCGTGATGTCCATTCAACCGTCGGACTTTTCGGACCTTCTCGGCAGCCGCGGCCGGCGCTTTTTCACGGGGAAGGTTCGTCGAACACGCATCTTGTAAGGAGTGTCCCATGACATTTCAGGAGTTGATCCTTGCCCTGAACAAGTTCTGGTCTGATCGCGGGTGTGTGATCCAACAGCCCTACGATCTGGAAGTGGGTGCCGGGACCTTCAACCCTGCCACCTTCCTGCGGGTGCTCGGGCCGGAACCATACAAAGTGGCCTACGTCGAACCCTCACGGCGCCCCACCGACGGCCGCTACGGCGAGAATCCCAACCGTCTCCAGCACTACTATCAGTATCAGGTGATCATCAAACCGTCACCTCCTAATTCACAGGAGCTCTACCTGGAGAGCATGAAGAGCTTCGGCATCGACCCGCTCGACCACGACATCCGCTTCGTGGAAGACGACTGGGAATCGCCCACCCTGGGCGCTTCGGGGCTGGGCTGGGAGGTGTGGCTGGACGGCATGGAAATCACCCAGTTCACCTATTTTCAGCAGGCCGGCGGCTTGTCGCTGAATCCCGTCTGTGTCGAGCTCACTTATGGTCTTGAGCGCATTGCCATGTATCTCCAGGGGGTCAACAACGTTTATGACCTCATCTGGAGCGGCAACGTGACTTACGGCGATGTCCACCATCAGGGGGAGGTGGAATGGTCCCGCTACAATTTTGAGGAAGCCAGTGTGGAGATGCTGCTGCAGCTCTTCAACATGTACGAAGCCGAATCGCTCCGCCTGAACGAGCGCGGCCTGGTGCTCCCGACCTACGACTATTGTCTGAAATGCTCGCACGTCTTCAATCTGCTGGACGCCCGAGGCGCCATCAGCGTCACGGAACGGACCAACTATATCGCCCGCGTGCGCAACATGGCACGCCTGGCGGCCCATGCCTACGTCGCCCAGCGTGAAGCCATGGGATTCCCGCTATTGAAGAAGTGGAGCTAACCAACAACCCTATGGAGGAAACCATGGGAGAAGCCTTTTATCTGGAAGTGGGTTGCGAAGAGATTCCCGCCGGGTACATCGCGCCCGCGCTTGAAGCAATGGCGCTGGAGATGGGGCGTTTTCTGGATGAAAACCGCATCGGTCATGGTCAGCCCTTTACGACGGGGACCCCGCGGCGCCTGGTGTTGCTGATTCCCGATTTGGCCCTGCAGCAGGAATCGTGCGCGACGGAAATCATCGGCCCGCCTCGACAGGTGGCTTTTGACGCCGACGGCAAACCGACCAGGGCGGCCGAAGGCTTTGCCAAAGGCCAGGGGGTGCCGCTCGAAGCCATCCAGATCAAGGAGACCCCCCGCGGCGCCTATCTCTGTATCATCAAGGAAGAGACCGGCCTCCCCACCAAGACCCTGCTCGAGAAAATGCTGTCGGATTTCATCGCCCGCATCCCCTTCCCCAAATCCCAGCGCTGGGGGAGTCTGAGCGTCACCTTCGCGCGGCCCATCCACACCCTGGTGGCGTTGCTGGGCCGTGAAGTGGTCAACTTTACCTACGGTGACATCACCAGCGGCAACCGCTCCTCCGGCCACCGGTTCATGGACCCCGTCTCCCTGGAGGTCACCGACTACGCCAGCCACCGCGAACAACTGAAGAAGCATTTCGTGGTGGTCGATCTCGACGAACGCAAGAGGCTCATTCGGGAAGGCATTCAAACGGCTGCGGGTACGGTCGGCGGGCGCATTCTCGAGGACGAGGAGCTGTTGGACGAAGTCACTCAACTGGTGGAATACCCTCAGCCGCTGGTGGGGGAGTTTGAGGAAAAGTATCTCAAGCTGCCGCCCGAGCTGCTCATCACGGTCATCAAGAAGCACCAGCGCTATTTTGCCGTGACCGACGAAGAGGGCGCTCTGCTCCGCTATTTTGTGACCGTGGCCAACACCGTTCCCCGGGATTTCAACCTGGTGGCGGCCGGGAATGCCCGGGTGGTTCGCGCCCGCCTGGAAGACGCGCGCTTCTATTACGAAGAGGATCAAAAGGTCCGTCTGGAGGACCGGGCGGCGCAACTGCAGGCGGTGGTGTTCCACTCCAAGCTTGGCACCAGTTGGGAGAAGGTGGAACGCTTCACGGCCCTGGCGCGATGGCTTGGCGAACGGGTGGCTCCGGACCGGCTTGACCCTCTGCTGCGGGCGGCCTACCTCTGCAAGGCCGATCTAGTGACCGGCATGGTCGGTGAGTTTCCCGAGCTGCAGGGGATCATGGGCCGGGCTTATGCCCGCTTACAGGCGGAACCGGAGGCGGTGGCTCAAGCCATCTTCGAGCACTATCTCCCGACCCGCGCCGGCGGACCCATTCCCGCAGGGCTGGAAGGCGCCATGCTGAGCATTGCCGACAAGATGGACACCATCACCGGCTGCTTCAGCGTGGGACTCCTGCCGACCGGTACGGCCGACCCCTTCGCGCTCCGCCGCCAAACTCTCGGGGTGATCCGCATCATTTTGGAAAAGCCGCTGGCGCTCTCGCTCGGCGCGCTCATCGAGCAGGCGCTGCAGCAACTCGGTCCGAAGATGACCGAACCCCGCGACACGGTAAAGCAGGGAGTGCTGGACTTTTTCCTCGGCCGGCTCAGCCACATGCTGGTAAGCCAGGACGGCTATACGCCCGATGTGGTTGATGCGGCGCTCAGCGTGGGCATTGACGATCTGATCGGGGCCGTGGCGCGCGTGAAGGCTCTGGCGGCCTTCAAGGTCCGACCCGATTTCGAAAGCGTGGCCGGGGCCTTCAAGCGGGTGGCCAATATCATCAAGGAACCCGAAAAGACGCCGGTAAACCCTGAACGCTTTCAGGGCGTGCCCGAACAGGCATTGTTTGCCGCACTCGCCGATACCGAAAAGGTCGTGAATGGGCATCTTGCCCAGGCCGACTACGGAGCCGCCTTCGAGGCAATCTCGCAACTCAGAAGCCCGATCGACGCCTTTTTCGATGCGGTCCTGGTGATGGACAAGGACGAGGCCGTCCGTCGCAACCGCCTGGCGCTGCTCACCACCATCCACCAGCTGTTCAGCCGCCTAGCCGATTTCAGGAAAATCCAGACGAGCTGACCAACTGGTTGCCTTCGCGTTTCCGGATGGGAAAGCCCCTTTTCCATCCGGAACGTCATTCCTCGGATGAGTCAGCCCCCTGCGCGGTTATAGCAACCGCAGATCTTTTGCCAGACGCGTGCTGTTGCTTGTCACCTGAGGGCTGCAGGAGATAACCTGGATGCCCCAGATTTTCGATAACATCCAGAAGCATCTCGTGGCTGCCTTGTCTGACGCGATGGGCTTGTCGGAGCGGGCGGACTTTTGCGTCGGCTACTTCAATCTGAGAGGCTGGCGGCAGGTTGATACCTTTGTCGAGCAATGGGCCGGTGGTGACGGCCACTGCTGCAGGCTCCTGGTCGGGATGCAGCAAACGCCCCAGGACCAACTCCGGTCGGCCCTGAGTGTCCTTGGAGCCGATGAACAAATAGACCAGGCAACAGCCATCATTTTCAAGCGAAAGCTGGCCCAGGAATTCCGCGACCAACTCATGGTCGGTCTTCCCACCAATGAAGACGAAGCGGGACTTCGCCGACTGGCCGCCCAGACCACAACCGGTAAGCTCGTGGTCAAGCTGTTTCTCCGCCATCCCCTCCACGCCAAGCTCTATCTGCTCTTCCGCCAAGACCCTCTCAACCCGAAGATAGGCTACCTGGGAAGCAGCAACCTCACCCTCGCTGGGTTGTCGAAACAGGGAGAGCTCAACGTGGATGTTCTCGACCACGACGCCTGCGACAAGCTGGCCGGGTGGTTCGAGGATCGATGGAACGATAGGTTTTGTATCGACATCTCCAAGGAATTGGTCGAGATCATCAACAAGAGCTGGGCGCGCACGGAACCTATTCCCCCTTACCACATCTACGTCAAGATGGCATATCACCTGTCCCAGGA
>CAZDKX010000166.1:0-10857 GCA_964505935.1 uncultured Syntrophobacteraceae bacterium
AGACCCTACCCTTGCTCACCGATTATTCCTTTGCCATTGAGCAATAAATCTCGTCCAGAATGCGGCGTGCCCCCGCCTCCAGCAGCTCCCGGGCGAGACCCCGCCCCAGGGCTTGAGCTTCCTCACACGGGGCGGAGCGTACCCGGCGGTAGACGGTCTTGCCGTCAATCGAGGCCACAAGCCCTGCGAGCTCCAACCGCGACCCATCAACCACCTGGGCAAAGCCTGCGATGGGCACCTGGCAACCTCCTTCCAGCTCTTTCAGGAGGCTCCTCTCAGCCCGGACAGCTGCCGCCGTATCCGGATCGTGCAAGGGGACAAGGAGGCTACGAACCGCTTCGTCGTCGGTGCGGATTTCGATTCCGAGCGCTCCCTGGCCGATGGCCGGGAGGAAGTGGGCCGCTTCGAGGTAGCTGGTGATCCGTTCCTTCCAGCCCATCCGGTGAATGCCGGCAGCGGCCAGAATGACGGCATCATACCGGCCTTCCCGCACTTTGCGCAGACGAGTATCCAGGTTGCCGCGAAGGTTTTCGACGGTGAGGTCCGGGCGCAGGTTTCGGAGCTGCGCCGCCCGGCGCAGACTGCTGGTCCCCACCAGAGCCCCCTCGGGAAGCTCGGAAAGCGGCAATCCAGCATGGCTGATCAAGACATCCCGGGCATCTTCCCGTCTGGGGACGGCACCGATCTCGAGCCCAGCCGGCAGCACCGCCGGGACGTCCTTCATGCTGTGGACCGCCAGATCCACGGCGCCATCCAGCAGGGCGTCCTCGATCTCCTTGACAAAGAGACCCTTGCCGCCGACCTTGGCCAGGGGCACATCGAGGATCTTGTCCCCGGTCGTCTTGATGATGTTCAACTCGACGCGACAACCCGGCCACCGCCGCTCGAGTTCGGCCTTCACCCACTCGCTCTGCGTCAACGCCAACAGGCTGCCGCGGGTCCCAATGCGCAGGATAGGGTTCATCAGACCATCAATCTCAGTGGCAGGAACTGCAGTTGGTCGAATGACAACTGGCGCAGGAAGATCCGCCGGCGCCCATCCTGCTGCTGGCAGCCCCCTTGTCGCCGCCGCTCTTGAAACCACAGACCGACAGCACCTTCTGCACCTCGCTCGATTCGCACTTGGGGCAGCTCACGGCTTCGTCGCTCCGAAACACCAGCTTCTCAAATTTTTCACAGCACTTGCTGCATTCGTACTCATAAATTGGCATGCTCTTCTCCAATCACTCTTCACCCTTCACTCTTCACCCTTCACTTTTCACCACATTCACTTTAACTGTCCACCTCCAGTCGGACAAGCTCCCCATCCTGAACCGCCTTGAAAGCCTTCGCATCCCCGAGGACCCTGCCGACTCGATTGACCGCGCTGGCGGGGCGGATCTCGTCACCGCGGCTCGCCGGAGTTGGTCCAAAAAAGATGCAGAACGCTCTGCCGGTCGGCCAATAGCCCAAATCCCCCACCCCTACCACCGCCACTGCCGTTTCATCCAGCCTGGCCGCCACGGGAATGGTGAAATAGATCTCCTCACCCCAGGTCTGCGCGGCCGCATCGAGCGGCAGGGCTGCATAGATGGCGTCGGCGGAAGGGGAGTCGTTCAGTTCGGCGGGTAGAGCCACGGCGCCGGCCGTGATGCGGATGCGTTTTGGCATGTCATGCCCTCCCGGACAAAGCTTCGAGAACGGCCGCCATGAGCAGCGGGAACATGATCTCATGATGACCGATCAGGCAAATCCCGAGGCCGGTGCCATGGGTCGGGCGTTCGAGCACATTGAGCTGCGTCCGGTACTGACGCTGGAAGTCCATGTTGATGGTGGTGATGCCTTCCAGCGAATACCCGAGGTTGCGCACCACACTCACCGCCTTGAGGAAAACCTCCGGAAGGATCACCGCCGATCCCAGATTGAGATACACCCCTTGTTCGAGGGTGCTGACCAGACGACAGAAAAGCCTGAAATCATAGGTGCTCAACGCTCCCATGGCGGCGCCGTCCATGGCTGGATGCATATGAACGATGTCCGTCCCCAGTGCCACATGAACCGTTAGCGGCAGCTCCAGCCTCGCGGCAGTCGCCAGCAGGCTCATTTTGCCGAAAGGGGCATCCTCCTGCAGGAGCCGTTCCCCGACCGCCCGGCCCAGCCCCCGACCGCCGGCCCGATAGCCCTGTGCCACCGCTTCATGGATGAATTCCGCCGTCTCACGGGCCATGCCGAACTGCCCGCCGTCCAGATGGGCGGCAACATCTTCGGAAGTCTTGCCGGCCAGCGCCAGCTCCACATCATGGACAATCCCCGCCCCGTTCATGGCCAGGCCCGAAAGCATCCCGCGCTCCATGGCGTTGATCAGGATAGGATTGAGGCCGACCTTGATGGGGTGCGCCCCCATCCCCAGGAGGAGCGTCCGTTCGCCCTGAACGGCCGCCGCCATCACTTTCACCGCCCGGCGAAACTGCGTGGCCGCAAGCACCTCGGGCAGGCTTTCCAGAAAATCGCTCAGGGATTTTCCCGGCTCCCAGGGACGGCCGAAATCGTCGAGCCCCACCTTGCTCGGCCGGTCCTTCAGGCTTGTTGTTCGGAGTGCACTGAAATCGAGGGGCCCCAACGGCCGATCACGGAGGCTCATCAAAGACGGTTCCCTTCACCGAAAAGGATTTCTTCAACCAGCAGACACAGGACATGCCCGAAGGTGATGTGGCCTTCCTGGATGCGGGCGGTCACGCGGGACGGGACATGCAGGATGAGATCGCAGGTCACATCCATTTCGCTCCTGTCGGCCCCAGCCCAACCCAGTGTGTGGAGACCGTTTTCCCGGGCCCATTTCAAGGCCTTGAGCACATTGGGAGAACGGCCGCTGGTGCTGATGCCGAGCGCCACATCACCGGCCTGCCCGAGGGCCTGCACCTGTTTCAGAAAGACGTCGTCAAACGTGTAGTCGTTGCCGATACTGGTAAGAATGGAGGTATCCACGGTCAGCGCCAGGGCGGGCAGCGGGCGGCGCTCGCGCTGAAAGCGATTGACGAACTCGGCCGCCAGATGCTGCGCATCGGCGGCACTGCCGCCATTCCCGAAAAGGAAGAGGCGATGGCCCCCGCGAAACGCCGCCGCAAGCATCGCCGCCATCGCCAGGAGCAGGTCGCCTTCCTCCCGGCACAGTGCCTCCTTGACGGCGATACTCTCCCGGAAGGCGGCTTCCGCCACAACCAGGAGCTGCTGTCGCAACTCCTCGTCCATGCTAGGCCTCCCACGCCGGGGTGATCATTTCCCGGCACGTGTGCATATCCTCCTGTAGCAATTCCCGAAATTTGCGGGCGAAGAACCCGGGGCGGCCATCCCCGATGACATGGCCGTCAAAGCTTACCACCGGCAGCACATCGAAGCTGGTTCCGAACATCATCATCTCCGCCGCATCATAAGCGTCTTCGGGCGTCAAATCCGCCTTGCCCGTTCCCACGAGATCACCCGTATTCACCAGCGCTCCGGCCAACTCCATGGCACGGCTGACGGTGGTCCCCCTCAGTATCCGGCCAAACCTCGGGACTAAAAACTCCCGGCTGCCGGTGATGATCCCGATGTTTTCGGTCGGCCCTTCCGCCAGGAAACCCTGTTCGTCGATGGAAACGGTAAAATCCACCCCGGCGTCGTCGGCCTCTTTCCTCATGAGCACATTGGGAAGGTAGTTGCAGCTCTTGATATTGGCAAAGTAGTCCCCTTTCAGGGGAATGCGGCTGCTCAGCAGGGTCACCCCGCGGTCATATTTTTCCTGAGAAGGAAGCTGCAGGGTGGTGACCACAATATAGAGCTGACTCTCGGGACACTCGTACGGACTTGCCGAAAACCCACCCGGCCCGCGGGACAGGAACATGCGGATCGAGCAGGTCGGCAGGTTGGCGGCCCTCACCGTCGCCAGAATGGTCGCCGCCAGTTGCGGGCGGCTGAAAGGGATGGCGTGGGAAGCAATTTGGGCCGAGTATTCCAGCCGGTCCAGGTGACGGTCCAGAGCGTAGACGTTTCCGTCCACGCATTTGAAGGCCTCAAAAATGCCATCCCCGCGATGGACCAGGTGATCGTCCAAGGGAATCATCATCAACGCCGGGTCGGTGACAATCCCCCCATACCAGCTCGAATACATGGCCCGGTAATGCTCCTGGTAGGCCTTCTTGGTCTGCCGGAGGCGGTCCACCGCGGCATCGAAGCTCAGGGTCTCAACCATTTCTGTCATTGCCTGTCAGCACCTTTCAGGGATCACGGTCATATACCGGTTCAGGACAAAAAGTTGCATTTCCGTAATGGTCTCATTAGTCAAAACCCTCCTATCCAGAGGGACCATGTGGGAGCGGCTTTCCGGCCGCGAGCAAAGATCTATCGCGGCTGGAAAGCCGCTCCCACCAGAACGCAAGATGCTATCCTTAATGAGTATACCTATTGCAAAGTTGTTGAACAGCCACCAAAACCACTATGCCACGAAGGGATTGCCCGGCCCGACCATCATGCGGCCATTGCCGCCGGGCTTTCGGCATATTATATTGCCTGCGCCGCAACCCTTCGCAAGCCGCCCAAAAATAACCAACCGCTTCTGGCTCTGCAAGGGAAAAGGAC
The DNA here is from genome assembly GCA_964505935.1 of uncultured Syntrophobacteraceae bacterium. Taxonomy (GTDB): domain Bacteria; phylum Desulfobacterota; class Syntrophobacteria; order Syntrophobacterales; family Syntrophobacteraceae; genus JADGQM01. The sequence continues at coordinate 4,594 of CAZDKX010000166.1, forward strand.
AAAGAGGGCAGTGACCCTTTTGAGAGAGCCACCGAACCTGAAGCCGCAGGGTAAACGTCCGAAGGACCTGCAGCCGTTGGGGTGGGCTGTACCCACCGGCGAAGGATCGGTAGACCGGTAGGGTGGGCTGTGCCCACCGGGCGGCCCAGGAGATGGCACCACGGAAGCGAGGCGGCAGGGCAACACAGGAGGATGATCAGCAAGTGAAGAAGCTCGAGGCCATCATTTTTGATTTTGACGGGACGCTTGCCGAATTGCGCCTCAATTTTCCCGAAATGAAGCGCCGTCTTGGCGTCCTGGCTCAGGAATATTTCCCGGAACCGTTAGCGCCCCCGAACGTGCCGGCCCTGGAATGGCTGGAGGATCTGACAGCCCGCCTCCATCACCGCGATGAAGACGCCGCACAGGAGTTGGAGGCCAGAGCCAACGCTTTGATTCAGGCCATCGAAATCGAGGCCGCTCACGGGGCAGTGCTTTTTCCTTTTACCCGCCCCCTCCTCCGGGAGCTTCAGGAAGAAGGCATCAGGGTGGCCATCATCACCCGCAATTGCGAAGAAGCCGTGCGCATGGTTTTTCCGGATATTGACCGGTACTGCGCCGTGTTCCTGGCCCGCAACCACGTTCATCGTGTGAAGCCCGACCCGGCCCACCTCTTCCGTTCCCTGGAAGCAATTGCCGCCGCTCCCGCAAGCGCGCTCATGGTCGGTGACCATCCCCTCGATGTGCAAACCGGCAAAAGCGCGGGCATTCGGACTGCCGGGGTATGGAGCGGCAACGCTTCAGCAGACGACCTCGCCCGCGCCGGGGCCGATTTCACCGCCCGCAATTGCGAAGAGCTGATCGCCATCCTGAGGACGCGAAGTCTTCTCTGAGATGGTGTCAAAAAAAGCCGCTCAAATCGTCATGCCCGCGTGCTTCTGGCGGGCACCAAGAAAGACGAAGAAACGAAACATCTAATCCTTAACGGGTGTATCTCCGCCTGTGTCAGGCCTGCGACGGCACATGAGCGTCAACCCGGGTGCAAGCCATGTCAGACTTCCTGGACAACCTCGCCGAACCTGCCGGCGCCGGGTCGTCTTCTCATTCCATCACAACAGAAAAAGCCAGGGAGTGTGCCCTGGCTTTTGGGTTGAACGTCTTGGGGGCCTTGCTAGATCTTCTGGACTCTGACGGCCTGCGGACCCTTGGGTCCGGATTCTACTTCGAATCTAACTTTTTCTCCCTCGCTCAGAGATCGAAAACCCTCAGACACGATAGCGGTGTGATGGACGAATACGTCACCCTGGTCCTTAGTCTCAATGAAACCATAACCCTTTTTGTCATTGAACCACTTCACGCGACCTTCCGGCATTTTAACAATCCTTTCCTGCTTGCTGTTTTCCCGTGCGAGCCGGTTGGGTTACTTTGAGAGCTCCCACAAAATCGTTCTGAGCGAAGGCTGGACCGATTTGGCAATGGCTCCAAAATACCGAACCTAACCAAGTAAAAAAAGCTGCGGTCCATTTTAATGCACAAAAAAACTGGCCTGTCAAGCAAATGAATCAGAGCAACTGAATAAATTCGTTACGTATTATTGCCAAGCACGTCGCGCAGGGCCTCCTCAAGCGTCGGAAACCGGAAGGTGTAACCCGCGTCCAGCAACCGTCTGGGGAGCACCCGCTGGCCGTCAACGAGCACACTGCCGAATTCTCCCAGCAGGGTGCGGAGTACAAAGGCCGGAACGGCAGGCAGGATGATCCATTTCTTGAGCACCTTGGCTAGGGTCCTGGTGAATTCCCGGTTGCGCACCGGATGAGGCGCCGTGCAGTTGACTGGGCCGGAGAGGTCCTGACGCTCGGCCGCAAAGGCCAGGATGTTGAAAAGATCTTCCAGGTGCACCCAGGAAAACCATTGCCGCCCACTGCCGAGAGGGCTTGCCAGATGATACCGGTAGGCGGGGAGCATGGTCTGGAGCGCGCCGCCTCCTCGACCCATGACAATGCCGAAGCGGCAGCGGACCACGCGCACTCCAAATTGCTCGGCGCGTTGGGCCTCCTTTTCCCAGGCCTTGCAGACATCGGTCAGAAAGCCCTCGCCGGCCGGACTGGTCTCATCGAGCACCGTATCGTCACGCCAGTTTCCGTAGTAGCCCACGGCCGAGGTGCTGAGCAGCACCTTTCCTTCCCCGGCCCCCTGCAGGGCGTCGACGACCCCGCGCGTAGTCACCACCCGGCTGTCCATGATCTCCCGCCTCACTTTGGCCGTCCATACGGAAAAGATGGATCTCCCGGCAAGGTTGATGATGACATCATGCTCGGCCAACCGTTCCTGCCAAGCTCCCGGCTTACCCGGCTCCCCCTGGCAATACACAGCCCCCCGCGGCAATTCATCATTGCTTCTCCCTGAACGCGTGATGACCGTAACGCTGTGACCCAACTCGGTGAAGCGACGCGTCAGATAGCCCCCCACAAACCCGGTACCGCCCGTCATGAAGACTTTCATGCTGTGCTCCATTCTGTCCATCAATTTCAATTTAAAATCGAATATCCAATATCCAACAATAAACCGTTTGAAAAGCGAATATCCAATATCCAACAAGAAACCGCAGAAGGCCGAAGGGTGAAAAGAGAACAAGGAATCTTAAGACCATTCGATATTCGAATTCCGCCACATCTTCATGGGAAATTTCTTGTTCGCTATTCGATATTCTCTTTTTCGACCAGTAGCCTTGCTGCAAGTTCGGAAAGCCGATAGCGGATGAAGACTTCCTGCTCGTAGATGGTGATTTCGAGAAGATCTGCCAGCATTGACCCGATCACGCCGGGAGAATACCTGACATCCAGAAAGCCGAGCGCCCAGGCTGCCAGGCCGCGCTGGTCGGGGTTGCCCGAGCGAAGATACGCGAAGAGGTGAGAAGCTGCCTCGTTCAGCAGCTCCGGTCTGGCCTGAGCCAGTCTTCCTATACCCCAGAGGACCCCGGTTTCGAGGGCTTCATGCTCCAGGCGGTTGCCGTCTTCACGGATATAAGAGAGCAGAATCCGGTGATATTCCTCCGCCAGGCGCGCCTGTCGCGCCATGATTTCGCCCATGGCTTCCGCCGCCCCCCAGCCGATGCCGCCCGATTCATCGTTGAGGCTCCAGATGAGCCGTCGCATGATGGTCCTGGCGGCTTCCAGGTCATCCCCGGCGATCCTCGCCGCCACCCCCCCCACCGCCGTCACGGCTCGCCACTTGACTCGGGCCTCCATGCTGCACAAAAAGGCGATCAGGGGATTGATGAGACGCTGGGCCGGCACTTCGGACCACTCGGAAAGCGATGAAACCGGCTCGTCCGAGCGCAGGAACTCGGTAATGCGGATTCTCAAGGCACCAAAGGGTCTGCCTGGTGCGTTCACTGGCCTACCTCGGCATGATGCTACGCTTGGTCTTCCCACGAGATACAGGCGGCGGGGCAATACTTGATGGCCTCGTCAACGCATTCCTCGGCATAAAAAGGGAGGTCCGCCACCTCGATATATCCCGCCGGATTCATCACAAAGACTTCGGGACATACTTCCAGACAGGCTTCGCAAACGGTACAGCGGCTCAAATCCAGTGCAGGGACTCTTGACATGGCATCTCACGGTCTGACCGGAAAAAGCTTGGCTATTTCTGGCTCATCAAATAATCATAGGCCGAAAGCGCCGCCTTGGCCCCCTCGCCGACGGCAACCACCACCTGTTTGAAGGGCACGTTGGTCACATCCCCACAGGCGAAAACCCCCGCCAATCCTGTGCGACATTCGGTATCGACCAGGATTTCTCCCTTATCGTTGGTGGTCAGGATATCGAGGAAAAGGCTGGTGTTAGGCTGGATGCCAATCTCCACAAACACTCCTTCCACCTTGATGGTCCTGACCTCGCCGGTAGCCAGCGACTTGAATTCCAGCCCCTCGACCATGGTTTCCCCGAGTACCCGGGTGGGCTGGTGCCCTGTAAATACCTCAACCTTGTCCGACTTGAGCACTTTCTCCCGGTAAACGGGGTCTCCCGTAAGCGGGGTAAGCGAGATGAGCGTGATTTTGGTGGCGATGTTGAGCAGATCGATCACGGCCCCGAGAGCGGAATTCCCGCCCCCCACCACCGCCACTTCGGCACCGGCGAACAATGGGGCATCACACGTTGAACAATAGGTGAGACCCTTCGCGAGAAGTTCCTTTTCGCCGGGAATATTGAGCGGCCGGTGGCGGCCGCCGGTGGCAATGATCACGGTCTTGCCAAAGTAGGCCTTGCCGTCCCGGGTCGTGACCCGTTTGCTGCGCCCCACCAAATCAACGGCGCTGACCTCCCCGCCAATCACCTTCTCCACCTCGAACCTCTTGACGTGGCTCTCAAACTTGCTCACCAGCTCCGCCGCATTGACCTGGCTGAAGCCGAGATAGTTCTCGACATCACTGGTCCAGGCAATCTGACCGCCAATATCCTCACTGATGATGAGGGTCTTCAGCAGTTTCCGGATGGTGTAGATGGCGGCGCTCAAACCCGCCGGACCGGCCCCGATAATGATGACGTCATAAAGTTGATAAGCCGGATGCGCATGCTTCATGCCGAGGTATTCATAAAGCTTGCCGGTGTGATCCAGGTCGACAAGGTCGGCATAGCCGCCGACGGCCACGTCACCGATGAGGAGCTGGGGGGGCGACTCGCCTCCGGTCTTCTGCTTCATCTCCTCCCAGGCCTTTGATCCAAGCGGCGCCGCAATCTCTTTGAAGACGATATTCCTCGTGGACAGGAGCTCTCTGGTTTTTTCACAAAAGGGACATCCATCAATGCTGTACAGGACTACTTCCATGGGCGGTATCCTCACGGCGTTCAGAAGCGGTCGGGCACTCCACGATAAGCTTTGCGGATCATGCCCCCTGCAGGGCTTTCTCCACCGCTCCCCGATCAAAGCCGACGATGACTTCATCGCCGATGGCGATCACCGGCACACTGCGTGCGCCTCCCGATATCTTCCTCATCTCCGCGAAAGCCTCCGCATCCTTGGTTACATCAACCGCTTCAAAGGCGATCCCCTTTTCCGTGAAGTATTCCTTGGCCTGAGCACAGTAGCCGCAGGTCGGCGCGGCGAAAATCTTCACCTTTTTTTCCATCGTTTGTTTACTCCTCGCTGAGAAGCTGTCGGCCCGTTTCGAACCCCGGGCCGACAGGCGTTGGTGCTGAGAGTGGAGAACTCTGGACAAGCAGTGGGTAAAACGGCCGAGGCCTCACTTCCGCCCAAGGCGTTTCAATTCGAGGGCAAGACGCCGCAAATGCTCCTGCTCTTCCTTGACCAGCGCACCGATGAATTCCTTGCCCTGGGCTTCTTCCGTGGCGTCCTGCATGGTGAGGAAGAAGATCACCGAATCCTTTTCAAACTCGACGGCCATTTTCAAAGCATCCGTGGCGCTCTGAATCTTGCCGAGCTGGCCCTCCACGCCTTCACTACTGACGAAAACGTGCTGGTCCGCCATCATTTTGAGATACATATCGAGCTCATTATCCGGGTCGAAGACAGCGCCCGCCCCGGTCCTCTTGGGAAGCTGGCTCTTGAGGGTGGTGAACTTCTCCTTATGCTTGACCTCCTCCTGGCCAAGCTCCGCAAACAGCTTCTGCACCTCGGGATCCTTGATGATCTCCCGGCTCCGGTCATAAAAGCGCTTGCCATTTTCCTCAATCTTGATAGCAATATCGAACACTTCAGCGGCATTAAAGTTAAAAATCATTTCCTGAACTCCTTTTTTTTCCCTTTTATCCTCCCGGCTCATTCCTTCTCAAAATCATCCTTCGACGCTCCACACACCGGGCAGGTCCAATCATCCGGCAGATCTTCAAACTTGGTTCCCGCAGCTACCCCATTATCGGGATCTCCCGCCGCAGGGTCATACACATACCCACAAACCTGACATACATAACGATCCATGTGCTTGCCTCCTTGAGCTAAGTCTGCTGAAAAACACCATTTTGCGAGGACAGTCGGTAGTCCCGCCAACGGCGGGGCCAAGCGCCGTCCCCCTACCAGTTCGAAGTTATGCCCTGCTAACTTCCAGTCCCATGCCTCTGTCGCCCCCACAGGCGCCTGAGACGGAGCGCATTGCTCACCACGGACACGGAGCTCATCGCCATGGCCGCCGCGGCAAACATGGGGTTGAGGAGAATGCCGAAGAAAGGATAGAGCGCACCGGCAGCAACGGGAATGCCAAGAGAATTGTAGAAAAAAGCCCAGAAGAGATTCTGCTTGATCACGCGCATGGTCAGGGTCGAGAGC
>CAZDKX010000167.1:0-10836 GCA_964505935.1 uncultured Syntrophobacteraceae bacterium
ATCCGAAATCCGAAATCCGAAATCACCCCCCCCTCTCATTCTTTGCGGGGCGACATGAATTCGGGACCGACGGGAGTCTTGATGCGACTGCTCAGGATATGTTCGACTTTTTCGAGGTCTTCCGCTTCGATCCGCCAGTCGGAGACCCCCACGTTGTCTTCCACCTGAGCCGCGGTCCTTGCTCCTGCCAGCACCGTGGTGATGCCGGGCTGCTGGAGGGTCCAGCGCAAAGCAAACTGCGCAGGGGTTTTTTGGTACTTGTCCGACAGTTTCTTCAAATCCCCCACCGCCTTGGTATATTGCCCAAAGCGATCGGGCTTGAATTTAGGGTCGGCGCGGCGCAAATCCCCTCTCGGAAAAGTCTCCCGGCCACTGAATTTTCCGGTGAGCAGCCCCCGACACAGGCCGCCGTAGGCCATGGTGGCAATACTTTCAGCCTCGCAGAAGGGCAGGAGCTCGCCTTCGATCTCCCGTTCAAATACGTTGAAGGGCGACTGGAGACTGTGAACCCGGGCGACACGCTGGCAGGCCATGATTTGTTCGCGGTTGAAGTTGCTGACCCCGATGTAGCGGATCTTACCGGCTTCCTGGAGTCTCCCCATGGTTTCCATGGAAGTCTCGAAAGGCGTCTGGCTGTCAGGCCAATGGATTTGATAAAGGTCGATCCGCTCCACTCCCAGGCGCTGGAGGCTCTGATCGACTTCCTGCATAAGCCTGGCCGGGCTCGCATTTCTGCGGATGTTCTGCTTCTCATCCCATTCCAGGGCGCATTTGGTGGCGATCACCAGTTGATCTCGAGCTCCCCACTCCCGCAGGGCCTTTCCCACAATCTCCTCGGCTTTGCCAAAGCCATAGACCGGGGCGGTGTCAATAAAATTAATGCCGGCCTCGAAAGCCCGCAGGATGGCTCTGAGGGATTCACGTTCATCAGTGCCTCCCCACGCCCATCCCCCGGTGACCCAGGTGCCCAAAACCAGGACGGAAACCTCAAGATCTGTCTGCCCGAATCGCACTCTTTCCATGCTTGAAATTCCTCCTTTGACTCGGTTGAAACAGGCGAATGAAGGTGCAAAGGTATCATCCATCTATTGCTAAAATCCGGCATTGTCAAACCCCCTTTATTGTCATGGTCGGTGAAGATGATATTCTTCAGTGCTCAAAACGAACTTTTCTACCGTTGGCGAGTATAGTATGCTTCCAACGCTCGGGCGACGGAACTTCGAGCATCATCATTGGTGAGGAATATTATGGTGACGTTTATCTGCAGACGATGTCGTACCGTCCTTTCCATCCCTGACGATGCTTTGCGGGACAAGACCGCGGGCGAGCTCAAGTGTGCTGTTTGTCAGGAAGCGATGGTGGCGGAGGACGCCCCGGTTCATCAAGGCAAGGACCTGACTCTGCTGCGGATGATTACGGGGCACGGCAAAAAGGTCCTGGTGGCAATTGAGGAACAGGCCTTAGCTGAAAAGGTTGCCCAGGCAATGAGCGGGCGAGATTGGAACGTCGTCGTTTCGCAGACCCCTGCTTCCGCCCTGAGTCAACTTGCCGGGACTCAATATGATTTTGTGGTGTTGCATGCAAGGGGGACTGCTTCGAGCCTCCGCGAGGACCCGGTGTTGCGCTATCTGCAGCGCCTGCCCATGACCCAGAGAAGGGATCTTTGGCTGTGCCTGCTCTGCGATGAGTCGCCCACGCTTGACCGCATGACGGCATTTCGCGCGGGTGTGAACCTGGTCGTGAATACTCAGGATGTTGAGCAACTTCAGGGGATGCTGCATCATGTAATGGGCGAGTATGAAATAGCCTATGCGAAATTCAATGACGAACTCCGCAGTAGAGGGAACTCTCCGATATAGGGAAAGGCTGATCATGCCCAAGTGGTGTCGGCAGGACAAACCCGGCCACAAGCATCTCAAACTGCGGGTGGAGAGCTGTGTCGATACCATTTTGGAACTGGATAAGACTCTCGGCAAGGGCAAGATTCGGCAGGATGTCATTGAACGCTTTGAGCGTTTGCGGGAATCGCTCGAGAAGGTAAATGATGAGACCATGGATGAGAGAGATATCTCCAGGATCGAGGAGGCGACCAACCAATTGCTTTCAGAAATCCGTGCGTCGCTCGGAAACCGGGTGAACCGGCCGCTGCATGAGGGTCAGAGACACTGATCAGGAGTGATAAGGGGGGGGTGAGGTGGATACTTTCGTATTTTCAAAAAAAGGAGATGTTGGGGAAACCAGTCTGCTGACGGGAACTCGGGTGTCAAAGGCGAGTTTGCGGCCCGAGGCCTACGGAACGCTCGATGAAGCGAGTTCCGCCATGGGAATGGCAAAAGCCATGACGCGGAATTCCTCGATCAAGGAGATGATTGGCGCCGTGCAGCAAGACTTGCTGGTGCTTGGTGCCGAATTGGCCTGCGAAGGCGACGGGCCGGCCGAATACCGCATTGAGCCCTCCCGCATTGCCAGATTGGAGCAATGGATTCACGAATTGCAGCAGGAGGTGCCGCTGCCACGCCAGTTTGTGTTTCCGGGCGCCAATGCCGTAGGTGCTGCCGTGGATCTCGCCAGAACGATCATTCGACGCGCCGAGCGCCGCTGCGTTGCTCTGAAGGAGTCCGGAGACCTTGATAACCCCGAAGTCCATGCTTACCTGAACCGTTTGGGAGATTTTCTCTTCACCCTTGCTCGCTACGCTGAAGAGAAAGGCTAAGCAGCTCTTCTGTGCAATTATCATTGTCATTCCCGATCAATTTGTTTTATAGAAACCACCCCTGTTGAGGAGTTGAACGGGAAGGGGATGAACATTGGCATTCGATTGCTGGCGTTTAATCGGCAGTGGTCGGCCGGGTATGAAGGAGGAGCCCAGATGGCTCGTGTAACCATTGAAGATTGTTTGGAAAAAGTGGAAACTCGCTTTGGGTTGGTTCATCTGGCAGTGCGCAGAGTGCTGCAGTTGCGGAGCGGGTCCCACCTGCTTGTGGACAGTCCCAAGAACAAAGAGGTGGTCCTTTCCCTGCGCGAAATTGCCGCAGGAAAGGTGACCCCGGATAACATTCGGCAACTCGATGAAATGAGAGCCCTGCCCGAAATCAGTGCCTCTGCGACCGAGGATGCCAGCAGGATGGAGGTGAGGGAGAATTTCGAGGCCGAAACCAAATACGACGCCGCGCTCGAATATGACGAAGTCGGGGAACTTCCCGACCAGGAAGAAGACTAGATGGCGAAGAAATACGACCTGAGCTGCCTCGAGAAGCGGGAGATGCTGAACGATGAGGCGGCATCTGCCGGAGTGCTGCGTTCCTGGGGTGAACACTACGAAGAGACCGGGTCATTGTATGACGCGGTTGATTTTTATGAAAAGGCTGATGCCGGCGAGGCCCTCTCCAGACTTTTCGGCAGGGCCCGTGACGAGGGTAATGCCTTTCTTTTTCGTCGCATTGCGCACCTCCTTGGGATTGAACCCGGCAGCGATGAATGGGTTGCTGTCGCGAAACGGGCCCAAGAACTGGGCAAGCTGGCCTTCGCTGCGGAAGCTAACCGTCTGAGTGGCGTTGGTGTCCCTCCTGACGAGCCAGGGTCCTAGGCCTGGGGGGCCCCTTCAGTCAGCTTTCAAAGGTCTTGACAAGCCTTTTGATCGTGTTTACGACTTTTTCACGGCAGCGGTCCTGCCAGCATAATACAGAGGAAGGTCACGGAGGAACAGCAGCAGCATGGCCAAGCGAGATTATTACGAGGTGCTGGGCGTTTCGCGCCAGGCGGAGGAAGACGAAATAAAGAAGGCCTATCGGCAACTGGCCCTCAAGTATCACCCCGATCGGAACCCGGGGAACCAGGAGGCGGAGGAGTTGTTCAAGGAGGCTGCCGAGGCTTACGAAGTGCTGCATGACCCGCAAAAACGCCGTATCTATGATACTTACGGACATGAAGGTCTGCAGGGCTCAGGGTTTAGAGGGTTCCGTGGCTTCGAAGATATCTTCAGTTCCTTTGGGGATATCTTCCAGGATTTCTTCTCCTTCGGCTTTGGCGGCTCTTCGCGGCCCCGAACCGCCTCGCGACCGGGTGATGACCTCCTCTATGACCTGACCCTGGACTTTGAAGAAGCGGTCTTTGGTGTCGAGAAGGAAATTCAGGTCCAGACCTTTATCGAATGTCAGCATTGCGGCGGCAGTGGGGCGGAACCGGGGACCCGCGAGACGACGTGCCCCATGTGTCAGGGCAGCGGCCAGGTCGTTCAATCCCAGGGATTCTTCCGGATCAGCACGACTTGCTCACGCTGCCAGGGAACGGGAAAGGTGCTGGTTTCCCCTTGCAGTCACTGCCGCGGGCAGGGCCGATCAAAAGAACCCAAGCGAGTGGAAGTGAAGGTCCCCGCCGGCGTTGACAACGGGACGCGCCTGCGGCTTCGGGGTGAGGGGGAGAGTGGCTATCGTGGCGGCCAACCCGGTGACCTCTACGTACGGCTGCACGTCAAGCCTCATGAATTGTTTGAGCGCGATGGCGACAATCTCTATGGCAGGGTTGCCATTTCTTACGCCCAGGCGGCCTTGGGCGACCAGGTAGAGGTCCCGACTCTCGAAGGCAAGCAAACCATCACCATCCAGCCCGGCACTCAGCCCGGTGCCGTCATTCGGTTTCCCGGGGATGGGGTGGCCCGTTTGCGTGGTCCCGGGCGGGGCGATCTCTTCTTCGAGGTCCAGGTGAAAATTCCCACGCGCCTGGGGCCGCGCCAGGAAGAACTGCTGCGCGAGCTCATGGAATTGGAAAAGACCAAGAGTGAGGAAAAGGTCAGGAAATGGCCCTGGCCGAGGCGCAAGGATCGCGAGAAGGATGCCTCGTCAGGCCATTCACGGGAAGCGATGTCCTGAGGCTGCCGATAATGGGGAAATGAATCATGCGGCCAAGAGCAACTTCCGGCCAATACGAAGACTTCAATGCGTCTGCGCTCTACTGTCCCCGCTGCAAGCGGGCCATGCCGGTACGGAGCCGGCTGCTGCTAGTCCTGCCTGACGGAGAGCTCCATGAATATCTCTGCCAGGTATGCGCCACCTCCCTGGGCACCAAAACGGTGCGCCAGGCTCGCCCGATGCATCTGTACCGGCCTTGATCAGCATCTCCTTTCCTGCAATGCCAATAATCAGCCGAAATGAGGGAGTATTATGATTGAAGCGGAAGGACTGACGAAGTACTACGGGCCTCTGCCGGCCATCCGGGATGTGAGCTTCACCATTGACCGGGGCGAGGTGGTCGGTTTCCTCGGACCGAATGGGGCTGGGAAATCAACGACCATGCGCATCTTGACCTGCTATATGCCGCCGTCAGCCGGCGCAGCAAGAATCGGCGGGCTGGATTGTTTTGAGCGGTCTCTGGAGGTTCGTCGCCAGGTAGGCTATCTGCCCGAGAATGTGCCGCTTTACGGTGACCTGACGGTGCGCGGCTTCCTGCGTTTTGCGGCGGGGGCCAAGGGAGTGGAAAGCAGGAAGCTCGAGGCCGAAGTGAGGCGGGTCATCGGCGTCTGCGGTCTGGAGACGGCCGCTCATCGTATCATCGGTCATCTTTCCAAGGGCTTCAGGCAGCGGGTGGGACTGGCGCAGGCGCTCCTGAACAACCCCTCCGTTTTGGTGCTAGATGAGCCCACCATCGGGCTGGACCCGACGCAAATCATCGAAATTCGGCGGCTCATCCAGGAATTGCGGGAAAAACATACCGTACTGCTGAGCAGTCACATCCTTCCCGAGGTGGCCCAGATCTGCCAGCGGGTGTTGATCATCAATAAGGGCCAGATCATCGCGACCGACAGTCCGGCCAACCTCACCAGTCAATTGCAGAAGTCTGCTCAGGTGCAGCTCCAGGTCGGGGGCAATGCGGCCGAACTAACATCGGCCCTGGAAAGCCTCGCAGGGGTGCAGAAGGTATCCCTGGCCGAGGGGGATCAAGGGCGGGTTTTCGTGGAGACCGACCGGTCGGGTGATCTGCGTCCGGATATCGCGCGCCTGGTGGTTGAGCGGGGTATGGACCTGCTGGAACTGAAGCTCGTCGACCTGAGCCTGGAAGACATCTTCGTGCAGCTTGTGACGGAAGAATCACCTCTGGAGGATAGCCAGTGATGAAAGGGTTTGCGTCGGTTTATCGCAAGGAGCTCTACAGCCTCTTCGCATCGCCCATTTTCTACGCCGTGGCCTTCACCTTCCTGGTGCTGGCCGGTTATTTCTTTTACAGTGCGGTCGTCTATTACAACCTGCTCAGCTTTCAGGCTGCCCAGAATCCCATGATGGCCAGGCAGATGAATATCATGGAAATGGTACTGCGGCCGTTCTTTTTCGATCTCAGCATCGTCCTCCTGCTGCTCTCACCCCTCCTCACCATGCGCCTCCTGGCCGAGGAGCGCAAGTCGGGGACGATCGAGCTGCTCTTCACCTATCCCCTGCCCGATCGTGCCATCATTCTCGCCAAGTTCGCGGCGGTGGTGAGCGCCTATGCCGTGATCCTGGCCGGCACTCTCCCCGGCATCTTCCTTTTGAACCAAATGGCCAACCCGGTCTGGAAACCGATTCTGTGCGGCTATCTGGGGGTCTTTCTCCTCGGAAGCTCGTTCATGGCCCTCGGGACCTTCACCTCCTCCGTGACGCAGAACCAGATCATTGCCGCCGTGCTGGCCTTCGGCGGTCTCCTGATGCTCTGGGTCATCGGTTGGGCCAAGTCCTATGCCGGGGCAGGTCTGGGGGAGGTCATCGATTACCTTTCCGTCATCAGACACTTCGATACCTTTTCCAAGGGGGTGCTTGATTCCCGGGACCTCCTTTATTACCTGATCTTTACCGTTTTTTTCCTCTTTCTTACCATGAGACAGATGGCCAGTTACCGGTGGCGGGGTTAGCGCCTGTGCCGGCGATCCCGGAAGCCTTCACGGCGATTGGGTCCTGGCGCAAGCTTCAGGAAAGGAACATCATGACCCAGAGCAGTAGAACCAAACGTGTGTGGACTTACGGGTCGAGCGCAGTCCTTTCGACCCTCTCCCTCCTCGGTATTCTTGCTTTTCTGGCCCTCATTGCCGAGCGCCACCCCTGGCGCGTGGACCTGACTGAATCGGGTGCCTTTACCCTTTCGGAACAGACGCGTACCATACTCAATGCCCTCGATCAGCCGATCACCATTAAGGCTTTCTATGCCACCGCCGCCCCGGAGCAGACGAAAGCCACGGACCTCCTGGAGACTTATCGCTACGCGAGCCCAAAGATCCAATATGAATTCATCGATCCCGACCGGGAGCCCGATGTGGCCAAACGCTATGAAGTTCGTTCCTATGGCACACTGGTGCTCGAAGGATATGGCAAGAAACAGGCCATCCCCAATGCGGATGAGGAGGGGCTGACCAATGCGCTGCTCAAGCTCACCCGGAACGAACCCAAGAAGCTCTACTTCCTTGCCGGACATGGCGAACGATCCCTGGAAATGAGTGATAAGGAAGGCTATTCGTCAGTTCGTGAGGCTCTTGTGAAAGAGAACTACACCACAGCCGACCTGAACCTGCTGCAGAAGGCGGAAATCCCTGCCGATGCGGCCCTGGTCGTGGTTGCCGGCCCGCAAAAGCCGCTCTTCCCCCAGGAAATTGCCACCCTGAAAGCCTTTCTCGACGATGGCGGCAAGCTGATGGTCTTCCTCGATCCGTATCACGATGGCGGCCTGACCCAGTTCCTCAAGGATTATGGGGTGGAGTTGGGAGATGATATAGTGATTGACAAGCTCAGCCGGGTTTTTGGCGGCAGTTATCTCATGCCCGTGGTCATGGAATACGGAGCCCACCGGATCACGGAGAACTTTGAGCTGGCCACTTTTTACCCGGAAGCCCGCTCGGTTTCTCCCGCCAAGGAGCCGCCTCCCGGCATTGTGCTCGAAGCCCTTGCATCTACTTCGGAAAACGCTTGGGCGGAAAAAGACCAGGAGATGCTCAAACAGGGGGAGGCCGCTTTCGACGAAAAAGCGGATACGGTCGGACCGATTTCCCTGGCGGTACTGGCGGAGATTGCGCGCCGCCCGAAAGAGGCGGCGGGACCCGGCACCACTGCCGGCAAAGATGGCCAGGTTGATTCGAAAGAGCCGAATGAACCGCAAGCGAATCCTGCATTCCTGCTCGTTGTCGGGGATTCCGATTTTGCCGCGAATACCTACTTCGGCCTTTCGGGCAATCAGGACCTGCTATTGAATATGGTCAATTTCCTTGCCGAAGAGAAGAACCTCATCTCCATCAAATCTCAAGAAAAGCTCAACCAGCCGATGCTCATGACCCAGACTCAGGCCTGGACCATCTTTCTGGTGGTGCTGGTGCTCGTGCCCCTGTTGGTGGTGGCATCCGGTCTGGTGGTCTATCGTGCGCGGAGGGCTCAGCGATGAAGTGGCGGAGTCTGCTTGCCTATTTCCTGGTGCTGCTGCTGGTGGGCGGCTATTACTTCTATTTCGAAGTCGTCCAGAAAAGACAGCAGGAGACGGCGGCCAAGGAAGCCAGGAAGGTCTTCCATTTTCAGACTGATAGCGTGAAGGCACTCACGCTTTCAGGCAAGGGCCGGGATTCGGTTCAATTGAAAAAGGAAGCGCAGTGGCAGATTGTCGAACCCATCAAGACGGAGGCCGACCCTTTCTCCGTCCAGGACCTGCTCGGTGCTTTGTCAAACCTTGAAGCCGAACGGGAAATCCTCGCTGCTCCCGGTGACCTCAAGCCGTTCGGCTTGCTTGAGCCGCCGTTCACCTTGCGCTTCCAGGCGGGGGAACAGGCGCACGAATTGGTCGTGGGCGACAAGAACCCGACAGGAGACGGTTCCTATGCCAAAACCGGCGACCAGGCCAGGGTTTTTCTCATCGCGGAAGGCAATCGCTCAGCCCTCAACCGGGGACTGGACGATCTGAGGAAAAAACAGCTCTTCACCTTTCAGCGCGATGAGGTCACCGGCATCAGGGTGGCATGGCGCGACGGTAATGCCACCGCCCTCGAACTCGCCTCCGGAGAAAGGGAGTGGATTGCACCGGCAAACCCGGAGATGAAAGTCAAGAAGAGCAAAGTCGATAACCTGATCGAACAGGTGCACTGGCTGAGGGCGCAGGGGTTTCTCGAAAATGAGCCCAGGAACCTGCCGTCGCATGGTCTGGAGCCCCCCCTGGTGACCATAACCATGCAGCTCAAAGCCGGCGTGCAGGCCGAGCTCAAACTGGCGGACAAAAAGGAGGACGTGAAGCAGGTGGCGGCGCTGAGCTCACAACTGGCGGCCGTGGTGCAGGTTGCGGCCAGCACTCTGGATGACCTTCCCAGAAACCTTCAGCAGCTGCAGGATCGGTCCATCCTGGGCCTCAAACCCGATGAAATCAAAGAGCTTGCCTGGAATCTCAACGAATCTCAGGGCCATGCCGTGCGCCTTGAAGAAGACCAATGGGGACTCAAGAAGGGAGAACAACCGCCGGGGCCTCTCAAGGAACCGTGGCCGGTGAGGTCCCTTCTGTGGGACCTGGGGGATGCGGAATATCAGCAAACGATCGAGCCCGTGCCGCCGATAGCCTCCAAACCCTGGTGCAGGCTTGAGCTGCACGATGCGGGGAAAAAGCGTCTGCTTGCGCTCAGCTGGGAAAAGCCTCCCCAGCAAGGACGTGCCCCAGCGACAGTCTGGCTGGAAAGGGAAGGGGAGACGGCGGCGGTGAGCGTTGATGCGGAGACGCTGAGGCGGATCGAAGGCGATCTTGAGCGGGTCGGTGGCACGGATCAGAAGGAGCGGTAGACATTTTGCAGGTTTTGAAAAGCGAATATCCAATATCCAACAAGAAACCGGCGAAAAGCGAATATCCAATATCGAACAAGAAACCGCAGAATTTCGAAGTGGGAGGGGTCGAGGGTGAACGTTCGGTCTTGAACATGGAAAGGGAGCATGAGCAAGGAAATCAGAGATTTCGACCTTGAAGATCGCCTGATTGATTTCGCAGTAAGAGTCATCCGGGTGGCTGAATCCTTGCCGAAGTCAAGAGTTGGCATCCATGTTGCCGGACAACTCATTCGGAGTGGAACATCGCCGGCGCCCAACTATGGCGAAGCACAAAGCGCGGAATCCCGCCTCGATTTCATCCATAAAATGAAAATCTGCCTCAAAGAGTTGCGGGAAACGCGAACATGGCTGCGCATGATCGTGAGAGCCAGCCTCATAAAACCTGAATCGAAAATCGAACCTCTCTTGGATGAAAACGATCAACTCATTTCGATCTTCGTAACAAGCATCAGAACAGCCCGGCAAAATCAGAAGAAGACATCATAGCTCGGGGAGCCAGCCAATCAGTCGCACCAGATGAACCCATTGTTGCCCGTTTCCTTCGTCATTCTGCGGTTTCTTGTTGGATATTGGATATTCGCTTTTCACCGGTTTCTTGTTGGCTATTGGATATTCGCTTTTGCCCGTTTCCCTCATCATTCTGCGGTTTCTTGTTGGATATTGGATATTCGCTTTTCGCCGGTTTCTTGTTGGCTATTGGATATTCGCTTTTCAGTCCGTCAAAGCCCACATTTCAGCAAACATTCCTTGAGCAACTCCGTTCCCATGGGTGAGCACGCTGCGCTGACCGCTCCCACCAGGAGCAAGACCATCACATGTGCCCACGGCACGGGCGGCAAGTGCACGGGTCGGTCTTCCCGGAAGCCTCTGGCAGCCAGCGCCAGGGCCAGTTCGTCAGTGCGGATGAGCGACCGTTGAAACAGCGGCAGCACCAGGAATTTGGCCCGGCGCAGCAGGCCTTTGCGCTGATTACCCAGGCGCGATTTGTTGGCCAGCGAAACCTCTTCGAGCTGGTCCATGATGAGCGGCACGA
>CAZDKX010000168.1:0-10835 GCA_964505935.1 uncultured Syntrophobacteraceae bacterium
GTGATCAGACATCCAAGACCATGAAGGGCACGCCGTACTTTCTTCGTGCTCTTCGTGTCCTTCGTGGTTGAGAATGAGCTCAACACCAGCGCGGCTTCTTGCGGCACAGCTCGTCAGCGCAGCAGGTCAGCGCAAAAGCCCTCGGGATTTCATGTATTTGACGATTTCGGCCGCGATGCCGGCAGCGGTGCCGGCCACGTCTTTTTCCGTGGCGTTCTTGGCCAGGACGAATTTCGCGGCAGCCACATAGGGATTCAGGGTGACCACCGCTCCCGGAGATTTTCCCGTCCCGGTGGTTGAACCCAGCACAAGAAAGGGGTTGCCGGGGTGGTTGCTCAGGTCGGTCACTTCGACTTCGATTTCCATGTCGGTAGCCCCGGCGCCGAACCCGATCACGGCGCGGCGCAGGCGATTTCCTTCATCCACTTCGAGAAAGCGGCCATTAACCACCCAGCCCTTGCCTGGTTGGGGTTGACCGTGCAAGAGGCGCCTCGCCGGTACTCGACTTCCCTGCAGATCCTGCGTGAGGCCTTCGGCGAGTTGCTCCACCAGGTTTCTGGCGGTGGCCTCCGGGCTCTCCTGGTGGTGCAGGGGATTCAGGCGCTGCACGCGACTGCCTTTGAGCAGGCCGCCACCGCCCAGGGGGCCGGAATCTTCTTTGACCGCCGCGACCTCGATGGCAAAATCAGCCACCCAAACCACATCCGGCATCGTGGTGGGTTGGGGCTGCAGGGTGGTTTGTTCCTTGACCTGAGCGGCTTGGCCATGGGGTGAAAACGCCAGGGTGACAGCCAAGGCGGCGACCAGCATGCACGAAGAGCGCAGCGTCATAACAACAATCCCTTGATGGGTTCACGTCTCATGACCAACGGCGTTGGCCGGATTTGCCTCTGCAATGGAAAGACGGCAGAGGCTGGAATCATTAAACCATAACCGGCGTTTGCAGTTAAAGACAAAAGAGCTCACCGGGACCCAGCCTGCTGGCCCCTCACCGAGCGTACCGGTCTCTTTTCGGCATGGACAGCATATCCAGGCAATTCACCTTCGCAGCGCCTGAACCGAGCATTAGCTGGGTGCAAAAATTTAGCCTTATCGAGTATAATTGTGTACTGAATTCAAACTCTGCAGAAAGAGCTGCCTGTGCGAACCCGATCTGGAATGGCGTTATCGGAAGACCAAAGGTGCCGCCCTAATGATCCTCAAACCTTCAAGGGTGTTGTCTACCGGGGAGATCTGAATTTGTCGCCCATCTTCCTCCACGGTTCGGTGGAGGATTTGACGGGCTATCCGGAGGCGGATCTCCTCAGCGGGAACCCGAAGTGGAGTGAATTGGTGCACCCGGATGATTCCCCGGTGCCCGGGGCTTCGGTGCTTGCGTGCGCCGCCAACGGTTTTGCCCAGCGAGAGTACCGCATTGTCTGCAAGGATGGGCAGGTCAGGTGGGTCCTCGAAATCATCCAGAAGGTCTGCGATGAACGGGGCGGTGTTCTTTTTCTGCAGGGGGTAATCCACGACATCACGGACCGCCGGCAAATGTTGGAAGCCTTGCGTGAAAGCGAAACACGCTATCGTTGCATCGTGGAAACGGCCAATGAAGGGATTTGGGGAATCGATGCCGCGCAGCGAACGACCTTTGTCAACCGGATCATGGCCGAGATGCTCGGCCGTGAGGCCTCCGAGGTCCTTGGCCGTCCCCCGTCCGATTTTGTCTTTGAGGAGGATCTCGAAGATTATCGGGCGCGCATGGAACTCATGCAAAAGAACCTCGGGGACCGTTTTGAATGCCGCCTGAAGCGCAAGGATGGAAGTCCCCTCTGGGCCATCGTTTCGGTGACGGGCCTGACTGACAAAGCGCGAGGCTTTGCCGGCGGCTTTGGGATGTTCATGGACATCACCGAACGGAAACAGTGGGAAGAAGCGTTGCGCGAGACGGAATTCAAATACCGCATGGTGGCGGAGAACACTCACGACTGGGAGTTCTGGATTGGCCCCGATGGGCACTTCGTCTACAGCTCCCCTTCCTGTGAACGCATCACCGGCTATCCGGCAAGCGACTTTCACCGCGATCACCACCTGCTCTCCCGCATCATCCACCCCTCGGACCGGGAGCGCTATCTGGCGTTTCAAGAGAGCGAGGATAAGTGCCTGGGGCCGAGAGCCATGGCCTTCCGCATCATCCGTGAGGATGGGACCGAACGGTGGATAGAACATCTGTGCCACCCGGTGTGGGATGACAACGGGAAGATGCTTGGCATCCGCGGCAGTAATCGGGATATCAGCAAGCGCAAACGCGCCGAGGAGGAGCTCAGGAACCAGCAGGAAGACCTGGAACGGTTGGTCGAGGAGAGGACCCGTGAGCTGCACAGGACCAACGAAGTGCTGAATCGGGAAATGGTCGAACGCAAGCTGATCCGGGACGCGCTGCAAGCAACGGACGAACAGCTGTCGGCCATCATCGAGTTTCTCCCAGACGCCACCTTTGTCATCGATCGCCAAAAGAGAGTGATTGCCTGGAATCGCGCCATCGAGGCGATGACCGGCGTCAAGAAGGAGATGATCCTCGGCAAAGGCAACTACGCTTGCAGTACCCCCTTTTATGGGGAGCCCCGACCGATGCTCATCGATTTTCTGATGGGGGGTGACCGGGAAGTGGTCGAGCGTTATGACTCCGTCGCCAGCCAGGGGAATACGGTTTTCGGAGAAGAGCGGGTGACCATGACCCATGACGGCCGGGAGGCGTGGCTCTGGGTAACGGCGTCATTGCTCTTCGATCGCCGGGGAAATCTGCTGGGAGCGATCCAGTCCATTCGTGATATCACCGAGCGCAGCCGTGCCCGGGACGCTCTTTTAAGCTCGGAAAAGCGGCTCCGGGAGCTTTCCTCTCAACTGCTCCGGGCTCAGGAAGAAGAGCGCAAGCGTATCGCCCAGGAGCTGCACGACAGCATCGGCCAGTCCCTGGCGGCCCTCAAGTTCAATGTGGAGAATGCCCAGTTTGCTCTGCTCCGAGGGGAACAGGAGGCTGCCGTGCAGGTACTGGGGGGTCTGGTTCCCAAAATTCAACAGGTGATGGAAGAAGCGAGAAGGATTTACATGGGGTTGCGACCCTCCGTGCTCGATGACCTGGGCATTATTGCGACCATTGGGTGGTATTGCCGTGAGTTTCAGAAAACCTACCCTGAAACCCGTCTCGAGACCCGCATTGGCATCAGGGAGGATGAAGTCGCGGAGTCGCTCAAGATTGTCATTTTCAGGATTATCCAGGAGGCCTTGAATAACATTGCCAAACATAGTGGCGCCAAAGCGGCCTCACTCACGCTCGCGGGAACCCCAACCACGCTGAAGCTTTCCGTTCAAGACGACGGCGTCGGGTTTGAACACGGCGCGATGGCTGCCAATGGCGAACCTGCCAGGGGGATGGGCATCAGAGGAATGAAAGAGCGCACGGAGCTTTCCGGGGGGTCTTTTACCCTCACCTCCGAGCCCGGGAAGGGCACCGTCGTGTATGCCTCCTGGCCTTTCGGAGCGTGATGCTCCTGATAATTCAGGCGCGGCTCGGGCCCGAGCGAGCTCGTGTTCATCCGGAAACCCCGTTTTGTGGGAGCGGCATTCTGCCGCGATCGGGGCTGAAAGCCCCTCCCACAGTGTTTATACCCACTTTTCGGATGGGAACGAGCTCGGAATCGCCATGATGCCCTTGCAGAATACGACAGCGATGCCCTTGCTCCTTGCCTGCATCGTTTGGCTCCTTCTCGCCGGCAGCGCCGTCGTCAGCGCCGAAGACGGGAGTCAGGAGCTCATCGTGCTGCAGGAAGAGGGCCTGGAGGTTCAGGCACGGCAGATCCGGCAGATGTATCCGGAAGTGCGGAAGAGCCTGGAAGCTGCTCTGGGCTGGGAACTCGGGCGGCCACCCCGGCTGGTGCTGATCGCAGACCAGGAGGCTTTCGCAAGCATGAGCGGCAGCCCGCTGATCTCAGCTTTCGCCGTTCCCCGACAACACTCCATCGTGATGCACCTCTCCCCCGCCACATCCAATCCCTATGTTTTGCGTGAGACTCTGGAGCACGAGCTCTGCCATCTGGTCCTGCATGCCCACGTGAGCCGGGACGTCCTTCCCAGGTGGCTGGACGAGGGTGTCTGCCAGTGGCTGAGTGGGAGTCTCGGGGAGATTCTCGCCGGTCAGGGATTTGTGACCAGCGGGATCAGCCTCACCCGTCATCCCATCCCGCTGCGGCAGTTGGCGGCAAGTTTTCCGGCCGAGCGACAAGCTCTCCTTCAAGCCTATGAGGAAAGTCGCCTTTTTGTCGACTTTTTGGTGGCCCGCCATGGCAAGGAAGGTCTCTTCGCGCTGCTTGAGCGCCTGAAAACAGGGGATGACATCGATGAGGCGATGCACCACGCCTTCTCCAATTCTCCGGAACGCCTGGAGGCGGAATGGCTCCAGGGGCTCAGAAGCCGCAACCTGTGGCTGTTGTGGCTCAGTCAGTATCTCTATGAAATGCTGTTCTTCGTCGGGGCCATCCTGTCGGTCCTGGCGTTCGTGCGTTCGCGGATGAGAAAAAGAGCCTACGACCCCGAGGAGGAAGATGAGGCATGAGTACGGCGGGACAGGAACAGGCCAGGGCTGAGCCTTTGCCTGCGATCAGCATGCGGAGCGCCGGCGAGAGGGGGTTGGTAGTGGAGATGGGCAAGGAAATCTCCCCGCGGGTCAACGCCAGGGTTCGGCGACTGGCGGGGAGGCTTTCCCAGGAAGGCCTCGTCGGCCTCCTGGAAATCGTCCCTGCTTACTGCTCTCTGCTCATCATCTTTGACCCGCTGCTCCTCAGCAGGCCGGCCCTGATCCAGGCCGTTACCCGGATACTTGCAGCGGCAGCGGAGCCGGAGGCCGCCGAAGAGGAGATGGTGCGCATCATCCAGGTCCCCGTCTGCTATGGCGGCGAACACGGACCGGATTTGACTGAAGTGGCTCGCTATCATGGCCTTGCTCTTGAAGAGGTCATCGCCATTCATACCGCCGGACCCTATCTGGTGTATATGCTGGGTTTTACCCCGGGTTTTCCCTACCTGGGGGGCATGTCCGAGAAAATCGCCACGCCCCGCCTGGCAGCGCCTCGCATCAGAGTGCCCGCAGGTTCCGTGGGCATTGCCGGTGCTCAGACCGGAATCTATCCCGTCGCCAGCCCCGGCGGCTGGAGGCTGATCGGGCGGACGCCGTTGAAGCCCTTCCAGCCCGATGCTGCCCGCCCTTTCCTCTTTTCCGCCGGCGACTGCGTGCAGTTCTACCCGATCACGCCCGACCGCTACCGGACGATTGCGCGCGAGGTGGCGTCAGGCTCATATGTTCCTGAGGTCTTGACGGTATCCCGTGAGAGGCTGGGTTATGATCAAGGTCATTGACTCGGGGTGGTTCACGACGGTTCAGGATGGTGGGCGCTGGGGCTACCAGGCCTATGGCATGCCGGTGGCGGGGGCTCTGGATCGGTATGCGTATCGCGTCGTCAACCTGCTGGCGGGCAATCAGAAAGATGCGGCCGTCCTGGAGATGACCGTGCGGGGGGGGACCTTTGCCTTCCAGAGAGCGGGTCTCGTTGCTTTCGGGGGCGCCGACATGCAGGCCCGCCTGGACGGCGTCAAGGTACCCAACTGGTCTGCGGTGCCCGTATCGGCCGAGAGTGTACTGGCATTCGGTGAGGCCTTGGCGGGGGGCCGCACCTACCTGGCGGTTCGTGGAGGCATCGCGACACCGCTCGTCCTGGGCAGCAGGTCAACTTACGTCAGGGCGGCGGTGGGTGGCATGGAGGGGCGTGCCCTGAAGCCGGGAGACATCCTCCCCTCCGGCCGATTGAGCGGGGCGGCGGCCGTTCCTGCCGCCTTGCCCGTAGATTGGGTGCCCGCCTATGGCCACGAGATAATACTGAAGGTCATGCTCGGGCCGCAGGACGATCTCTTTGCCGAGGAAGGCCTGCGGACTTTCTTCGAGAGCAGCTATGTGGTGTCCCTCGAAGCGGATCGCATGGGCTACCGCCTCGACGGGCCCAAAATCCGGCACCGCGGCCCTGCGGACATCATCTCGGAGGCGCTGCCGGAAGGCGCCGTGCAGGTGCCGGCCCATGGCAGACCCATCGTCATGATGGCCGACCGTCAGACCACGGGCGGCTATCCCAAAATCGCCACGGTGATCGGCCCCTGTCTGCCCTTGCTGGCCCAGGCTCGCCCCGGCGACAGGGTACGGTTCCAACGCTCGTCCGATGCCGGAGCCGTTGCCGCGCTGCGCGAGGAGGAAGGACGCTATCACCTCATCCAGCGCTTCCTGGACCTGAATCTGCACAGTCACCTGCCTCAGGAAGCTTGAGCAAAGGCGCCCCCGATGAAAAGGAGCACTCCGTGAGGATCGATCTCAACTGCGACATGGGTGAGAGTTTCGGGGTCTACCGCCTGGGTCATGACGAGGAGGTTATGGCGTTCGTTTCATCAATCAATGTCGCCTGCGGATTTCACGCTGCGGACCCGGCCACGATGGCCCATACGGTGAGACTCGCCAGGAAGTACCAGGTCACCGTCGGCGCTCATCCCTCCTTCCCTGACCTGGTTGGCTTCGGAAGAAGAGCCATGAACGCCTCTCCGGAAGAAATCAAAGCCGATATCATCTATCAGATCGGGGCCCTGCGGGCCATCTGCCGTGCTGAGGGCTTGAGTCTTCAGCACGTCAAAGCTCACGGCGCTCTTTACAATATGGCGGCCAGAGACATCCGCATTGCCGTCGCCATCGCCGAAGCCGTTCGCGCCGTGGACGCGGAGCTGTTCATGGTATGCCTCGCCTGTTCCCCAATGGTGGAGGCGGCCCGCCTGACCGGCACCCGGCATGTGGAAGAGGCCTTTGCCGACCGGGCTTACACGAACGAGGGCACCCTGGTGCCGCGCAGCCAAACCGGGGCGGTGATCCATGATCCCGGCGCGGTGGCCGAGAGGGCTCTTGCCCTCGTCAAACATCAGCGGATCACGACCATTGAGGGGGTCGAAATTCCTCTAAAAGTTCAAACGATATGCGTTCATGGCGATAACCCGGAAGCGGTGGCGATGAGCAGCATGATCCGAGGGATCCTCGAACAGCATGCCGTCACCGTTGCCCCGTTTGGCCAATTCCAGTGAAGTGCCCCGCGCTGTCATGCCTTATGAGCCGGCTCCCATCCGGTTCGTGGCGGGCCGATTCCTTCTTGACACTTCAGCCGCGTGCATGTTAGGAGAACAGGTCTGCCACGCGCAGATAGGGTGGGCCGTTAACTCAGGAGGTAGAGTATCTGCCTTTTAAGCAGAGAGTCGCCGGTTCGAATCCAGCACGGCCCACCAAGCCTTCCCATCAGACCAACCTCGAAGCATCGCGTTATCCCCGTCACGAGCCCACGATGAACATCCTGGACAAAGACAGCAGCACACGTTGACCAGGTTCAGCACCCGGAAAGCGGGGCCGGTTCACTGCCATATCGGCCATAGGCTGGCCAGCATGCGGGTGCCAACGGCCAGGAGCAGCACGGCAAACACCCGTTTGAGTCGGTTGACCGGCAGGCTGTGGGCCAGATAGACCCCGAACGGTGCGGTCACCACGCTGGCGGCGACGATTCCAAACAGCGCCGGCAGATAAGCGTATCCCAGGGAGTATTCCGGCAGACCGGGCACCTGAAAGCCGTTGACAATGTAGCCCACCGTTCCGGCGACGGCGATGGGGAAACCGATGGCCGCCGAGGTGCCGATCGCTTCATGCACGGCAATATTGCACCACATCATGAAGGGCACCGACATGGTGCCTCCGCCAATCCCGACCAGGCTCGACACCACCCCGATCACATTGCCGACCCCAAACATGCCGGCCAGTCCCGGCACTTCCCGCGAGGGCTTGGGCTTCCTGTTGACGAGCATTTGGATGGCGACATAATAGAGAAAGACGACGAAAAAGCCTTTGAGGAAATCGGTCGACATTCTCGCGGCGATGCAGGTGCCCAGAAAGGTGCCGAGCAGAATGCCAGGCACAATGCGGCGAACCACCAGCCACCGCACCGCGCCGCGCCGGTGATGGGCCAGGAAACTCGAGACCGAAGTGAACATGATGCTCGCCATGGAAGTCCCCAAAGCGATGTGCATCATGTATTCCTCCGGAATCCCCTGCAGGCTGAAGCAGAAAACCAGCATGGGCACAATGATCAAGCCGCCGCCGATCCCCAGCAGTCCGGCAAGGACCCCGGCAATGGCCCCCACTCCAAGATAACCGAGAATGATGTAAAGCAAGTGAAACTCCTCCCTGTTAAAGGTGCCGGGCGGCTTGCGGCCAAGCCCGTGCCTGTGCCCCTCCCCGACCTGCGTTCCTGAACCACCCTATGTCAGCGGAACCATGACAACGCCTCCGCAAAGCCATCGGGATGGCATCATGCTCCTCCTTCCAAATCAGCCGCCCTCTCCCCGCTGATCCCGAACATCACCCGCTCAACCGCCAACAGGTGCTCCTTCATCGCCTGAAGAGCCATCTCGCTGTCATGCTGCTCGAGCGCATCCAGGATCCTGAAATGGCCCATGAGTGAAGCCCGGCTTCGCTCCCCACTCTGCAGGGGCTCAGAGCGGCTTTCATCCAGGATTTCCGTCAGGGTATGGGCCACCTTCTGGATGACCCGGTTCCTGGTGGCATCCGCCAGGTGCAGATGAAACGCCGCGTCCAGGGCCGCATCGGTTTCTCCGGCCAGGACCTTCCGCTGCTGATCACAGACGATGATCTTCAACCGGTCCAGCTCGGACGGAGTGATATTCCTGGCCGCCAACCAGGCGATTTGCGGTTCGAGCATCATCCTGAACTCGATGATCTCGCGCAGCGTTTCCTTCTGGACCTGGACGGCCTGTGCGAAAGCGTTTGCGAGCAGCACCGGATCGGGAGCCCGCACGTAGGTACCGTCTCCCTGGCGGCTCTCCAGCAGATGCTTTTCGGCCAAAGCCTGAACCGCCTGCCGAACGCAGTTGCGGGAGACCTTGAAGGTTTCGGCAAGAGTCCGTTCCGGGGGAATCTTTTCGCCAATGCTGAACGCACCGCCGCGGATCATCTCCTGAAGCTGTTCCACAATCTCATCATAGCGATAGCGTCGCCGGCCTGACCTGACCTCATCAGCCACAGATTGTGCTTCCTTCCCCCGTGTTGCCCAATGTTGGTAAGGTCACTCCCTTCATTTCTCAAATACATCCTACCAATAGCTCTTAAGAGCACAATTGGTTTAACCAATAATCAAAATGAAAGCAACCGTCAATTTTTTTCTGGCCTTGTCCCGCATTTGAGGCTACCGAAAGGAAGTACCCGGAAGAGGTCACCTTATCGAGGAAAGGAGACGAACCATGAAATCACTGGTAGTTGCCCTGACGCTTTGGATGGGACTGATGACCGTCATCGGACAGATGGAGGAGCGGGTAGCGGCGCCGGGCGCAGGGCCCGACAGCGCCTCCGCACCAAACCTGCAGATCAGCCTGGCTGCTCCGGCTCATGCCCAGCAGACCGGCAGGACACCCGGCTACGGAGAGGTGGATGCCATCTTTGTCAAATATCATTGCTCGGTCTGTCACGGCAGCGCCGAACCGCGGAGCGGTCTGAATCTGGAGGACTACGCCAGGCTCATGAAAGGCGGCAAAGGCGGGCCGATGGTGATTCCCGGCGATCCCACCAAAAGCGAGTTGGTGCGGCGATTGAAGGGGTCGAGTGAGCCGCGCATGCCCTATACCGGTCCGCCCTGGCTTGCCGATGATGAAGTGGCAACCATCGAGGCGTGGATTGCTGCCGGCGCCAGGGCGGGCCGGTAGCTTTCGCGGGTCTCACCTGACTTTGCCGGACCTTAACCTGGTTAATCGAAATTGTGGAAGCACCGACCATGAAGAGGATCACCTATTCGCCCATCGGCATCATTCGGTCCCCTTTCCGAGACATTGAGGGCATGCCCATTCAGCCGCTTGCGGCAAAGGGGGTCGCGGGAACGGTGGAACTTGCACCCCAGTATGTCGCCGGGTTGAAGGACCTGGAAGGATTTTCGCATCTCATCCTCCTTTATCATTTTCACCTCAGCGAGGGCTATTCTCTCGAAGTGAAACCATTTCTGGACGACTGCCCGCATGGCGTATTCGCCACCAGAGCTCCCAAGCGTCCCAATGCCATCGGGCTTTCCATCGTGAGGCTCATCCGGATCGATCAGGGCATCCTCCACATCGAGGATGTGGACGTTGTTGACGGCACGCCGCTGCTCGATATCAAACCTTATGTGCCGACCTTCGATGCTCACCGGACGGAAAAGATCGGCTGGTTTGCCGGAAGACTCGAGCAGGCAGAGGCCGTTCGGGCAGATGGGAGGTTCAGATAGGTCAATCCCGTCCTGGCACCCCCGGTCATCCCTGCCGCCTTTCCCGGCCACTTTTTGCTTTTCATGGGAAGGCCGCGTGTGCTATAGAGTCAACGCGCTTGACAACAGGCGAGGCTTTGATTAAATACTCGCTCACTTTGCGTCCCCATCGTCTAGCCCGGTCCAGGACACCGGCCTTTCACGCCGGCAACACCGGTTCAAATCCGGTTGGGGACGCCAGAAAATAAGGGGTTGCGAGACCGTTCGCAACCCTTGTTTAATTTTGGGGTACCGGTTGGGGTACTGACGCTTTCCAGTTGGTACCGTTTCTGATCAGACGGATCGCCTTCTCTGAAACATTATATTCTCTGGCAAGTTCCGCGTGCGTCGCGCTGGTATCGGATCGGATCTTCAGGATCTCCTCGACCGTAAGCTTCGCTCTTCCATGTCCTTCCCCCCTGGCAACCTTTTTCTCCACCCGGG
>CAZDKX010000169.1:0-9162 GCA_964505935.1 uncultured Syntrophobacteraceae bacterium
CTCGCTCCGTCCTCTCCGGGAGGGATGTGGATGAACCGGCTTGAATCAACATGTCCCTGTAGCCTCATGCAAAACTCTCAAATTCCGTCACCCCGGCATGCTTCTAGCCGGGGTCCAGTAACCTTAAAGCCTGGATTCCGGCCCAAAAACCCTGCCGGAATGACGCCCTGAGGGACTTTTGCAAGAGTAATTCATGTCCCTTCGGGACACCCTGAAACCATGAGAAAAGGACGGACCCTAACGGACCACTCGCAACCCGCAACTTTTCAGGGCAGTTGCTCATGACCCCTCGGGACACCCGAAGACACATGAAAAGGGCCGCGATTGACCGGCTAACCCGCAACTCGTAACTCGCAACTTTTCAGGGCAGCTGATGAGCCGGGAAAGGCCACAGGACTACCCCCGGGGCTTCCGCCGGCGTTGATGGCTGATTGCGCTTGACTTCTCGACCGCCTCGCTTATAAATCGCGTCAATGGGGGAATTCATGGTGCGGGACGGTCGTTCGGAGCCGGTTGCGGGCAATCGCGGAAACAAGCGTTCATACCAGCAGGAGAAAATCTCACGGGAGTCGGGCGAGGAAGCGAGGAGGAAAGATGATTGTTGCAGCGGTATTGGCTGTCATTCTGGTTGGGCTGGCCCTTTATGCGATCAGCCAATACAATGGGCTGGTCGGGGCGCGGAACGAAGTGAAGAACGCCTGGAGTTCCATCGAGGTGCAGCTGAAGAGGCGGCACGATCTCATCCCGAACCTCCTGGAGACCGTCAAGGGCTACGCCGCCCACGAGCGCGGCACCCTGGACGCCGTGGTCAAAGCCCGCCAGCAGGCGGTCAGTTTCGCAGGCAGCGTGGAAGATCGTGCCAAAGTGGAAAGCGCCCTGACTCAGAGCCTGCGGTCACTCTTTGCCGTGGCGGAAGCGTATCCCGATCTCAAGGCCAACCAGAATTTCCTGGCCTTGCAGGAAGAGCTGTCCGGCACCGAAAACAAGATTGGCTTTGCCCGTCAGTATTACAACGACGCCGCCATGCGGTATAAGAATCGGGTCGAAATGTTTCCCAGCAACGTCATTGCGGGGATGTTTCATTTCCAGGCGGGACCCTTCTTCCAGATGGAAGAACCTGGGGAAAAGGCGGTCCCCAAGGTTAGTTTCTAGGGAACTTGAAGGATTCCTTGCTTTTTCCGATCACTGATCACGGTTTTTCCCGGCAGCAGAAGTCACGATCCATCACAAACCACGAGTATTTTCGAGGTCTTTCCGGGACGTGGAGAGACTGACAGGGATTTCACGCAAAGCGGAAAGGACAATCATGGCAGAGACGATTTTGAACATCGGGTGGTCCCTGGTTTTTTCCATTGTCGGCGCCCTCATCGGGATGGTGCTCGTGCTCGTGGCATCACTCATCATCCCGCGCCTGCTCGATCGCCTGACCCCTACCATCGACGAACAGAAGGAAATCGTTCGAGGCAATCAGGCTGTCGCTGAATACTTTGGTCGGCTGGCGGGTGCGGCCATTTTGGGAGTCAGCATCGTGGTGGCGGCGGCGGTGCTGGGCGGCCTGATCGCGGCCCTCCACTGAAGGTGGCGTATTTTCGCTCAATGGCCGGCCGGGGTAAGATGTCGCGCGGTTCAGGCTCCCATGGCCGTTCCCGAAAGAGCGGCGGAGGTGGTGATGAAGGCTGAATGTTGGAAGCAGTTGCTCATGTCCCGGCGGGTCACCCGGAAACCCATGAAAAGGACCGCGGTTTACCGGCAACTGCAACGGGCAACCCGTAACCCGCAACTCGCAACTCGCAACTCGTCAGAGCAGGCGATCCCAGCAAGGAGGTTCACCATGCAAGCCCTGGTATGGCTGATGATGACTCTGCTGATCGCCTTTGCGCCCAGCATGTCCTGGGCGCGGGGCGGAGGCGGTTGCCTGGCGGAAGGGACGCTCATCCGCACCCCGGGAGGTTGGGCAACCATCGAAAGCCTGCAGGTAGGGGACCTGGTCTGGGGGGTGAGCGGGCCCAAGCTGCACTTGGCGCGGGTCGAAGCGGTAACGAAAATCGAGGTGGAAGCTTACCTGGAACTGGCAGTCGGCGAGACCATCCTCCTCATTACCAGGGAACATCCGGTCATGGTGGCGCAGGGGGAGTTTCGCACCGCCGGGCAGCTTCAGGAGGGCGACCGGGTCATCACAACCAGCGGGGGCAAGCTCAGGGAAAGGACCGTTGAGGCGGTCCGCCGCTATGAAGCCGACCGCCCGGCCTACAATCTCATGGTGAATCCCGGCGGGACCTTCATCCCGGAAGGCGTGGTCGTCCACAACAAGGGCTGCTTTCTGCCCGAAAACCTGGTCTTGCGGGCCGACGGCAGTGAAGTGTCCATCAGTACCATCCGGCCCGGCGATACCCTGCTGGCCTTCACGGCCGAAGGCGCCATCGTCCGGACCCAGGTTCACCATATTCTGCGTACCGAGGTCGATCAGTATGTGATCTTGCGAACGGACCGGCAAATCCTGCGGGTGACCGCCGACCATCCATTTTATGTGGGCAAGGGAACGTTTAAGACCCTGGAAGTCCTGCAGGTGGGGGACAGTGTCATCGCTTGGAACGGAAAAACTCTGGCGCCCCAGAAAATCCTTTCCATGGAAGTGATTTCCGAGCAGACGCCGGTTTATAATCTGCAGACCGACTCCCCTCACACTTTCTTTGTCGGCCATCTGGCGGTGCACAACAAAGGGGGGGGCGGCGGGTGCTTCCCGCCAGGGACCCCCATTGCGACCCCCCAGGGGCCGGTCCCCATCGAATCGCTGTATCCCGGCGCCGTGATTAGCGCCGTAACTGCTGACGGACAGCAGGTCCCGGCCACGGTCAAGGCGCTGCTCCTCGCGCGCAACACCCTGCTCAGCGCGGAAACGCGGCACGGCCTGCTCCAGGCTTCACCCGAACACCCCGTGAGCGACCCCTCCGGCCACTTCCGGCCGCTCGGTGAACTCCATCGCCATGACCGGGTGCTCCGCTGGGAGGGGGCAAGGCCGGTCACCGACCGCATCCGCCGCATGTCGCCGGGCGTGGTCGAAACCCTGGTCTTCAATCTGGAGGTGGATGAACCGCATACCTTCATTGCTGCCGGGTTTGTGGTCCACAACAAGGGCGGCGGTTCGAGCAGTTCCAGCTCGAGCAGTTCCCGTTCCAGCAGCTCCAGCTCCGGCGGTTCCAGCAGCGAGGACGACACCTGGGAGACAATCATTGGTTTTGCAGTCTTCATTGTGAGTATCATCCTGGTCGTTACGCTGCTGGCATCTTTTCTCGGCAGAAGGGCAAGGGCCAGCAAGAGCGAGGACCTCGATTTCACCTACAGTGCTTCCGCCATCGCCCGCAAGGCCAAACGCACCAATAAGCTCCTCCATTTCCTGAGCCAACAGGACCCTTCCGTGGCGCCCGAACCGCTTCGCAAGCTGGCGGAGGAGACCTTCCGCAAGCTCGAGGAATGCTGGGAAAAGCGCGACTACGGCCCCATGGAACCGCTCATGATGCCTTCGCTTTATGCTCTGCATACGGCCCAGATCCGCGGGATGATCCGCGATCATGAGATCAACCGGATCGAGGACCTGAAGGTCGAAAAAGTCGATCTGGTGAATGTGCGCTACACCGACAAGCCCAATCAGCGGGAATTCACGGCCCTCATCACCGCGTCCGCCCGCGACTACTATGTCCATGACGAGACACAGAAATTCATCCGGGGGGACGCGAAGGCGGCTCGCTTTCAGGAATTCTGGACCTTCCAGCACCTGGACGGCAAGTGGCTGCTGCGGGAAGTCGAGCAGGCCGGGGAATCAGACTACCTCAAGGATGAGAACTTCGTCGAAACCCTGACCGATCAGAGTGTTAAGGGGATCTATGCCGAAGCGGCCGGCAAGGAAGGGGACGCTGGCCCATGGATTGAGAAGGATGTGGAAACCAAGGCCACCAAGATCGAACGGCTGCTGAACTTCCTGGCCCAGACCGACAAGCTCTGGGATCGGCAGCAGATGCAGGAACGGGCGCGCACGGTCTTCCTCCGCGTCTACCTGGCCCGCGAAGCAAGGGACCTCGCCGAAATCCCCACGGCCGACCTCTTCCCCGACGTGGCTGCCAGTCTGCGCGAGCAGATCCGGCAGTGGCAGCTGGATGAGATCTCAGCGGAATATCGGAATCTCTGCGTGCGGAAGGCGGAAATCGTCCTGGTCAGAAACTATGCCGACCAGACCAGGGACGAGTTCACGGTGCGCATCAGCGCTCACGCCCAACGGGTGGTGCGCAAGGGAGGACGGACCCAGAGCGAAGACCGCTACGTCACGCCCTTTGAGGATTTCTATGTCTTCGGCCGTTTGGACGGACAGTGGAAACTGAAGGAAGTGCTGCCGACCGCGGCAGGAGAAAAGCGCATTGCCGAGGAAAACCTCGATGAAGACAGCAGCGCCGGTCAGCTGCAATGGTACTACCGGCAGACCCGCGCTAATTGAGGAGGGCGCCCGCACCGTGGGCGCCGTGATCATCAACCGTGAGCTTCGTCACCACGGTGAAGCCTTCCCTGCAGTGCTTTTTCACGGACTCCCGGTGGCTCAGGATTCCCTCTTCCGGCCCACCTTGTCCACGACCTTTTCGTAGTAGACCTGGTTTTCTTCCAGGGCAACGGAGCCTCGGCGGCTCATATTGAGCTTCATCACGAGGTAGTTGAGCTTCTTCATCTGCTTGTACTTTTCCTGGGTGTCCTGAATGCCGGAGAGCAGCGCTTCCGTGGTGCGGATTTCCTTGCGCAGTTCCAGTTCCGGGGGAAGGCAGCCGGCATTCTTGAGGATCTTGTAGGCCAGGCGGAGATCATCGGGAAGATGACGGTCGTCTTCGAGATCAAGAGGCTTGCCCTTGCCCGGCAGATCATCGAAGTCGCCGCGGTCGATGGCTTCGCGGATGCGCTCCTCGGCAAGCTTGTCGAAGATTTTGAAGAGATTGCTCATGGCGGCACTCTCTGGCGCTTTCCCGGGGTTGTGGTTACCGCTATAATGGTGTTCGATCCATTCATAAATAACCTGAAAGGAGCATCCCTTGCAAGCCTCCAGCGCATCATTTCCCGCCCCCTTCCCGCCCCCGAAGATCTGCATCCTGGGGGCGGGACAGTTTGGCCGCCTCGCGGCCCAGCGGCTCAGCAGGCGCTATCCCGAAGCTGCCTTTCTGGTGGTGGATGAGCGCCGGGAAAGGCTGGAAGGCATCACCAGAGAGGTCGGGCTTCCCGTTTTGGCCGAAGCTCTCCAGACTTTTCTTGACAATCCCTGGATCTCCGAACCAACCTGGATTGTTCCCGCCATCCCCGTGCAATTTGCCTTTGAGTGGGTCATGCATGAACTGCAGAAGCGCGGCCGATGCGAGCGTCTGCCCGTCCCCGAAGGGGTGGCGGAACAAATTCCCAACCCGTACCGGGCGGCCGGCGGCTCGCTGTGTGCGAGCTTTGCCACCTTCATCTGTCCGGATTCCTGCAATGAACCGGATGAGCTCTGCACCCACACCGGCAAACCGCGTCCCGGAAATCTGTTCGAGGTGCTGGCAAAGGTCGAGGTGCCGGGTTTTGAGGTGATTGTCGTGCGTAGCTGGCAATTGGCCCCCGGGGTCGGCGGCTACCCTTATGCGAGTCTCGGCGAGGTTTTGAAGCGAATCACGGCAACGCCGAAGGGCCGCTATTTGCTGGCCACCAGCTGCCGGTGCCACGGGGTCATGGACGCGCTGAGCTGGGAGCTCACGCGACAAGGCTATACTCGATAAGGATGAGAATCTTCATTTTGCTCGGGCTATATTTGTTGGGTTTCGTTGCCACTCAACCCAACCTACAGTTCAGCTCGCTTTACTGGGAATTAAGGATTCAAACCTTAGGAAGTATAGATGCCAAAGAAATCCTTCAACCTGGCCACGACCGACCGGCCCCCTTCCTTCCCCAGTGCAAGTCCTTGCAGTTCCAGCTTGCTTTCGGGAACATCGTCCCAGAATACCACTTCCCCCCCGGTCAGCTTCATAACCCTGAGAATGGCGGGATAGAGTTTGCTCAGCACGTAAGGCTTGGTGATTTGTTCCGCGCTGTTCAGGTAGATGTCCACCTCCTTGAAGTAGATCCCGGTGCCCCGGTGGAGGTGCGGAAGCGGCAGGACGGTCTCCACCCCCGGCAATTCACGCAAGAAGGCATCCCAATTCAGATGTCCGGTGTAATCGCCCACCTGCTGCCAGTCTGTGGCATTCGGCGTATCGATGAGGAAGAGCAGAGAAAGATACTGAGGCTGTGGACTTCCGCCCTTGGGCTGAGAAATTTTGCAAAGGCCGGACAGGGGCTCGGCACCTCCCAGAGACACCCGAAAATCAAAGAACGCCAGCATTCGTTCCTTCTTGAAGAGTTCCCGCAACTGCCGGTCCAAATCAATCATGGGCTTGATCCTTTCCTTTCCAAGTCAGCATGGTATCCGACAGGGGCGGATCACCGAGCCTTTTGCTCTTCTCTCAATGTTGCTCGGAGGATTGGCAGCACCGCCCGGTCCTTTTCATGGCCGGTCTCTTCCTTGACCTTGATGAGGGTCGCAAGATCCAGGACCCTCACCCGGAGGCCGCTCACCTCCAAGGCCACAGTGTGGCTCAATAGCTCTTCGTAGCCACGATTGGCGCCAATGGTCCCGAGCAGGTCCAGCGGTCCGAACCGGGTCATGAGCAGCTGGTGGCCGGAAGCCGCCAGATGAGAGGAGTCCGGGATGAGGTGCCGGTCGCCCTGTCCTCGGTAGCACGCCTCGAGCTCCTTGAGCGCCGAAAGGAGGCGCTCGATGTTATCGGGGGCGCGGGAGTGAACCAGATCGAGATCGAAGGTCGTAATCGGTGCCCCATGAAGAACCGCCGAAACGCCGCCAACGATGATAAAAGCCACCTTATGCGCCACCAGGGTTTGCAGGAGCGCCACGAAATCAGGTGAGGGAACCTTCATTGCACAACCTCGCCAGCGATTGGACAATTTGCTGCAGTACCCCGAGGCGCTCCGTTGGGCCCAGAGAAAGCATCCATCGAATCAGAGTGAGATCCACTCCCTCCTCGCTGTAGATCGTTTCAGTCGGTCCCGCCGGCACCTTATCGGAAGAAGGTGGCTCCGGTTGCAAAGGATACAAAGGGTTCTCCCTGTCCAGTTTCAAGTTTCCGCTATCGCGTGCCCGCCCTCGGCAACGTAATCGTCCCTTCGCACCACGCCCCTCAAAGGTTCCCCGTGGAGGTAGCGGACCACGTTTTCCACGGCGCGGCGGGTGGCTTCGAGCAGCATTCCGGACACCTTGGCGGAGTTGTGGGGGCAGCCGAGGAAGTTCGGGAGCTTAAGGAAGGGATAGTTGGTGCGAAACGCACCATGGCTGAAGGGCTCGATCCACCAGGATTCGATCCCCGCCAGGAACTCGGGATGGCCGACCAGGTGCTCATAGAGGGCTTGTTCGCCGACGATATCGCCGCGGGCCACGTTGATGAGCATCGCCCGCTCTTTCATCCAGGAGAGCTGCTGCTTGCCGATGAGCCCTTTGGTGAAGCGATTGAGCGGGAGGGTGATGATCACGATATCGGCGGCTTCCAGGACTGCCCTGAGGTCCTTCAGCGTACCGATGAAATCCGTGGGTTCGTCACTGCGGCCGCTGGTGTTGATCGCATGGATCTTCGCGCCGAAGGCGCGCATGAGGCGCGCAGTGGCCCGGCCGATGCCGCCGAAACCCAGAATGCCGCAGACGGAGCCGCGCAGCCTGCGACTGAGGGTAACGTCGTCAAATTTGCCCTGTATCAGATTGGCATGCTGGACGAAAAGCTGCTTGCCCAAAGCGAGCACCATGGCCAGGACATGCTCCGCCATCGGGTCGGCAAACGCCCCCACATTGCTCGCAATGACGACCTGATCCGGAATGAGGGCATACGGCACGTGGTTGGCGCCCGCCGCGACGAGCTGAACGAACCGCAAGTTCTGAAACAGCCGGTATTCCTGGTCTGCTATTTCCTTGGGAGGATTCCAGGAGAGCAGGATTTCCGCATCGGCCAGGGCCTCCTCCCGACGGGCGGCATCGAGGTCTTTCACAAAACCCAGCTCACTGACTTCGGCAAGGTATTCCGTAAGCAGGCTTCTTACCTCGCTGCCGGGATCGTAGGTGACGAGAACATGCGGCCGTGTCATGATATTCTCCCCGATGGTTGCGAAAAGGCAGGTCGTTGTCTCAAAGCGTATTTTGCGACGCTATTATGGGTTCATTCCCGAGCAAGATCAAGGCGGAAGACGGTCCACAAAATACCCTGTAACCATACCGGCATCGCCAACGACATAAATAAGCGAGGGCTATGATGGTCCCTCTCCGGAGCCTTGACCATCGAGCTGCAAGGCTGCAACGCAAAACTATACAGAGAATGGAGGAAAATCATGAGGACGGTGAAAGGGATGATAGCTGTTTGGATGCTGGCGGTTATCCTGGTAGGATGGACAGGGGCCTCGGCCGTTGAAGCAAGGCAGGGCTGCCCGATGCACGGCTTTGGCATGCATGGGGGAATGCTCAAACACATCCTCACCAGACTGGATCTCTCAGACTCGCAGGAACGCGACATCGCTAATGTCTTGAAGCAGCACCGGGAGCAGATGCAGAGCGTTCGCAATCAGATGATCGAGGCCAGGAAGGCGCAGTTCGCCGCCATGACGGCCAATCCCATCAGTGAGGATGCCGTGCGGCAAGCTGCCGCCAAGGCCGCAGAGATCGAGGTACAGCTGGCGGTGAGCCACGCCAAGGTGTTTGACGAGATCCGGCAGCTGCTGACCCCCGAGCAGCAGACAACTCTCCAGCAGCTGGCGGAGGAATTCTCCTCACGGAGGCACATGGGGTTCAAGCATAAAGGCAAGATGCTGGACCGGTGGATCGGAGAGAACAGCAGCCTGTGATCACCTGACTCGTAACTCGCAACCCGTAACTCGCAACTTTGCAGAGCAGGCATTCGGGCAAAACTTGAGAAGGACATTCATCATTCAGCGCCCGCAGCGAAATGAGCATGAGGTCACCGGGAGTGACCACGCGCCGGATGGCCCCCCGGATCACGAGATCATCGACCGGGTACTGAAGGGTGATACGGCGGCCTTCGAGGTGCTGGTGCGGCGTTACCGCTCGCTGGT
>CAZDKX010000169.1:9262-10731 GCA_964505935.1 uncultured Syntrophobacteraceae bacterium
TGAAGGGTGATACGGCGGCCTTCGAGGTGCTGGTGCGGCGTTACCGCTCGCTGGTTTTTGGGGTGGTTGCCCGGCACGTGCCGCAGGGAAGCATCGAGGATGTAGCCCAGGAGGTCTTTGTGAGGGCGTTTCAGTCCCTTGCAGGTTTTACTGCCAGGAGCGCCTTCCGACGTTGGCTGGCAACGATCGCGGTGAGGAGTTGCTGTGATTTCTGGCGGAATCGGGAACGGCATCGCGAAGTGCCGCTCAGCACCCTCACCGAAGAGCATCAGACCTGGCTCGATGACGTGCTGGCATCCCGGTCCCGCGAGGTTTTCCGGGAACAGGTCGAGCGAATGGAGGCCAAGGAAATCCTGGATTACGCTCTGGAGCGCATTTCGGCGGAAGACCGCATGGTGCTCTCGCTGGTCCACCTCGAAGGAGTGCCGATCAAGGAAGCCGCCGAGCTCCTGGGCTGGAGCGTGATCAAGACCAAGGTCAAGGCTCACCGGGC
Organism: uncultured Syntrophobacteraceae bacterium; assembly: GCA_964505935.1. Lineage (GTDB taxonomy): Bacteria > Desulfobacterota > Syntrophobacteria > Syntrophobacterales > Syntrophobacteraceae > JADGQM01. The sequence goes on from CAZDKX010000169.1 coordinate 9,756, forward strand.
AAGGCGTCAGCTGCGGGGGATCATCGTCAAGCTCCTGGGAGAAAGGTGACAACTGCCATGAGACCGGAAAAAGATCAAATCGACAGAATCGAAGAAGCCTTCAAGGCCGTCCATGGCAGGAAGGCGGCGATTTCAGCCAGTCCCGGCTGGGAAGCGAGGGTGATGCGGGCCGTCCGCCACCAGGATGGACAACTCGCCGGAAAGTCCTTTGATGGGGATTGGCTCGGTCACCTGGTGTGGCGTTTTGCGCTGGCAACCTGCCTGGTGGCGATCTTCTTCACGGCGGTTGCCGTGGCCATTGAACCGGGCGCCGGTGTCGACCTGGCAAGGCTTTTTTTCGAAGATCCCCTGGCCTTCGACTTGGTGAACACTCTTGAAGCCGTTTGAGCGGCGGGACCATGAATGAGGATTTGAAGCCGGTGAAGAAATGGAGCGTAGTTCTGGGACTTCTGGTGTTGTTCGGGTCCGGCGTCCTGGTTGGGTCGCTGGGGACGGCGGTCTACTACAAGAAAACGGCCGGGTACGTCCTCGGCGAGGGGCAACCCGGGGTGAGAAATATGGTCATGAGGAAGCTCATTCGCGACCTCGACCTCACCCCGGCTCAAAGGCCCCAGATCGAGGCCATTGTCGCCGAGGTGCAGGCCGAATTGGGGAAGTTTCGCGCTCAGCACCGACCTGAAATCGAAGCCATCATCAATCGCGGCATTGCTCAGATAAGGCCATTGCTGGCGGCGGCACAACAGGAAAAACTGGACGCCTTTTCCCAGCGCCTCAAAGAGCACTGGAACAGCCCGAGGGGGTCGGGGCCTCATGGCCCGGGGATGCGCTGGCGTGATCGTGACTGAAAAATTCCGAACGATGCCGCGCGCTGACTTCTTCGCTTATCTGGAAGGGATCGGCAGGACCACCATCGACGGCCGCCCGGTGGCAGCCAGCCGCACCGCCTTCATCACGGCCTTCATGCGGGCGTACCATG
>CAZDKX010000170.1:0-10610 GCA_964505935.1 uncultured Syntrophobacteraceae bacterium
AAGTGAACCAGGGTGCAATCCTTAGAGCGTATCGCTCTAAGGATTTTTTTTTGGCTGAATTCATCGTTCAGCCCGGCGCCGACTCCTCAACACTTCTTTCAACCCCAAACCGCCCGGAGATCGCCGCCTCCGGGCGAACCAACAACCACGGAGGCCTTCCATGAAGAAGGGCATGATCTTGTATGTCACCGAAGGAAAGGACGAGGTCCCCCCGCACGATTTTCAGGACCTTGCCAGAGCTTCTGTGAGACCGGGAATTTCCGGCGTCTATGTGGCGACCTCGGAGGATGAGCTCATGTACGGGTGGTGGCACCTGATTAGCCGGGGCATGCAGCAGGTTTCCTGCACGGCCGCGGTCTACGACGCCGCTTCGCGCAGGTTTCACACCGTCGGCGAGCCCATGCGGCTGTGTGGGTGAGGGGCGGCACACGGCTTGGTACCGCCTGCAAGTGTGTCGATCTTATTGCCGCTTAGGGTTGCTCGAACCTTCAGGGCGTTGCTCCTCACAAGAGACTTCTCGAGGAGGCCCCCCCTTCTCGCGGTAATTCCGGAGGGAATCGCCCGCGAGGATGGGGATCGGTTTGTGCGGATTCATCACTTTTTGATTTGACAAACATGCATGGCCGTAATATGAACGGAGTGCTCAAAATAGTTTGGAGAGGCATCAGGTACCCGCTAAGGGTTCAAAAGGGAATCCCGTGTAGTTCGGGAACGGTCCCGCCGCTGTAATCGGGGACGAAATCCGAAAATGCCACTGTCGCGCTTCGGCGTGGCGGGAAGGCTCGGAGAGTAGGATGATCCGAGAGTCAGAAGACCTGCCTGATGGCTGATGGAGCATCGGTACGTGGAAATGCCCGATGTCCGTTGAAGGATGAAGTGAACCAGGGTGCAATCCTTAGAGCGTATCGCTCTAAGGATTTTTTTTTGGCTGGACGTGCTGTTCAGCTCGGCACCGATACCAGTGTTATCCACCAGTTATGAGTGGAACAGGCGGACTTGGGTTATTTCATGCTAGGGAGGACGAGATGAGTGGAAATGAGATGAGTGAACACGACCGGTTGCTTGACATGTTCCCTCCACACACCTACGAACAATGGCGTCAGGATGTTGACAAACAGCTCAAAGGAGCACCGTTTGAGAAAGTGCTGGTGAAAAAGACCTACGAAGACATCGACATTCAGCCTATGTACTACCAACGTGACGTGGAAAATCTGCCTCATATGGGAGCGCTGCCCGGATTTGCACCCTTTGTGAGGGGTACGAAGGCCCTGGGACATGTGGTCGATCCCTGGCTGATTGCCCAGGAAATCCCCTACGGCGACCCGGTGGAATTCAACCGGGCGGCCAAGGCGGACCTGGAACGGGGACAGACTGCCTTGAATGTTCCTCTGGATAAAGCCACGCTTTCAGGACTGGATCCCGATGCGGCCAAACCGGGCCAGGTCGGACGCGGGGGGCTTTCACTGGCCACGCTTGATGATGTGGCGAAGGCCTTCGACGGCATCGATCTCGAACGGGTACCGATTCTTTTGCAGGCCGGGGCTTCCGGTTTGGCGGTGGTGGTGCTGATCGCCTCGTACATGAGGAAGCAGGGAAACGCTACGGAAAAACTGAATGGCTGGGTTATGGTCGACCCCCTGGGGACCCTCTCTCACGAGGGCGCTTTACCCAATACCGTCGAGAACCTTTATCGGGAGATGGCCCAGCTGACCAGCTGGGCAAGGGATAACGCTCCCCGGCTGCGAACCATTGCGATTCATGGGCATCCCTTTCGCAACGGCGGCGGCAGCGCGGTACAGGAACTGGCGTTCACGGTGGCCACCGGGGTGGAATATCTCCGGGAAATGCCGGCGCGGGGGATCGCTCTGGACGACCTTGCCCAACGGATGGGTTTTGCCTTTGCGGCGGGCAGTGATTTTTTCATGGAAATCGCTAAGCTGCGGGCAGCCAGGCTGGTCTGGGAAAGGGTTATCGAGGCCTTCGGGGGAAACGACGATTCGAAGCGGATGTTCATCCACTCCCGCACCCTGTCCTGGGACAAGACCGCCACCGACCCTTACGTAAACATGCTGCGGGTCACCACCGAGGCCTTCTCGGCAATCTGCGGGGGTTGTGACAGCTTGCATATCGCCCCTTTTGACGAACCCCTCGGCCTGCCGACTGATTTTACCAGGCGGATCGCCCGCAATGTTCACATCCTCCTGAAGGACGAGTGTCATTTTGACAAGGTCGTGGACCCGGCGGGAGGCTGCTGGTATGTGGAGTCCATTACGGACACCTTGGCCAGAAAGGCGTGGCAATTGTTCCAGGAGATCGAGAAACGGGGCGGCATGTTGAAGGCGCTTCAGGAAGGATTTCCGCAGAAGCAACTGGCCGAGACCGCGGCGAGACGGACAAAAGGCATCGCCACGCGCAAGGATGCCTTTGTGGGCACCAACAAGTATCCCAACCTCCAGGAAAAGCTTCCGGAAACCATCCAGCCCGATTTTGACGCGCTTTACGTGGATCGGCTCAACCAGCTGGCTCAATTTCGATCAACCATTGATTCTGATAAATGAAAGGCGTTGCCGATGAAACCGATTCCAAATCCCGTCGATATCGCAGATGGAGTGGTTGAAGAATTGATCAATGCGGCCCGGTCCGGCAAGACCCTGGGAGAGATTACCAGGGAGCTGCGTGCGGAAGATGGCCAGAAGGTGAGCATCGAGCCGGTTCGGACTTACCGGGGGGCCGAGACCTTCGAGTCCTTGCGCAAGGCGACCGAGGACTATGTGGCGAAAACCGGTTCTCGTCCCAGAATCTTCCTGGCCAACATGGGGCCCATCCCCCAGCATAAGGCCAGGGCGGATTTCTCCATCGACTTTTTCAGGCTCGGCGGCTTCGAGGTGCTTACCAACAAGGGCTTTCCCGACGTGGACAAGGCCGCCGAGGCGGCCCTCGGCTCCGGCGCCAAGATTGTCGTCATCTGTTCAACCGACAAGACCTATCCGGACCTCGTGCCTCCGCTCACCCGCAAGCTCAAGGAAGCGCAACCCGACACAACCGTGATCCTGGCGGGTTATCCCAAGGACTACATCGAGGCCTTCAAGGAAGCCGGGGTGGACGATTTCATATTCATGAATGCGGATGTGGTTGCGCTGCTGACCAAACTCCAAAGGAAGGAAGGAGTGATAGTATGAACACACCGGATTTTACCACCATCGATTATGGCGTGCGTACCCCTTCCAGCCCCATCAAGGACTGGCAGGCCATGGCTGAAAGAGAAGCCGGCTGCTCGGTCGATCAGATGTGGTGGAGGACGCTGGAACAAATCATGGTCAAACCGCTCTATACCGCCGACGATACCAAAGACCTCGAACATATGGCCCTTACCATGCCCGGGATTCCTCCGTTTCTGAGGGCCCCCTTTGCCACCATGTACGTGCAAAAACCATGGACGGTGCGGCAGTATGCCGGTTTTTCCACCGCCGAGGAGAGCAACGCTTTTTATCGAAGGAACCTCGAAGCCGGACAGATGGGACTTTCCATCGCCTTCGACCTGGCCACCCACCGCGGCTACGACTCGGACAACCCCAGGGTGGTGGGCGACGTCGGCAAGGCCGGGGTCGCCGTGGATTCCATCCTGGATATGAACATCCTGTTTGACGGCATTCCGCTGGATCAGATGACGGTTTCCATGACCATGAACGGGGCGGTGCTGCCGATCCTGGCCTACTACATCGTGGCCGCCGAGGAGCAGGGGGTCAAACAGGAGCAGCTTGCCGGCACCATTCAGAACGATATTCTCAAGGAATACATGGTCCGGAACACATACATCTATCCCCCCGACCCGTCCATGCGCCTCATCGGGGATATCTTTGCCTATACCAGCAAGAACATGCCCAAGTACAATTGTATCAGCATCTCCGGCTACCATATGGAGGAAGCGGGCGCCACCTGCGACATCGAGATGGCCTATACCATCGCGGACGGCATCGACTACATCCGCACCGGTCTGAAAGCCGGCCTGGACGTCGATGCTTTTGCCCCGCGCGTTTCGTTCTTCTGGGCGAATCACATGAACTATTTCATGGAAATCGCCAAGATGCGCGCGGCGCGCGCCCTGTGGGCCAAGCTCCTGAAGCAGTTCAACCCGAAGAACCCCAAGTCGCTGATGTTGCGCACCCATTGCCAGACCGCGGGGGTGAGCCTCACCGAGGGCGATCCCTACAACAACGTGGCCCGCACCTGCATCGAGGCCATGGCCGCCGGCCTGGGACATACCCAGTCCCTGCACACCAATTCCCTCGACGAGGCCATCGCCCTGCCGACCGATTTTTCCGCCCGCATCGCGCGCAATACCCAGCTTTACCTGCAGGAGGAGACCAACATCCTGAGGCCGGTGGACCCCTGGGGCGGTTCCTATTATGTGGAGGCCTTGACCGGCGCCATCATGAAGCGGGCCTGGGGACACATTCAAGAAATCGAGAGTCTCGGCGGCATGGCCAAGGCCATCGAAACCGGCTTGCCCAAGATGCGCATCGAAGAGGCCGCCGCCCGCCGGCAGGCCAACATCGATACCGGGAAGGAAACCATCATCGGGGTCAACAAGCTTTGCCTGGACAAGGAAGCCGCTTTGGAAACCCTCGAGGTGGACAATGTCGCCGTGCGCGAGTCCCAGGTGAAGCGCCTTCAGAAATTGAGGGCCGGCAGGGATGGCGTCAAGGTCGAGGCGGCGCTGAACGCGCTCACCAAGTGCGCGGAAACCGGCGAGGGCAACCTCCTCGCCTTCGCCATCGAGGCAGCCCGAGCGCGGGCCTCGGTGGGTGAGATCAGCGACGCCCTGGAAAAGGTATGGGGCCGGTACAAGGCAACGATCAGGTCCATCTCCGGGGTGTACAGCTCCGAATACGACGAAAAGGAAGAAATCCAAAATGTCATCAAGATGACCGAGGAATTTGAAAAGATCGAAGGCCGTCGCCCTCGCATCCTCGTTGCCAAGATGGGACAGGACGGGCATGACCGCGGCTATAAGGTCATTTCCACCGCCTTCGCGGACATGGGCTTCGATGTGGATATCGGCCCGCTCTTTCAGACCCCCGAGGAAACCGCCCGTCAGGCCGTGGAAAATGACGTTCACGTGGTGGGGTTCAGCTCCCTGGCCGCGGGTCATAAAACGCTCCTGCCGGCGCTGGTTGAGGAATTGAAAAAACTTGGGCGGGAGGATATCATGGTGGTCATCGGCGGCGTCATTCCCGCTCCCGATTATGAGTATTTGAGGGAACATGGAGCCGCGGCCATCTTTGGACCCGGCACGGTGGTCCCGGTTGCCGCGCAAAAAGTCCTGGAAGAGCTGCTGGCGCGCCTGCGGCATAAAGGTTAGACCATGTCAAAGAAACACAAACTGCCCGAATGGGCCCCCGAAAATGCCGGGCAGGAATTTGCCTGCCGGGTGCTGGAAGGCGTTGAAGCGGGCCACGACGGCATCGCCTCATACGCCGGCACAAGCTCCCGGCGGGTGCCGGCGAAATACAAACGGCCCTCGTTTACCGTCGATGATTATGTCGAAGGGGTCATGAAGGGGAATCGCGCGATGCTCGGGCGCACCATTACCCTGGTTGAGAGCAATTCCCACGCCCATATGGAATTGGCGCAGGAGGTATTGGGGAGACTCATGCCTTTTACCGGCAATTCCATGCGGATCGGCATTTCCGGCGTCCCGGGGGCCGGGAAAAGCACCTTCATCGAAGCCCTGGGGTGCCATATCATCAAACAGGGACACAAGGTGGCGGTGCTTGCCGTGGACCCGAGCAGCAGCATCACCGGCGGCAGTATCCTTGGCGACAAAACCCGAATGGAGCGGCTGGCCCGTGAAATCGATTGCTTCATCCGGCCGTCTCCTTCGGGCGGCACCCTGGGAGGCGTATCGCGCAAGAGCTGCGAAACGATGTTGGTGTGTGAAGCCGCCGGGTATGATGTCATCCTGATCGAGACCATCGGAGTGGGCCAGAGCGAAATCACGGTCCGCTCCATGGTCGATTTTTTCCTGCTTTTGATGGTTGCCGGCGCCGGTGATGAGCTCCAGGGAATCAAGCGGGGCGTTACCGAAATTGCCGACGGGATCCTGATCAACAAGGCCGACGGCGCCAACAAAGCCCTGGCGAAGGTCGCCAGGAACGAGTATGAACGGGCGCTGCAGTATTTGCGACCCGCGACGAGAGGGTGGCAAACCAAGGCCTACACCTGCTCGGCGGTCACCGGAGAAGGGATTGACAAAATCTGGTCGGTCATTGAGAACTTCCGAAAGCAGACCACCGATTCAGGGATCTTTGAATCCCGCCGCCGGGCTCAAACCTTGGATTGGCTGCATGCCATGCTGAATGAGCACCTTCATACGCTTTTCATGAAACATCCCCGGGTGGTCAAGGCGCTCCCCAAGATCGAGCAAGCGGTAACGGACGGCACCATGCCTCCCACCGCGGCCGCCAATGCCTTGATCGGGATCTTTGAAGGCAAATCGTAACGAGGCCGGAAAAATCGCTTCATTTGGATTGACAGGCCGGAGAGAGTGTAGTAAAGGTAATTTCGTGGTAAAAATTCGAGAGAGGCATCAGGCACCCCCAGGGGTTTAAAAGGGAATCCCGTGTAACTCGGGAACGGTCCCGCCGCTGTAATCGGGGACGAAATCCGAACATGCCACTGTCGCGCCGCGGCGTGACGGGAAGGCTCGGAGAGTAGGGTGATCCGAGAGTCAGAAGACCTGCCTGACGGCCGTTGGCACATCGGTACGTGGAAATACCCGATGGACCGCTGAAGGACCAAGTGAACCAGGGTGCAATCCTTAGAGCGTAACGCTCTAAGGATTTTTTTTTGGCTGGATTCCTCAGTTCAGCAGGGCACCAACTCCTCAACACTTCTTTCAACCTCTAACTGCCCGGAGTCGCCGCCTCCGGGCAAACCCAACAACCATGGAGGACTTCCTTCGAAAAGGAGAAGACAATGGAGCTGAAGGATTTTGCGGACATTCGGGATTTTCTTTCATACTACCATGTGACCCTGGTGCTGGGAGGTGAGCAGCGTTACGCGGGGAGGGTGAACCATCTGCAGGTCCTGGCCCTGCCCGAGGAACTTGTCCGGCAGGGCATCTCCCATATGGTCCGCTTCTATGACGGCGCGCATCGCCGGGAGTTGGTGGGAACGCTACGGCTCGAAGCCGGGAAGGACGGCGATGGGAATGGGGCCGTTCTGACCATCGAGATGGGGGCGGGAAAGAGCTACCGTTTTCGCAAACACGGGAGTGATACCGATCTAGGATAGAGACCATTATACTTCCCTGTTTCAACGAGTGAAAGACCCTTTCGTGAAGATCTATACCGGCACTGGCGATCACGGCTTTACGAGCCTTTTCAGCGGGGAGCGGGTCCCTAAATGTCATGCCCGTCTGGAGGCGTACGGGGACCTGGATGAGCTCAGTTCCTTCCTGGGACTCCTTGCTGCCGGCCTGCCCGCTCGGGAAGTGGCCACGGCCGAGCAGCTCAAGAGCATTCAGTCCGATTTGCTCAATATGGGGGCCTGGCTTGCCACGACCCCCGACTCCTCATCGGCCTGTGTGCTGCCGGAGGTAGGTGATGCTCCCGGGAAGGCTTTGGAGGAGGCGATCGATACCATGCAGGGGCGGCTGCCGCCCCTTTCGTGCTTCATCCTGCCGGGCGGACACGAAACCGCGGGTCTGGCGCACGTGGCCCGAACGGTCTGCCGGCGGGCCGAACGCCATGTCGTATCCATGGTGGCGGCCATGGACGAAGGCGACCGGACGACCCAGATCGAACACTTCCTGATCTACCTGAACCGGTTGTCTGACTATCTTTTCGTCCTGGCACGCACCTGCAATGTCATGCATGGTGCCGCGGACAGGGTGTGGGCGGCCTCATGAAAACCACCACCGGCGTGCTTCACAGCAGTGGAACCTGCTCCTCCTCGCTCTCCTGCTTCAGCCGATGGGCTGCCGTCAGGCCGGAAAGGGAAGCCGGCCAAACAGCCCTCACCCTCAAGATCGAAGCCCGATGCAAGCAATGCGGCGAGACTTTTGTCAAGTATGCCTATGACCGGACTTCTCGGTGCGAGGCCTGCCGGAAGGGCCCCTCGAGCTGATGACGCTGCCGCGGACCGTGACTTGATTGTCGGCACCCACGTTCCGACTTTCAGAGCGAGAAGCAATTCTGTTCCAAAGATGAGCAACAAGTTCCTAGCTTTTGTAAATGCATCTCAAGTAGCATCGTTATTGCGATAAGGTGCCGAAAGGCTCAAATGGGAATCCCGTGAGAATCGGGAGCGGTCCCGCCGCTGTAAACGGGGACTCGAGCCACATCAGCCACTGTTGCGTTCGATGCGCAATGGGAAGGCGTGGCTGGGGGATGATCCGCAAGCCAGAAGACCTGCCTTGATGCTGTGCAGGAGACACGGTGATGTCGATCCTGCCACCAAAGGACCAAGCAAAACAGGGTGCAATCCTTGTGCTTGGTCTTTTTTTTCGGGTTTATCGGACGGTAATTCCGGCATTGCCCCGAAGGGGCGGATCACAGGGTGCGGGCGGCCATGGGCGATGGACGCGAAGAGGATGAGCCGCGGTGACGCGCTGGGTGGTTTTTCGCAAAGGCAGCCGGACTCGAAAAGCCTCAAAACGATAGGAACAGGTTCCATCGGACCGAGGACAGAGCTCGTGAAGACTCTCAACATCCTTCGAACCGTGGGCATATTCGGCGGGCTGTCCCTTCGCGCTTTGAGTAAAGTGGCCCCAACTTTCGATGCCACGGAGGTGACGGAGAAGGAGGTGCTCGCCCGGAAGGGCAAAGCCGTCGAACAGGTTGGCATCGTCCTTGCCGGCAGAGCGGAGTGCAGCATCCAGGACCGCACCGGCGAGACCGTTGTTTTCCATGTACTCAGTGAAGGCGATTTCTTCGGGGAAATGGCGGCGGTGGACAACGGTTGCGCTCTATACGGCATCCAAGCCGTCACCCCCATGAAGGTATTGCAGCAGAGTCGCGACAGCTTCCTGGGGAGCCTTCACACCCATGCCGAACTGGTGGCGAACGCCTACCGGCTGAATGTCGAAAGACTGGTCAAGCTGTGTCTGGCTCTCCTCAGGCACGAACAGGAGATGCCCCAGGACTCTCCGCACCTTGAGCCGTGTCGCTACATCATCAATGCAGTCAGCTATATCGATCACAACTACACCGAGCAGTTCACGCTGGACGAAATCGCCCGTCACAACAACGTCAGCAAATTTCACTTCGCTCGGCGCTTCAAGATGGCAACCGGGTATTCCTTTAAGGAATATCTCAATCACAAGCGCGTCAAGGAGGCCAAGGTGCTGATCCGCAAGAACGGCGTGAGCATCGCGGAAGCTTGCTATGCGGTCGGGTTCAACGACCTGTCCTACTTCGGGAGAGTCTTCAAGAGGATTGAGGGCCGGACTCCCTCCGACTATCGCCGACAGCTGCAATCGCCATGAGGACTCCGCCCGGCCGAGGACAGCAACTTCGTCCGAGCGCTCAGCAATCCTGTCCGAGATTCGAACCCCCATTTCGAGTATCCTTTTCCTTGTAGTAAGAGAGTGTTCCAGGTTCGCACCAGTGAATCCGTACACGGAGCAACACCATGAAAAAGCTGGCTGAAGCATTATGGAAGGACGAGTCCGGGGTAACGGCCATCGAGTATGGATTGATCGCGGGTCTCATGGCGGCACTGCTGATCGGTGTTCTGGGCGGCTTCAGTGAAAAGCTGAGCGACCTCTTTGCCGCCATCAAGGACAAGCTCGGGACCGCGACCGACCAGATCAAGAATACCAAGACCCAGTGAGCTTCCTGGAGGCGGGACCAAGGTGGAGAGCGCCCAATGCCTGAAGCTTTGCCAGCTGACGGCCGTGGTCTGCACGCTGATCGCGGTTTTCACGGATTTGAGCCGAGGGATCATTCCCAATGGACTGACCGTTCCGGCGGCTGTTGGCGGTTTCGTTTTCAACCTGATGACCCAGGGAGCAATGGAAGGTTTGTTCTCTTCTGCGGGGGGCCTGGGGCTGGGGCTGGCCCTGACCATGGTCCCCTTCCTGCTCGGCGGCATGGGCGGAGGCGATGTCAAGCTGATGGGTGCTATCGGCGCCTGGGTCGGTCCTCGGAGCGTTTTCAGCAGTTTTGTTTACGGTGCTCTCATCGGTGGTTTGGTCTGCCTCTTCGTCATGCTTCGCGCGGGAAGGCGGCCTGCCCTGCGCCGAGTGGGTGCTGATGTGGGGCTGTTGCTGAGGTCCCGGGCCAGACTGGAGCCCGAAGAGGGGGGCCTGACCATTCCCTATTCCTTGCCCATTGCTGCCGGGACGATGCTGGCAACGTTCCTGGGGGATTGCCTCTAATGGCTGAAGGCAGGGCCTTGCGGGGGCAGGCCGGGGCGGCGGCGGTGGAATTCGCGCTGGTCCTGCCGGTCCTCCTCCTCATTTTGTTCTCCATTCTTGAATACGGCTGGTACATGACCCACCAGCTGGTCTTGACCCATGCCGTGGCCGCCGGCGCCAGGGCCGGCGTGCAGGCGAATGAGTGGGACGACGAAAATCCCGAGGACCCGGTGGCGGAAGCACGCCG
>CAZDKX010000171.1:0-10570 GCA_964505935.1 uncultured Syntrophobacteraceae bacterium
CGTCTGCCGGAAATCCATGGCCTGGGACCAGGCGAGAGGATCATCGGCCTGTTTGAGGAGTCTTGTTCCCGCCGCCGTCATCTCGGTCAGGCGTGAGACGTCTTCCGCCTTCTGGTTGATATCGCGGTAGAGTCTCTGATAGGTTGTGGAGAAGGCTATGCGCATGTCGATGCTCCCTTCAGGCTAGTCAGCCATGGCGATGACGGTGTCGAGCAGGCTGCGGGTGGTCTCGACGATTTTGGCGGCAGCCTGATAGACTTGTTGATACTTGAGCAGGTTGATCATCTCCTCATCGAGCGAGACCCCTGAGACCGACTGCTGCTGGGTTTGCAGTTGCTGAGCAAGGGCTTCCTGAAAGGCCGCGCGGGAGGATGCGTCCTCCTGATCCAGACCAATTTGTTCCTGGATAGCGCCCAGGTAGTCGATGAAGCGACTGTCGTCCAGGTTGGCGAACGTTGCATTCTGCAGCTCCGCAAGATCCGCTGCCATCACCCCACTGACATCACTGGGGTGATCGACAAAATCGGGGTTGACTGCAATGTCCGCCATGGTGGTGCCGGTGAAGACCGCGTAAGGTCCATCATAAAGACCATTCACCTGGGTGGCGAGTTCGTCCACGAGGGTGTCGAGGCGCTCATTGACATCCGTAATGTCCTGCAGCGTGGTGAGCAGTCCTGCAAGCTTGCCGCCGCTGAGGGCATTGGGATCGGGCGAGACGGTGCTCCCGTCGGCCTGGGTGTAGGCGATGAGATCGGTGCCCTCATCGTAAGCGAGCTCGCCCGCATCAAAATTGGAGACCAGGGTGAGGTCGTCAGAGCCGTCCTGCAGGCTGACCGTGACGGCACCGTTGGCTTCTTCCGTGTAGGACACTCCGAGTTGTTCGGAAAGATCCATGAGCGCCTCGTAGCGCAGATCGCGCAGGTCATTGGCCGCATGTCCGCCGCTTTCCATGCCGACGATGGAGTAATTGTAATCGGCGATCCGGTCGAGCAGGGAGTTGATCTGGTCAACGGTATCGCTCGTGGTAGAGCGAGTCGTCTCCTGCATGGTAGTCAGATTGGTCTGCGTCGTATTGAAGGTCCCGGCCAGGTCTTGGGCAGCCGAAATCACTCCCTGCTGTTCGACGATGCCGGTGGGATTCTGACTGAGCGCATCCCAGGCATCCCAAAACGCCCCCAGTTCCGCGGAAATGCCAACCTCACCGGTATCGTTCAGACAGCTGCCGAGGGTCCCGAGATAGCTGGCGCGGGTACGGTAGTCGGAGGCTTGGGTGGTGCTGGCCATCAGTTGTTGTTCGAGATACCGGTCGCGTACCTGGGTGATGGTGTCGATGCGGGCGCCGCTCCCTGCCCAGCCGGCCTGGGTGCGGGTGGGGGGGTTGGTAAGCAGATCGGCTTTCTGGCGGGCATAGGCCGTGTTTTCGGCATTGGCGATATTGTGCGAGGCAGTTTGAATCAGGAGCTGCTGGTTGAGAAGGGTGTTTTTGGCAATGTCAAGGGTACTGCTGAGCCCTGCCATATCAAATCTCCCTGTTCAGAGCGAGGCCTTTGGTTGGAAGCGACTGTTTCGCGGCCTCGCCGGCATGACTGAAAACATAGGTGCCTGGCAGACAGAGTGCCAGCAGCTCCTGCCAATGATCAAGAGAGCCCTGGACGAACACCTGGTTTCGATGATTAGCTTTTACAATCTTGCTGAGGAGCGCCTTCAAGGCCGCTCGTTTGCTGTGGCTCTCCCCGGCTTTTCCCTCATCAGCTCCCGTCGCTTCCTGCTCGGAGGATGACGGCAAAGATGCAAGCGCTTCCATTCCTGCCGCCAGCTCATTAGCCGCCGCCTCTTTCTCGACGATAAGCTGCAGGAGCCGCTCTTTTTCAAAACCCTTCAGAGCTTTCGTCTCGGCCTTGAGGATCGCCAGCAGTCGCTCCGCCATGGCAAGGTTGCGATCCAGGGGAGACAAGGTTTTGCGCTCAACCGTTGCTTCACCAGCCATGATCTCTCCGTTATCTCCAGCGGTCCCTGCCATGCTTCCCGGACCGGACCGCGCCAAACCGCGGTGGCCTGGCCTCAGTTGTTCCGGGAGGCGAATACGGACCCCGCTGACTATCCTATCGGTTGAAGGGAGGCGGAACTTGAATCTCATTTGCCTCCTCAGCCCCTCTGCCGGGGCCGGGGACCTGGTGACGCTCGGACGGCGCCGCCTGTTGGGTGAGAGACTCCGCCCCCATGAGGCTCGGCCCCGCTATTCGCGCTTCGAGGCCGGGTTCCAGTTGCTCATAGAGCAGCCTGGCCAGGCCGATCCCCTGAGTGTGGCTGAGCTGAGCCGCTACGGATTCGACCATCATGCCTTCATAGAGGTCCCGGCCGGAGCCGAACGCTTCACTTTCCGTCCGCAGGACCGTGTCGTTCATGGATTTGAGAAGGTAGGTGGTCATGATGGTCTCAAAGTCTTCACAAGCTCTTTTCAGCTTCTGCTTCTCCAGCTCCAGGCCGGCCTTTGGGTCTTGGATACTCGCTGGGGTCAACTTCACAGGCTTTTCCTCTCAGCTCGTTAGATGATTTCCAGTTCCGCCTGCAAGGCACCGGCTGCCTTGATGGTCTGAAGAATGGTGATCAGGTCCCGGGGGGTAACCCCGATGGCGTTCAACCCCTTGATGAGTTGGGCAATGGTGGTGTTGCCGCCAACCAGATTGAGCGACCCTTTTTCTTCCTGAACCTGAATCTGGGTATCCGGCAGGACCGTCGTTCTGCCTCGAGAAAAGGGAAGCGGCTGGGAGGCCGTGGGGGTTTCGGTGACCTGGACCGTCAGACTGCCGTGAGCGATGGCTATCGGGCTGATGCGCACGTTTTCACCCATGACCACCGTGCCGGTGCGCTCGCTGACGACCACCTTGGCGATTCCCTCCGGCTGAACCTGCAGGTTCTCGATCTGACTGATCATTTCGATGGTGCGATTTTCATAGAGGGGGGGGGTCTCAATCTTGACCGTGCCGGCGTCGGTGGCCTGGGCATAACCGCCGCCCATGGCCGCGTTGATGGTTTGAGCCATCTTGATGGCCGTGGTGAAATCGGGTGTTCGCAGAGACAGTTGCACCTGGCGCCCATCCTGAAAATGTGAAGGGATTTCTTTCTCTACAATGGCTCCTTCCGTGATCAGCCCCACGGTGGGATGGTTCTTTTCTACTTTACTGCCACTTGCGCCGCCCGCTTTGAAGCCGCCAAGGGTGATGGGGCCCTGGGCAACCGCATAGATCTGGCCATCAGGGCCGTACAGGGGGGTCATCAACAGGGTCCCGCCCTGGAGGCTCTTGGCATCCCCCATTGAGGAGACCTGGCAGTCGATCCGGCTGCCGTTCTTCATGAAGGGCGAAAAGTTGGCGGTCACCATCACCGCCGCAACGTTCTTCACCTTGACGTCTCTCGGTTCGACCTTGATCTTCATGTTGTCCAGGAGGTTGGCCAGGGTGCTGACCGTAAACTGGGTTTTATCCTTGTCTCCCGTGCCATCCAAACCCACGATCAGGCCGTAGCCGAGCAGTTGGTTGGTGCGGCCGCCCTTGAAGTAGGCGATGTCTTTGATCCGTGCTGCCTCGGAGGCGGTGATGGTGACCCCAAAGCTCAAGAGAAGAGCACTCAAAAGCCAAAGCGAAATTTTCTTAACCATCCTGCCCTCGCTAGAAAGGATTGATGAAATCAAACAGCTGCCCAAGCCATCCGGGGCGTTGCTGGGTGCTCACCGGGCCCTTGCCGACGAAAAAGATCTTGGCATCCCCGATCTTCTGGGAAAGGATTTCATTATTGCGACTGATATCCGTGGGACGCACGACCCCCTCGAGAATGATCTGCTGGAGCTCTTCATTCACTTTCGTCCAGCGCGCGCCGCGGATGAAGAGATTGCCGTTGGGCAGAATATCGACCACGGTGGCGGTCATATAGGCGGTCATTTTATCGGTCTTGGTGGTGAGCCCGGAGCCTTTGAAGTTGTTGTCAAAATTGGCCGTGTACCCGCCGGTAACGGGTTTGAGCACAGTGGTGCCGCCGGCGGTGAGGCCGGTGATATTCAAGTCGGCGGAATTGTCGCGATAGCGACCGGTTTTGGTCGTGGCCTGCTTCGAAGCGTCCGAATTCTCTCTCACGGTGATGGTCAGCACGTCGCCGACGCGACTGGCTTTCACGTCATGATACAGGGAGGTGCTGGCGGGGGTCCAGAGGGAGCCCGGGGTAGCCGTATCGTCAGGCCTGGAGCCTTCGGCCGGCAGGGCCAGGGGGGGCGGGGTCGGACAGGTCCCGGGGGGGACCTTGGCGAGTTTCTCAGGGGAGGCCCCATCCGGATTGTAGGGAAGGCCCATCGTGTTGGCGGTGGAACCGGTGGTGACGCAGGCGGTTGGCACGAGCAGCAGGACCAGCAGCAGGGCCAGGGCGAACCATCGGTTTCGCGGGGCGCACAGTGTCGCTGCAAACCCGTCCGCAGGAGAGAGGGTGTTCCATCCGGCAGCACAGGAGCGTGGCTCGGTGGAAAAGGTTCTGAGGGTTGTTGTTTTCATTTGCCGTCCTTCGAGGCTTTGAATGCTAGGGTAATACTTCCACCGTTTGAGAATCGATAACCTGACACAGGATGTTCTTCTTTGACTCAAGGTTTCTGATGCGTATGCGATCTCCCTGTCCGCCTTTGCCCTTCGCTTCTCCCCTGGTGCTCAGACGGACGCCGTCCTGCCGGTAGATGATGGTTACCGGATCACCCCGTTGGATCAGTGAGGGCTGGTCCAGGTCGCGGGGAGAGAAGGGTTCGTTGGGGCCGACACTGCAAACCAGCCGCTTGCCCACCACCTGGTCAGGCTGCACCAGGTAACGGTCGGGACGGGCGGCAATATTGGTCCGGATGACTTGAATGTCGGCTTCCGTGACCACCTCGTCGCGTTTCATGGCCCTGACACTGTGAATCACCTCCCGGTAGAGTTCGACCTTGCCGGAAACCCGCATATTGCGCACTTCCTTGCCGTCTATGGCGAAATGCATGGTGACACTGACATTGCCCACGAAGCGTTCGTGGGGGGACGCGGTAACGTCGATGGTCAATTCCCCGGGAGGCAAAACGGGCGGGGAACCGAAAGAGATCTGCTCGATGACGAGGTCTTCCGTTTTCCAGGGGGCCTTTTTCAGCACGAACTCTCTGAAATGCGCTTCGATTTGCTCACGGGAGAGCGAGGCCGGTTGGCGTGCGACTGCGGCCGCTTCCTGAACCGGAATCTCAGCCGCGGGAGGAAGGGCATGCGCCAGACCGGGCAGTCCGCGCTGGTCGAGCAAGGACAGCCCCGGAGCCAGCAGGCAACCGAGACCAGCCAGGAGGATTCCTGATCGGATCACAGGTGGCAGGGAGGATCTCATTGCCTATCAACCTTTGACATTGTTGGCGATCTGCAGCATTTCATCAGAGGTCTTGATGATCTTGGAATTGGCTTCATAGGCGCGCTGGCCGATGATCATCTTCACCATTTCTTCCACGACACTGATGTTGGAGTTCTCGAGGTAGCCGGAGAGGAGCGTGCCGAACCCGTCGATCCCGGGATCTCCTTCTTGTTCGTCCCCCGAGGCTTCGGTCGCCCTGAAGTAGTTGCGCCCGATGCTGAGCAGCCCTGCCGGATTCTGAAAACTGTAGAGCTTGAGGTTTTCCGTGGCGATGACCGTTCCGGACTGATCGGTGACGCTCACGGTCCCTCCCGGTTCGATGCTCACATTGACGGCCTCCGCGGGGATGCTGAATTCAGGCTGAAGACGGTTCCCGTCGGCATCGCAGACGAAACCATCCTTGTCGAGCTTGAAGGAGCCGGCTCGGGTATAGACTTCATCCGAGCCCTTCATGATTTTGAAGAAGCCTTTCCCTTCAACGGCGAGGTCAAGGGGATTCCCCGTTTCCGTAAACTCACCCTGGGCAAACACCTTCTCCACCGAGACCGACTTCGCCCCCATGCCGATCTGCATGCCCGAAGGGACCTGGCTGTCATTGGCGGTTTGTGAGCCGGGGGCGACCAGGGTCTGGTACATCAGGTCCTGGAAGTTGGCGCGGCTGCGCTTGTAACCGGTGGTACTGGCATTGGCCAGATTGTGAGCGATCACATCCATGTTGAGCTGCTGGGAAGTCATGCCCGTGGTAGCGGTCCAGAGTGATCGAATCATGCTGTTCCTCCTGTAACCATTGCGTCTGGCGGGAATTGCCAGACAGAAGCACTAAGGGACGACCCGATTGGCGATGCCTGTGCCAATCCGGCGTCAGGACGTTTCCTTTAGCTGCCGGCCAGCTTGGTCGTGAGTTGCTGGTCCAGCTGGTCAAAGGTTTGAATGATTTTGTAATAGGATTCAAAGACTCTCATGGTGTCAATCATTTGAGCCATTTCTTGAACGACACTGAAATTCGCCTGTTCGAGAGCTCCCTGCTGGACGGCGCAATCCTTGGCCGGAGTCGGCACGGTCTTCGGGTCGACGGGTTTGAAATAGCCGCTTTGGGCGCGCGTCAAGCTCGCTTCGGAGGGGAATTCCACAATGTCCAGAGCGCCAACGTTCTGCTCGCCGTCAAAGACCTGACCATTGGTTTCAATTCGCAACGCTTTGTCGGTGCCACTCAGAGTGATCGGCCCGCCCTGCCCCAGGACCGGCCAGCCTTCCTGGGTCACCAGTACGTTCTGCTTATTGGTGGTGAGATTCCCCGTTCTCGTATAAAGAATCCCCTGGTTGCTCTGCACCTTGAGGTAGCCCTTGCCGGAGAGGGCAATATCAAACTCACTGCCGGTGCCTCGAATGGCGCCCTGCTCGTGGTTGCTGACGGAGGCCATGGCCAGGAAATTCTCGAAGCGGGGGATTTCTTTCTTGAACCCTGCGGTGCTGCTGTTCGCCATGTTGTTCGAGATCACTTCCAAGCGCTTCTGCTGCAGCCTCGCTCCCAGTGCTGAACAATTGATGCCGATTCCCATGGTTCTGTCTCCTCTCGGTGCTTCCATATTGCAACGGGGGTGCCAAAAGGTGAATGCTGCACCGGCAAGGGTTTACCGAGGCAGGGAAAGCCGAGGGCAAGGTTGAGAGGGAGTTTTTGGCCGGATTCGGCAAATATTACCGGGGTCATCGCGGATTAACGTGAAACGACAGTATCTGGGGATTAACGGTTTCCTCACGTGAAGGCGCGAAGCCGCGAAGGTAATAGAAAATCCTTTCGCGTCTTCGCGTCTTCGCGTGAGGTTGGGGCGGTCGCCAAGGCGGGTGAGAGGTCCCGTTCTCAAGTGCCGGATAGCTGGTTGAGCTTGAGGATCAGTTCCACCTCGCCCACCGGCTTCTTCAATTGCCTGGCGATGGCTTCGGCCCTGAGGCCTTTCCTCGCCAGGCGCAGGACTTCCTGATGATCGGCATTGCGCTTCAGGGGGTCCGGCCGAACCGACGCTTCCGCGCTCTGTTGCAGGCTTTCCAGTTGCGTGCATACCTTCCTGGCTTCGGCGAGACGGGCATCCAGTTCGGCGGTGATCTGGTTGATCAGTTTGTGACGCTCCTGGAGGTTAGCCTCAAAATCCGAACCCAGTTGCCTGGTCTCGGTGATGATCTTCTCAAGAGAGGTGGTGAGTTCCTCGCAGGCGGAAGCATTGACGGTCTTCGGCTTCCTCACCAGGAGCGTCAGCACCAGACCGGCAAGGGCCAGGTCCAAAGCAATCTGGAACACTGTCAGAATATTGGCTTGCGCCTGCAACCATTCCAGGATGAAATGCATTCAGATCACTCCTTGTGACCAAGCTCCTCCCGCCATCCGGCTCAGAGCCGTTGGAAACCCTTCATCATGACGGCATTCAGTTGGGTCTCGGGGTAGTTGTGCTTCAGACTTTCGAACAAATTCTTTTCCAGAATCTTCTCCCAATGTTCGAGAGAGTTATCGGGAGGTTCCTGTTTGCGCAGGAACTTGTAGATGACGTCATGAAAAAGGAGCTGCCTGGCTTTGAACGTTTCATAGCCTTGAGCGCCCCAGAAATCCAGTTCCAGATCGACTTTCAGGAGATCTTGCTTTTTCCCGGCAGGGCTCACCAAGAGGAGGAAGGTGGTAGCGTGCCGGTAACTTGGGAGTACGATGGGATGGCGCACGAGTTGGGGCAGGGGAGGCGCCGTCTGTCGCCAATGGAACCAGTAAAGGGACACGGCCCCTGCCGTGATGAGGATCAGAGTGGAGAGGGCCCCCATCAGGAAGAGCCTTTTGGAACGAACCATTCTGGCGACGGCGGCCTTTTGCTTCGGGGAAGCTTCAGGACCTTCCCCGGCAGGAGGCGGTTCGGCCTGGGAAACATGGTCGAAATCATCTCGGGAAGCAGCGGCGGCAGGGATGCGGTCATCGTCCCCTGCCTCCGCTGGCGCGGCTTTGCCCCGCTTTTTTCCCTTTCCTTCATCGAGCGCATCGGTGGGGGTGCGGACAAGCTGCGCCTCAATCTTGTCCAGCTTGGTCTCGTCGAAGTCATCACCGAACAGCAGATCATCACTGATGACTTTCTTTTCAATCTTCCGAGCCATAGTGTTCCTCTACGAGATACTCAACCCATGCTCACGTTCCGGACCTTGATTGAGCTCAGGATCAATCAAACAGGTCTTCCTTCTTGAGAGAGCGGGAGAGGCGCGCGCGCAAACGCAGGACGGCCTTGGTGTGAATCTGAGAGATGCGTGACTCGGTATACCCCAGAACCGCGCCAATCTCCTTCATGGTGAGTTCTTCATAGTAGTAGAGGGAGAGTACCAGTTGTTCGTTTTTCGAGAGCGAGCTGATGGCTTCAGCAAGCTTTTTGCGGATTTGCTCGCGATAGATGGTGTGGACCGGGTTGTCGTTGCAGATTCCCAGTTGTCCCTCGCCCTGAGTCTCCTGGATCGCATCGAGGATTTCTATGGGCAGCACGGAAATGCTCTTAACTTCATCGAGCATGCGGTGGTATTCATCAAGGGAAACGTTCAGTTCCGTAGCCGTCTCTTCATCGGTGGGCTGGCGCGCCAGCCTTTTTTCCAGGGTGGACAGGGTATTTTGCAGGTTGCTGCTTTTCTGGCGCAGAGACCGCGGGATCCAGTCCATCGCCCGGAGTTCATCGAGCATGGCGCCTTTGATGCGGATTTTTGCGTAGGTCTTGAACTGGATTTCCTGGGAGGGGTCGAATTTGTCGATGGCATCCATGAGACCGATGATGCCCGAGTTGAACAGATCGTCCACCGAAATATCGGCAGGCAGGCGCGGTGCCAGGCGCAAAGCGATGTACTTGACGAGGTCCAGATGACGGAGGATCATTTCTTCCTTGGTGGCAGGGACTTCAACCCCTTCCCCAACATGGACCTGCCGGGAATAAGCAGCAGCGTTCCGACAATAAGCTCCGTTCAGCATAAGTATATCTTCTCTTGTTGTTCTCGGGACCCCCGATAGGCTTCCTCCGAGCGGGTGACCCACTCGCCTGCCGGTTCAAAGGCCTCACACATGAAGCAGCCTCTTCCAGAAAAACTGAATATTTCCATGGTTCAAGTAAGGAGGAGGCGCCTTTTGCAGCCTGTTTGCCAGGGCGGTGAAGGCTTTTGCCGCCGGCGACTGAGGAAAAAGCTCCAGCAGCGGTTTTTGCTGGACCACCGCTTTCGTCATGGCCGGATCATACGGTACGGCTCCCAGGTAGTCCAGGGATAAACCGTCCAGAAAATGATCCGCTACGCGACAGATCTTGGCGAAGAGCGCTTTGCCGGCGCTCTCGTCTTTGACCGAATTCGTCAAGATTTTGAAATGCCGCTCGTCATGGCGGGTATAAAGGACCTTGATGAGGGCATAAGCGTCCGTTAACGAGGTCGGTTCGGGAGTCACCAGGATGATCTTTTCCTGAGCCGCCAGATTGAAGTACAGAACGGTATCCGAGATGCCCGCGCCAATGTCGATCAGGAGAATGTCAATCTCTGCCTCGAGGCCGTCGAGCATTTCGAGAAAAATCAGCTTCTGCTCATCCGTCAGTTTCGTCAGTTCCTGGACCCCTGAACTGGCGGGCATGATGCGAATTCTGCCCGGCCCCCGGACCAGGACGTCTTCCAGACGCTTGCTGCCGTCCAGTACATGACTGATGTTGTATTTCGGGGCCAGCCCCAACAGGATATCAATGTTGGCCAGTCCCAGATCGGCATCCAGGATGAGCACGCGTTGACCGAGGCGATCCAGGGCGAGGGCCAGATTCACGACCACACTGCTCTTGCCGACCCCGCCTTTACCGCTGCTGACGGCCATCACGCGGACTGCTTGCACGGCAGGCGGCGCCATGGTCCATTCCAGCGGGGAAATTGCCAGACTCGATTGCGGATTGTTGGCCATTCTGCTTCGCAATCCTTCTGCTTGATCCATCTTCTGTTCACGAGGCATGCTCTTTGTCTTCCTTAACAGCTCGACCCGAAGGGAAAAGGAAAGCCAGCAAGTTCTTGTGACTTGCCAGGCGGATGTCTTCCGGCACACATTGGCCGGTACCCAAATAGGAAACGGGATGGGAGAACCGGAGGAGCTGGTTGAACATACTGCCGGGGCTGAGCGTTTCATCGAGTTTGGTGAAGATCA
>CAZDKX010000172.1:0-10556 GCA_964505935.1 uncultured Syntrophobacteraceae bacterium
CCGGCCCAAAAACCCTGCCGGAATGACGCCCTGAGGGACTTTTGCAGGAGGCTCACCTGGCCAAGAATGAGCCTCTGAATTAACCTCGTTTTCTACCGTACCGCTGTCTCAAACCTTTTGATTCTGATAGTATGGAGGTGAACATGAATCGTGCCATTCCTTGACGAAAGTACTGACTAGTCGCAATGTTAACCACTTAGCGACATTGCATGGGGCGATGAAGCAGCAAGCAGCGGAAGGAACTGTCCTGCATTGCGGGACTGAGTCCTATGAGGCAGGAACAAGTCCTGCCGTTCAGTTCTGTTCCAAATGCCATCGTAGGCCCCAAGGCGGGACAACGGCCTTCCTTGGAAGCCGACGATTTGCCTTTTGCGGGCATGGCATCAAATAGGGCGGTTGCTCATGTCCCCTGAGGACACCCGAAGACCCATGAAAAGGCTCGTGTTCCACTCGGTACTCGGCACTCATTAATCGGAACTTTTCAGGAGTGATATTCTTGCCGTCGGGTAGGCTTTTTGCAGCTGCTCTCGACTCGCACCCCGGCGGCAGGACTTCCGGAAGGTGAATGGTGGACGCGGGTGACGCAGGCGAGACGGACTATTCTGGGAGATGAACGACTGGGCGATTGCCCGGGAACGATAGCGGCAACCTTCCGGGTGAATAGCAATCCTCCGATAAGGCTGAGCAGGACCATGGCAGGCCTCGTCCACCTCTTTCTCTGCCTGCTTTTCCTTGTGAGCCGGATCTGTTCCGCCTTGGCTCAGGACGGTCCGATCTATGACGCGGTGATCAAAGGCCTTGGCGAGAGGGCTTTTCGCATGGATTTGGAGGCGGCGTTGACTACCTTTGCGATGAAGGACCGGCCGCCGCCCACGGTCAGTCTATTGAGACACCGCGCCGCGGAAGACCTCCCGGTAATCGCGAAAGCACTGCGGGCTCGGGGATACTATGGGGCGACGGTGGAGGTCGACATTGACGAAGCCGCCCGTCCCCTACTCGTTGCTTTCCAGGTCGATCCCGGAACGCTTTTTGTCTTTTCAACGGTGAAAGTCATGCTCGTTGACACGCAAAAGCCGCACGCCGTCAGGATGCCTTCAGCCGACGAACTAGGCCTCAATCAGGGCGACCCCGCCAGGGCACAAACCATTCTCGATGCTCAGGACCGACTGCTTTCGAGGATCGCGTCCCAGGGGTTCCCCTTCCCTGAGGTGGTCGACCGCCGCGTGGTAGTGGATCATTCATCCCGTCATGTCGCGGTCTCCTTTGAAGTCAATCCGGGACCATGCGCTCACTTTGGGAACACCCGGGTCACAGGGCTGCAGTCGGTGGCTGAGGAGTTCGTGCTGAAGAAGATCCCCTGGCGGCAAGGGCAGGAGTTCAACGGCGAGCTGCTCCCCAAATTTCAGCAGAAACTCGTTGAAACAGGGCTTTTCTCCATAGTCAGGGTCAGTCATGCGGACCATCTTGATGAAAACGGCCTGCTGCCCATCTCGGTCGAACTCACCGAAAGAAAGCAACGGACCGTCAAGGCAGGTCTGAAGTACAGCACCGACGAAGGCTTTGGTGGAAAGTTAGCCTGGGAGCACCGCAATCTCTTCCATCACGGTGAGCGCCTGTCGTTCGCGGTGGAGGCTTCCCAAATCGCCCTGGCCTTGCAGAGCCGTTTCAACAAGCCCTATTTCTTCTCGGACCGGCAGTCCCTCGACGTCAATTTCAAAGTGGGACAGGACGATACCGACGTTTACACCAGCAAGAATATTGACGCCACCGCCGTCATCGACCGGCAACTCACGGAGCGGTTGACCTTCGGTGCGGGCTTGGGTTTCAGGCAGGCACGAGTCGACCAGCTCGATCAGCAGCAAGACTACAGCCTTTGTTACCTCCCAACGCACCTCGATTGGAATTCGACCGACGATCTGCTGAACCCGTCACGCGGCAGTAAATTGAGCGTACGAGTCGCGCCTTACTATGACGTGGCCGAAACCGATCTCGGGTTTTTCAAAAGCTTTCTCAGTCTCAGTCACTACCACGAAATCGTGGCGGATCCTTACGTGCTGTTCGCCGCCAGAGCCGCCATGGGTTCCATTGTGGGGGAGCAGGCCGCAAATATTCCCGCGGATTTGAGGTTTTATGCGGGCGGCGGCGGGTCTATTCGCGGCTACCCTTACCAGATGGTCGGCCCCACGATAAACGGCAATTCGGTTGGGGGAAGATCGATCCTGGAACTGAGCGCCGAATTCCGCTTCAAGGTAACGGAGACCATTGGTTTTGTGGTCTTTCTTGACGGCGGCAACGCGTATGAAAGCCCTTATCCCGATATGAGCGACCCCATCCGCTGGGGAGCGGGGGCGGGCCTTCGCTATTACACCGGATTCGGTCCCCTGCGGTTGGATGTCGGCGTGCCCGTCAATCCGCCCCCTAACGTCAGCGATCCCTTTCAGATCTACATCAGTATCGGGCAGGCCTTCTAACATGGATAACCGCTGTCGGATGTGGGTTTCCGCATGCCCGTAAGCTTTCTCATGTGGGAATAGCAGGATACTTCATGAAAATGCTCAAATGGTTCGGCATTGCATGTCTGGCTTTCCTCCTGCTGCTCGGAGCACTGTTCCTCCTGCTGCAGACGGAAACCGTCAAGAAGCAGCTCAGCACCCGCCTGTCCACGCTGTTGAGCACCGAATCCGACCGGAAGATCTTGGTGGGCGACCTGGAAGGGTGGCTTCCTTTCCATATCCGTCTGGCTGAATTCAGCGTGAGCGACGACGGGGGAGTATGGCTCGACATCCGGGACCTGGTTTTTGAATGGTCGCCCGGGGCGCTTCTGAGCGGCAGAATCGTCATCGAGCTGCTCGCCGCCGGGAAGATCAGCCTCGAAAGGCTGCCGCCCGGTGAAGAAGGAGCCGTCACCGAAACCCCGGCAGAATCCAAACCGTTGGCGCTGCCTGAAGCCATCCCACCCATCAGCATCGAGAAGATTGACATCGCCGAACTGTCACTGGGAAGGGAACTGGCCGGGCAGAGCGCGGTATTCCAGATAGCCGGCAGGCTCTCACCATCTTCCGACCAGCAGGGGATCAAGGCTGTTCTGGAAGCTACCCGCCTCGATGAGGGACCGCAAACCCGCCTCGACCTGCACGTCACCCTCGACGGGCAGCCAAAGCAATTGGGGTTGCAGGGGACCTTTCACGAGGATTCCGGGGGATGGCTGGCCGGGGTTGTCGACCTGAAGGAAGCCGGAGCGCTGGATTGCTCTCTGGGGGGAAACGGCCCCCTTGCCTCATGGCTGGGAACGCTATCAGCCGACGTGGCAGCCTTCGGTTCGCTCACTTCAACTCTTCGGCTTTCGGTCGCTGAGGCTGTGGAACTGGCGCTTGACGGAGCCTATTCGGCAAACGATGCCGTCATTCCGGCCCGATGGGAGCCTCTGATTGGGAAAGTCGTCCGCTTCGGCCTCGATCTGGCCGCTCGGCCCGAGCGCGAGGTTGTCGTCCGGAAAGCTTCCTTCGGCGGCAAAGCGGGCAATGTGCTCATCGAGGGCGAGCTCGATCTCCAAACGAGCACCCTCAAGGCGGATCTTGAGATTGCTTTGGACAACCTGAAAGCGCTTACCGGCGAGAACGGGCTCCGTCCGCCTGAAAAGGCTGTTCCCGGCACGGCTCGGGTGCGGGCCCGGCTTGCAGGTGATCTCCAGAAGCGCAACGCTTCAGCTGAAATTGTGGGGAATCTGAAGCCGTCCTCCGATTTCCCTGAGAAAATCAGCTCGCTGCTGGGCGCCGAAGTGAACCTGTCGACAAGGGTCGAATTGCATGAGGGATTGCGGATTGCGGTGCCGGCCCTGACGGTCGCCGGCTCCCATTTCGAACTGAGCGGCAGGGCCGCCGTTGACTTGGAGAATAAGCATCTGCGAGGGGATTTGCAGTTGACGGTTCCCGAGCTCAAACCGCTGGCACCCCTGGTGGGCAAGCCTCTCTCCGGCGGCGCCCTCGTTGCCCTCCAGGCAGAAGGCGGATTCGAGGCCGTGAAGGCCACTCTGTCCGTTTCCGGGGAAAACCTTGCCCTCGACCAGCTGCGGCTCAGCAAGGCGACCATGAACCTGACGGGTGAGGATCTGCCGCAAACTCCCCGAGGGGAGCTGGCACTGGCTCTCCACAAGGCCGACGCCCAGCTCAATCTTTCGGCCGGCTATGCCCTCCAGGATCGGGACCTGTCTCTTTCCTCCATCTCCTTTACGGCGCCGGGAAGCGAGATAACCGGCCGCGTGCGGTTTAATTTCGACAGCCGGTTGGCCGCGGGCACCATCGACGGGAACCTCAAAGACCTTTCCCTGCTTGGGAGTTTTCTTGAACGGACGATGACGGGAAGCGGCACCGTTCGCGCGGTGTTGGCCACGGAAAAGGGCGCTCAAGACATCAACCTCCAAGTGAGCGGCAGGAAGCTCACCCTGCCGGGGATGACGCTTGCCGGGGCGTCGCTCACGGCCGACCTGCAAAATGTCTATAAGCTCCCGAAAGGGACGGTGGATGCTACCCTGGCCGGATTCCAGAGTTCGAGCGTGACGGTTTCCCGGCTCTCCTTCAAGGCCAAAGGCGATCAGCAGGAAATCCGGTTCCAGGGTGACGCGAAAGGCAAAATACCCACCCCCTTTGCCTTCCAGTTGCATGGTCGCGGTTTGCTCTCGGAGACGGTTCGGCGGCTTCACCTCGAAGCGTTCAAGGGAAAATTCGGCGACTACCCTATCGCCCTTGCGGAACCCCTCGCCCTTGAGCGGACGGGCACGGGCTTCTCACTGGAGAGGCTGGTCCTGACCTTTGACAAAGGGAGGCTTGCCGCATCGGGTCGGGTGGGCCCGAAGGGGGTCCAATTGGAGGCCCGCTTCCGAGAACTGCCCCTTGGGGCTGCGGCGCTTGTGGGCGGTCCCCCGCTGGTCGGATCCGTTGAGGGCGAAATCGACGTGAGCGGCCTCCGGGATCGTCTGCAGAGCAACGCAAGAGTGCAGATTGACGATTTGCGTCTTCCAGAGACGCCGGCAACAGACATCCCCTCCCTCGTGCTGGCCGCCAGGACCGTGGTTTCAGCAGGCAGCCTCAATCTTGAAGCAACCCTGGCGGGACTCACTGAAGCGCCCGCCCAGGCTGCCTTGAAAATCCCCGTCAGCTATTCGCCGGCGCCGCTTTCTTTTTCCCCCATCACTCGGGGGCCGTGTCAGGGTCGTCTGACCGTGGACGCCGATCTGGCCAAACTCACAAAAATTGTGCCCCTCGATGCGCAAAGTCTTTCGGGAACGGTTTCGGCCAACCTCAATCTCGACGGAAGCCTGGCCGCCCCTCAAATCAATGGCACGATCACCCTTCAAGACGGGCTCTACGAAAACTACCTGACAGGCACGGTATTGAAAAACCTGAACCTGGATGCCGTAGCTGACGAGGGACGTCTGCGGCTCGCCGGATTTCAGGCGGGGGACGGCGGCAGCGGCACGATTCGCGCGGAAGGCACGGTGGATCTGAACCCGGCTGCCCATTTCCCGCTTGATGTAAGGCTCGCGTTTTCCGAGGCGACCCTGGTCCGCCGCAGTGATGTGACCGGCACGATCACGGGCAACCTCGCCCTTGCCGGACCGGCAAATGCCCTCAAGGCTTCGGGAAACCTGGAGGTGGGACCGTTGGAAATCAACCTTCCCGAACGGCTTCCTCCCGATATGACGACTGTGGACGTTATCGAAATCAACAAGCCCGGCGGGACCGCCGCCTCCCGAGAGGAATCCTCCGGCGAATCGCCCGTCAAGATCACCCTTGATATTCAGAGCAACTTGCCCGGAAGGATATTCGTTCGCGGGTGGGGGATCAATTCCGAATGGCAGGGCAAGCTCCACCTGTCCGGGACCGGCAGCCGGCCCCAGGTGAGTGGTTATGTCTCGTCGGTGCGCGGCCGCGTGGATTTTTTGAACAAGCGCTTTGATATTGTATCAGGAACGATCCAATTTTTTGGCACAACCCCTCCCGAACCGTTTATTGATCTCACTGCCGAATGCCAAACCAAGGAGATCACGGCAAAACTGACTTTTTCGGGTCCCGTCAAGAACCCGAAGTTGAGCCTGCAATCCGACCCGCCGCTGCCCCGGGATGAAGTGCTGGCCCGACTGCTGTTCGGTCGCGGGGCCGCCGAAATCACCCCCTTGCAGGCCTTGAGACTGGCCACGGTTGCCAAGTCTCTGACCGTGGGAGGGGGCCGGGAGCTGGATTTCATATCGCGCACGCGCGATTTCCTCGGCCTTGATGACTTGCAGTTCGAAAGTGCCGGCCAGGGATTCGACAAGGGTTCGGTGGGGATCGGGAAATACCTCACCGAAGGCGTCTATGTGGATCTTGAGAAAGGCATCGGCGGGGACCCTGACAAGGCGTCGGTCGAAATTGAAGTGACGCCTCACCTCTCCGTGGAAAGTGAAATAAGGTCCGATAAGAGCACCGGCATTGGCGTCAATTACCGAATCGATTACTGATCTCAATCGATGGTTCTGCGACGAACCCCTGTTCCTGCTGTTCCTACAGCTTCAGTTTGCGTTCATTCGACTTCGATCTGGTACCGTTGTCGTTGGTACGCAGATGGATCGTGATAATGTGGCTGCTGCCGAGTCCCTTGAGCGCATCTACAATGGCCTTGGGCACGAACAGGCGACCGAGGTGGGTCGGCACGCGATAATTCAGCGAACCTATGATTTGCCCTTTTTTCTTGGCCTCGATCAGCACTTTCGCCGAGGTTGCCAGCAAAGGGTTGTTCTGTGAAAGCTCATAAGAGACGGCCCAGGTCAAGATCAGATTACCGGAGGCGTCGACCTTTTTCTTGATGGATGAGGCGGGAATGATCGGCAGATCCGCCTCGACGGTGCGCTCAAAGGTGGCTTCCACCGACACTCCATCGAAAACCGCCACCAGGCGATAGGTACCCACCATGACCTCCTGCTCGATATAGGCAGTGTAGTCGGCGCCCTGATAAAACGTGCCGGTACCGTAGTTCCAGATACCGGTCTTCCCGTCGTATTCGCCGGTCAGTTCCGCGTAGGCACCCCCAAAGATGGGCTCTCCCAGCATCACTTCCGCGCCGTTGGGATCGTAAAGGGTCACCGATGCCAGTTTGTCTTCCAGGATGGCTACCCCGCTGGTTCCATCTTTGAACCCAAATGCCAGCATATTCTTTTCACTCCCATTTTCCCAGGTGCGATGCTGTACATAAAGCCACCGAATTGCAGGGGCGGCAATGGCCTGCGAAGCCAGAATCAGGGAAAACAGGGTAATCAACGCGATGATCAGTTTTCTTCCTGCCATGGACGTTCTCCTTTGAATCTCATCAAGTAGCTTCGAAATTTCTTGCCTGGGACGAAGACTTTTCGAGGCTGGTTCCGCTTCATCCAAGTCGCTTTGCAGTAGGGCCTCTCGCCATCCGGGATCACCTCCAAGCTGGAGGAGGCGTCCTTACCCAGATCCACAGGGCCATGACCAAGTGTCCCTGCCCCCAGCCGCCCTACTTCAGGACCAATTTGCGTTGGTTCGAATACGTTCTGCTGCTTCTGTCGTTGGTCATTAAGATGATCTTGATGCGCTGGCTGCCACCAAAACTCTTGAGGAACTCGACGGTGGCCTTGGGGATGAACAGCCTGCCGAGGTGCGTCGGAACTGTATATCCCAGATACCCTACGAGCTTCCCGTTCTTATTCACATCAATACCCACTTTTACCGAGGTTGCCAGCGTGGGGTTGTTCTGGGAAAGCTCATACGTAACTGCCCAGGTGAGGATGAGATTGCCTGACGAGTCCAGCTCTCTCTTGATGGATGAGGCGGGAATGATGGGCAACTCCTGCACACCGGTGAAGTTGAAAGTCGCGTTGAGCGGAACGCCATCAAAGACGACATACAATTGATACGTTCCCACAATGAGTCCCTCACTGAGATTAGCCCAGTAGGAAGTAGTCTGAAAAGGCTCACCGCAGTACCAAATACCGGTCGATCCGTTGTACTGACCGTCGACTTCTGTATAAGGGGGATCAAGAGTGAGCGGTGCAACCGTCACTTCTTCGCCGTTGGGATCATAAAGAACCACCGACTCCAGTTTATCTTCTAAAATATCCTGACCACTGGCGGAATCTTTGAAGCCAAAACCCAGCCGATTGATTTCATTTCCATTTTGATAGGTGCGATGATGCAAATAAAACCAGGAAATCACAGGGGTGGATCCTGTTGCCTGAACCGCAGAGGCGGCTATGGCCTGAGTAGCCAGAGTCAGGGCAAATAATGTAATCAACACGACAATCAGTCTATTTCCTGCCATGGACGTTCTCCTTCGAATCTCATCGAGTCGCTGTAAAACTTCGCTTCCATCAATACAAACCGGGCAGTTTAATCAAGCACTAAGCTAGTCTCGCTATGGCAGGGCCTGCCCCCTATCACTTCAGAAGGCGGCCCTCTGACGCCCATGGCGATCCCTTTACAGGTTTTGAGGGGTGATTCCAATCGGGACCATCCCATGCTATACAACAATCATACCAGAATACCTAAGCAGCTGATGTTTCATAGATATTTCTAATGCATGAAAAATGTTGTCGCCCATCAACAAGCGAATAGGATCCGGAAAGTGTAAAGAATACCGACGCTGAAATCACAGTTCTAGGCTAACACATTGATTTCTATGTCCAAAGCCAGCTCTCTCAAAGTGTAAGAAAAACCGACATCCAAGTGACGGCTTCCGCCGCACGTCTCTTCGTGAATTCCAGGTGTTGCCCAGCTTTTCCGCAGCGCCTTTGAGAGCTTCCCGCTTTCGGCAGGATTGGAGCGATGAGGGCACGGGGGCATGTTCGTGTCCCGATCGACCCGGCCAACGCCGAGGATGCAGGCGGATCGAGGCCGCGCAAGTCGCCAGCAATCATCGGCGGCCCTCCGTGGGCAAGGCGGCGGCGGTGATTGCAGCGCCATGAGGAGCGGTAGCCGCGGAGGTGGTCCAGACGGCGCCCGTGCGGGAGGCGGTGGCTGCCGTGGTGGTCGGCGCTGGCGATTGAACGGTCTGAGAATGCAGTGTACATTCATGACAACTCTGGAACCAAAGCGACTTTGACTCAACCCGGCTTGATGGAGGTTTGAGCAATGATCCGATTCACAGGACGCGCAGCAATCGATGCTCTGTTCCCTCTTGGGTTGGCCGCCCTGATCGTGGCCTCCTTGACCTTGACCGCATTCGGCGGTAGCGTGTTGGCGGCACAGAAAGCGAGAAAAAGTGGGCCAGGACTTCTTTGCCTCTCCCGAATCGGGAAGAACGAAGTCAGCGCCATTCAGGCGTGCCTCGCCCAGTTTGTCGCTCAGCGTGGATATGCCGCTGGAGACCGAAATGGCGACGACCTCATCGAGTATGCCCGGAAGTTCGTGAGTGAACCGGGCAAGCGGGACGGGCTGCTGATGGGTCTGCTGAATGCAGGTGAATCCAGATGGGTGGTTAGGATGCATCCGTGGTTGGGCCCGATGGTGCTGCATACAGGAGCGGCGCTTGCCGGCTTCGTTGATCGATGGTCGGGGCGGAAAGGTTGATGCTGCCAAGACAAACCCTTATAGATGGATAACAGCCCATGAAAACGGTCAGAGTGGCACTCATGGTTGGTCTCCTTTTGGTGGTGAGCATCTCCTCGGTCTTGGCAGAGGAGGCAACCAAACCACCCCCGGCTCCGGTAGCATTGGACGGCAAGCTCATCTTTGCCGTACAGGCAGGAACCAAAACCTTCACCCCTAAGCTGCGGGCCGACCAGATTGCTGCCCGGATTAAAGAGCTTGCCGCCGACTACACCTTTCGGCCGGAAACGATCACGATCACCGATCTGGATTTCGCCACGGAGATCTCCGGGGAAGGGCGCTTCATCATGGCCCTATTTGACGCTGATGCCAAGGCCGTGGGACAGAATCGCGAAGCCCTGGCCAAGGCCTACGCCATCAGAATTCAGCAAGCCATTGAAGCCTACCGGGCAGAGCGCAGCATAACCAACATTGTCATCGGTCTGGGACTGACCCTCCTATCCACCGTGATTCTGGTGGCTCTGGTCTATCTTCTGAATCGCTCCTTCCGCAAGATTCGACAGACCATTCGCGAAACCAGCCGCATCCCCTCCGTTCGCTTCGGAACCTTTGAGTTTTTTACGGCAAGCCGCATCAAGACCCTCTGTTTGGGACTGACGAGGCTCATCCGGGTGGGGGTACTGCTGGTCCTCCTGTTCGCCTATTTCCAGCTGGGCTTGAGCTTTTTCCCCGCTACCCGGCGGATCGCTCTGACGGTGTACGATTACGTCTGGGCAGCCCTCAGCACCATCGGCAACGCTCTTGTCGATCAGCTCCCGGGGCTCACCTTTATTGCGATCCTGATCTTTGTCACGCGCTACCTCCTGAAGACTCTCAGGTTCTTCTTTCAGCAGGTACAAGAGGGGAAGGTGACCATCGGGGACCTGGATGCGGAAGTTGCGGAGCCCAGCTATAAGATTGTCCGGCTGCTGATTATCGCTTTTGTCCTGGTTGTTGCCTACCCTTACATTC
>CAZDKX010000173.1:0-10551 GCA_964505935.1 uncultured Syntrophobacteraceae bacterium
ACCCACTTGGGCAGCTTTCCCAGTAAGCGACGGATGTTGTTCGATTTTCCTCCGACCTCCCGGTCGTTGAAATCCTCTGCCGCAATGGCATAGGCGCGGAAAACCGGCCGCCTGAGCTGTGGCGAAGCCGCCGGCATGGGGTGTGGCCCGGTGCTGGCGGGAGAGGGGCCCTCCGCGAAGACGACCTCACCGGCAGGAGTCGTCTGCAGAGTAACCGCTCGGCCGGCCCATGATTCCAGAAGCTGGATCGTTGCCGGATCGAAGCAGGAAGCGAACAGCACGCCGGCATTTCGCGCCCGGACGGCTACATGGGAGACGATGTCGACCGCCTCCGGGGTGATCACGGCGGTCACACCCGCCGGGATTTCCTCATCGCCGCCCACCCGGTGAGCGACGACGACGGTGGGCCGAGCCAGCTCCCGGCCCTGTACCTGCCGCAGATGAGGCACGATTTCCACAAAGCCGCTCGCCGCAGCCGGGCTGATGATCTGCCAGCTGCCAAGATCGGCGTGCTTCCTCAGGACAGGATCCAGGCGGCGCAGCAGGGCCGACAAGGCAAACTCGAGCTGCCCGCGGATCACTTCCTCGCTGAAGAGGGTCACGGTCCACGGCGCGGCCTGGAAAGCGCCGCCGAGAAAAGCCGCCTGGGGCTGCAACAGCGAGCTGTAACGGTCTATGAAACCGGCCAGCAGACGCTCCAACCGGTCGAGCACGGCTTTGGCCTGGAGCGCCCATTCCCGGTTAAAACGCGGCAGGTGCTGCAAACGCTGCCAGTGAGGGAGGCAGCGTTGCAGGTCGTCGTGGGGCCGTGACAGCTTCAGGTTCTCGAGCACGGCGGGAAGGAGATCGACCAATTGGTTTTCGTCGGAGAGGGAAGAGAGATTGCGCTCCACCAGGATGCGGCCAAACTGCTCCAGCGCCAGATCCAGGAAGAGCAGATCGCGGGCGCCGTTGCGGTTGTTTTCGAGCAGCCCGCTGATGCGGTAGCGAACTTGGGCCATCGTTCCCAGCAGATGGGTGACGGGCACGCCGGGGTCATCCCGATGGTGCCAGATGAAATCGAGCAGGCCATGCAGTTCTCCATCGCAGAGATACCGGGCCGCGTGCATTGCCGTTCCCAGGTCGGTTCCCGAATGTACCGCCTTGAGGATCCCCAGGAAATGCTCGAAGTCCGGGACGAGCGCCTCCTTAAGATGCGGCATAAAATCCGGATGACTGTTGATCGGGCGCTCATAGCTTTGCAGGCGCTCCCGCGTGACGCCGCCCCGTTCCAGAATGCGGTAGAATTCGTCGAGATTGCCGTTGCTCTTCAGAAACCCGAGATACCCTTCGCAGATGACCACATCATCCGGGGTGGTGTTGTTGTGGAGCTTCTGGTGCCATTCCTCGAGAAAATGACCGCTGACTTCCTTGATGTGGTGGCGGTGCATGATCCTCAGGATTTCGTCGCGTACCTCCTGGCCGTTGCTGCCGCGCCCCAGGGTGGTCAGGATGAGGCGAAGCCACTCGCGCGCTGCCGGCTGGTTCAAATAGCGGTCGGCCAGCTTGAAGGTCAGCCGTTCGAGGGCGTGGCTCAACTCCCGCGGTTTGGTATTGTAGTTGCGCTGCCAGTCGAGCTGCCTCAGGGCCGAATAGCGCAGCCACACATAAAGCAGCGCCAGGCTCTCCTCATCGTCCTGAACCCGGTCCAGCAGATCGTAGCAGAGGTTGAAGCGATGCATCAGGGTCCAGGAACCGCCGCTCATTTCCCGCTCGATGATTTCATCGGCCAGCTGGGCGAGGCGGGCATTTCCCAGGAAGGAGACCGAGCCCTGGCTTTCCGCCACCGGCACATAGAAATTCTTGCCCCGCTCCTTCAACCACTGCCCGGTATCGGCTTGCTTGAGCACAAAAACGATCCCCGCCGGGGCCTCGAGTTCGGCGATTTCGAGCTCCAGGCGCTGGGTTCCGTCATGGACCGTGAAGGGAGTTTGAGCTGCCGTCTCCTGGACCATTACCGTCCCCGGCGGCAGCAGGGCCGGCGGCGGCGGGGACCACTCCCGGCGCGAACGCAGAGCCACGCCCCAGTGCAGGATCAGAGGGGAGGAACTCTGGGCGGTCAGGCTGACATGGTAGCGGTTGCCGGCTCGGCTCACGGCGACGTTGAGGCGACCACCGGGTTCGATGTTGAACGAGTTCTCATAGCAGCGCTCGCCGGCCATGGCCTCCTCGCGAGTAGGCGGAGCGGGCTTGCCGGGTGGCTTGTCGTCTGGCTTTGGGGGCTTCGGGAGGAGGACCTGGTAGTTCCGGCCCTGATTGTTATCCCACCGGCCTTCTTCCGGAAAGAAGAGGACGAATTCGAGGGAAGCAAAATCCAGCGTCCGATCCAGCCCGATGGTGACCCGGCGACGACCGTTCGCACCGGTGAACGGGGTCTGCACCGCCAGCTGGTCAAAGATTCGCGTGCCCTCCGGCCAGGCCGATTGCGGCGGAAGCTGCCAGCCGGTCCGGCTGCTCCCACACAATCCCCAGTGCAGCAGGCAGGGCTGCTGATGCTCCATGGAAATGGCTATTTCAACCGAGCCGTCGTCCTTGACCTGCTTTTCAACAAGGAGCGCGATCCCGCTCCTCGCTTTGATCTGTTCAACCATTGTTTGAGTCATCGCAGCAACGCGCTTCATTGCCTCCCGTGAGTTACGGTGAAATCAAAATGACCATCGACCGGGGCTGCATCCGATAGGAATCCTGTCGTACCAGCAGCTCTTCCCGCCCGGCCGAGCAAACATCTCGAGGCGAGGGTTTGGCCGTATCCACCGCCATATACCAGCCTTTGCCTCCCGGAGGAGCGGGCAGTCTGAACTTTACCTCCGAGACCTCAGCGTTGAACAATACCCCCAGGGCGACGCTTTCCTGCCCGGCTGCCGCCGGGGAGGGCTGAGGGCGGATGATGCAGCCCAGGGTGCGGCTGCCGTCCCCCCAATTGGGCGCATTGCCCCCCGGACCAAACCAGAAAATGTCCTGATCCTGGTAGAAATCCTCGGTGCGAAGCACCCGGTGGCGCCGGCGAAAGGCAATCATTTCACGGGCGAAGCGGCACAGTTCGTGATTCCTGGGCAGCAGCGCCCAATCATACCAGGAAATTTCATTGTCCTGGCAGTAGGCGTTGTTATTGCCGCGCTGGGTCCGGCGAAATTCATCACCCCCGAGGAGCATCGGGACGCCCCGGGAAATGAGGAGGGTGGCCAGCATGTTCTTGATCTGCCGCAGCCGCACGGCCTCGATGGTCGCATCACGCGTGTCCCCTTCGATGCCGTAGTTCTCACTGTAGTTGACGTTCTCCCCGTCGCGGCTCTGTTCCCCGTTGACCTCGTTGTGCTTCTGCTGGTAACTCACCAGATCGTTGAGGGTGAATCCGTCATGACAGGTGATGAAATTGATGCTGTTCATGGGCACTTTGCGATTACCCTGGTAGAGGTCCGCGCTGCCGCAGATGCGGGTTGCCAGCAGGGGCACCATGCCGGGTTCCCCCCGCCAGAAGCGCCGGATATCGTCCCGAAAGCGCCCGTTCCACTCGGACCAGCGCTGCCCCGGGAACGATCCTACCTGGTAGGCGCCGCCGGCATCCCAGGCCTCGGCGATGAGCTTCACATCACGCAGAATCGGGTCCTCGGCGATGGCTTCCAGGAGGGGTGGATTCGGCAAGACATCCCCTTTTTCATCCCGCCCCAGCACCGACGCCAGATCGAAGCGAAAGCCGTCCACGTGCATTTCGATCACCCAGTAGCGCAGGCAGTCGAGGATGAAGGAGCGCACCACGGGGTGATTGCAGTTGAGCGTGTTGCCGCAGCCCGAGAAGTTTTGATAACTGCGCCGCTCGTTTTTCAGCATGTAATAGATGCTGTTTTCAATCCCTCGAAAATTGAGCGTCGGTCCCAGTTCATCTCCTTCCGCCGTGTGGTTCAGAACAATGTCGAGAATCACCTCGATGCCTGCTTTGTGCAATTCCCGGACCATGGTCTTGAACTCGCTGACCTGACAGCCGGGCGCACTCCCCGTGCCGTAGGATTCCTTCGGGGCAAAGAAGGCCACGGTGTTATAACCCCAGTAGTTGCGGAGCAGTTCGCCGGTAACCGGGTTCCGGACCACCAGTTCGTTTTCATTAAATTCCTGCACGGGCATGAGCTCGACCGCGGTGATCCCGAGCTCCTGGAAGTAAGGGATCTTTTCAATGACCCCCAGGAACGTTCCCGGATGCATGACGCCCGAGGAGGGGTGGATGGTCAAACCCCGCACATGGGTTTCGTAAATGATGGTTTCCGGCCAGGCATATTTTAGCGGGCGGTCCCCATCCCACTCGAACCGGTAGTCGGTGAGGAGGGACTTGGGTGACCAGGCGGCATTATCCTCCGGGCAGAAAGCGAGGTCTTTCTCCGGCGAGTCGACATCGAATGCCAGGGCGCGACTCCAATCCCAGCGGGAGGTGCCCAGCAGGGCGGTCGAGTAGGGGTCGATCAGCACCCGGTGGCGGTTGAAGCGGTGTCCCTCCTTCGGGAGGTAGGGACCGTCGACGCGAAAGGCGTAAAGCTGGCCGTAGGTGGCTCCCTTGAGCCACACATGCCACATATCGCCCGTGCGGTGGCGGGCCGGGTCGAGCTCAATCGACAGCGCCGGCGCCCCGTCTTCGGGCCGGTCGTACAGCTCCAGCCACACCCGCGTGGCGCTGCGGCTGAAAAGGGAGAAATTCACCCCCCCGTGGCGGTGGTAGGCTCCCCAGGGCAGAGGCCTGCCCGGTTCGATCTGGAGTGCTTTCGCCATCGCTCTTGCCTCTCCTCAAGGTCTGCAACTCAAGGTCAGATCCGCAATCAGGCGGTAGTTTTCGTTGAGTCCAATTATTTAAACCAACTTGTTGGGGATTGCTATGGCGATGTGACATTTTCCGGACGGGGCATCTCAGACTGATCTTCCTTCCCTGGCGGACGCCCCCCTTAAACCGCATCAAGCCAGCAAAAAAGAGCGGCCTGCCGCAGGAGGTTGCTTGAGGGTGCCAACCAGCAACCCTTAATCAGGAATGGCCAACCACGACCGAAGTGTGGTATGGGAGGTTGATGATCGGATGCGAATCTCCCTTTGCGACCACAGGGTTTCTGGCCGCTGCGGTGTCTCATGGCAATAGATCGACAACTGAAGAAAAAGAAGAAACGGGAAGAAAAGCAGAAAGCCAGGCGGCTGGAAGCGCAACGCCAACACCTCCAGGAAAAGGCGCAAGAATACACGTGGGAAGCCGAAAACGCGTTTCACGCCGAAGACTATCGAAGCGCCCTGGCCTGGGCCCAGAAGAAGCTCAAACTGCAGCCGGCCGACTCCCGCATGAGAAGTCTGGCCCTCTACAGCAGTCAGCAGCTGAAGGATGATGAGACCCTCTACAGCCTGCTTTGCCAGAGCTATCAATTCGGCGAGCAGACCACCCGCCACAATTGTCTGGTCTTGGCGGAAATGGCTTATGAGAGGAAGCATTACGAACTTGCGCGGGAGCTTGCGGAGGCGGTGCTGAATGATTCTTCACCGCTGACTGGATGGTTTCCCAGGGGCAGGAAGAAGCGGGCCAAGGACATCCTTCTTTTTTGCGAGGCAAAGAGACACACTCTGGCAATGAGGCAGGCGCTGGCAAACCTCCCCCCGGCCAAAGAAGAAGCGCCCGCAGAAGCGCCCTCTGCCGCCAGGCCGCTGCCGCCCTCCCAGGCCGTGACGGGAAAAAAACCGGAAACCACCGCCCTTCCCGCACCCCCACCAGAGACCCTGCCGGCCCTGGAGATTGCTTTCAAAACCGATGCCGGCCCCCTCATTGAAGCCCTGCAGGCCCATCGGCGCTCCGACCCGGACGGTCTGGAGCTGGCGCTGAAAGCCTATAAGCTTTCGTTCCGCACCTCCTATGATCAGCTCCTTTGCCTGCCCACGCTGCGCGACGTCCAGTCGCTCTGGTATCAGGAGGAAACGGCGCGGAAGGTCATGAAGACCTTTCGGGGGCGCGCCATCCTGGCGGATGAGGTAGGGCTTGGAAAAACCGTCGAAGCCGGTCTCATTCTCAAGGAATATATGCTGCGGGGGCTGGTGCGGACGGCCCTGATCCTGACCCCCAGCTCCCTGGTCAACCAGTGGCAGGAGGAACTGCGGGACAAGTTCGCCATTTCGGTGGCCTCCACCAACGATCCTCTCTTTCGCCAGGACCCCGAGCGGTTCTGGACCGAACCGCTGGTTCTGGCCTCGCTTCAGACGGCCAAGCTCAAGCGTCACTTCGAGGCTGTCACGGCCCGTCTGTATGACATGGTGATCGTGGATGAGGCCCACCATCTCAAAAACCGCACGACCCTCAACTGGAAGCTGGTCAACAGTGTACAGAAAAGCTTCCTCCTCATGCTGACCGCCACCCCCGTGCAGAACAATCTGGAAGAGCTCTACAACCTGGTGACCCTGCTCCAACCGGGGCACCTCAAAACGCTGCGGGCCTTCAAAGAAGAATTCATGACGCGCGGCAGCCCCACGGACCCGCGCAATCGCGAGCAACTGCGGCAACTCCTCAAGGAGGTAATGGTGCGAAATACGCGATCAGTGGCCCAATTGCGCCTGCCGCCCCGGTTTGCGCTGACGGTCCGGGTGAAACCGAACCCCGCCGAAGAAGCTTTTTACCAGGCAATCAGTGTCTTCGTTCGGGAACAGGCGTCCGTGAATGGTGGGGGAACCTCGCGATTCACCCTCCGCAGGCTCCTGGAAACGGCAGGTTCATCGCATATTGCGGCCCTGCGCATGCTGGGAAGGACGTTTGGCGACGGCAAGTCTGACGCGGTGACCAAGGTGGCGCCCATCAGCCGCCTGGGTGCCCAGATTCAGGCCGGGGCCAAGGCGCAAAGGGTCCTGGAGCTGCTCAAGGCGTCATCCGACCAGAAGGTGGTCTTCGTGAACACCCTCGCGACCCTGGAACATTTGCAGGGAGTCATGGCAGCCCACAGCATCCCCCACGTGGTGTTCCAGGGAGGCCTGACGCCGGTTCAAAAACAGGCGGTCATGGACCGTTTCCGTGATGGCTGTCCCGTCCTCCTTTCCACCGGCATGGGCGGTGAAGGCTTCAATTTGCAATTCTGTCATGTGATGATCAACTACGATCTGCCCTGGAACCCGATGGAGATCGAGCAACGCATCGGGCGCCTTCATCGCATCGGCCAGACCAACGAAGTGCAGGTTTTCAACTTCTGTGCCGCCGGCAGTATCGAAGACCATATCCTGGAGGTCCTCGACCGCAAGATCAACATGTTCGAGCTGGTAGTAGGGGAGATCGACATGATCCTCGGGCGCCTCCAGGGAGAGGAGGAATTCAGCGACCTCGTCTACGACATCTGGGTGCGGCATGCCGATGAACCGGACCGGAGGAAAGCCTTTGATACCTTGGCCGGAAAGCTGAAACGGGCTCGATCGAGTTATGAGAAGAGCCGGGAGCTCGATGAAAAACTCTTCCGGGAGGATTTCGGGGTATGAGCAAGCATTCGGACCCTGAGCTCCTTGCTTTTGCCGGGAAACTGATCGAGCAGCGGGGAGGCCTCATCGAAACCCGGCCCGTCGGTGTTCTGGCCGTCCTCCCCCCGGAGCTGGCCCAGTTCCTCAAATTGCCCGAAGAAACCCCGCTGGGTACCGACGATGCCTCCCTGCTCTACGGCAGCCCCATTCTCGACCGGCTCATTGCCCTCGCCACCACTGAGGTGCCGGTGGTCTACGGTCAGATCGAAGTCCCGTATTTGAAGAAGGCCGGCTTCGAGGAACTCATCCGAAAAAACCTGAGTTTCGTCGACGGGCAGGTGCGAGTATTCGCCCGCGCCGAAGCACGCACCACCTATATGGTGCTCACCTGTCGCTACGTGGCATTGAGCGACGAGCGCAAAGAGGGGCTGGTGCAGATCGGCGTCCATGAAGGCAGTGGGGCGGTTATCGCCGGGCTGGATCTGGTTTGGCAGGAATTTCAGCCGCAGTTTTTTCCCGCCGGCAAGGTCCCGCCCCATTTTCCGGTGAGGGTCGAGGGGGCCGTCGGTTCCGCTCTGGCTGCGGCCAGAGCAGGCATCGAAGCGGAACTGGCCGAGTATTTGGACAGCATGCGGCGGCGTCTCCACCGCGATGTCACCAATACTCGAGAATACTACGACGCCTTACGAGTGGAAATGGAAGCCGGCCTGTCCCACCCGAATCTGACGGAAGGGCAGCGGCAGGAACGGGTGGACAAGATCGGGGCCTTGCCGGTGGAGGCGGAACGCAAAGTTGAAGACCTCCGCCAGAAATACCAGGTGGAGGTTACCATCACGGCCTGCGGCACTCTGCGGCTGCTCGTCAACATCGTTCAAATCACGCTGGCCCTCCGCTTTCGCAAAGGCGAGCGGTCGCTGCGCGTGATCTGGGACCCGCTCACCCGGCGGCTTGATCCCCTCGTCTGCGAACGCTGCAAGCAAACCATCACCCGCATCCACCCCGTTGCCGGAGATAACGCCATCGAGCTGCTTTGCACCGCATGCGCTCAGAAACGGTGAAGAGGCATTGGTATGGTACTGTCTTACGGAGGCGACAGGGTAACGGTGACCGTAACGGTTTTGCCCTCCCGTTTCAGCACCACTTCATGGACCAGCCTTTCAGTGATGGCTCGTCGGGCATCTTCCAGGGTGAGAACGGGTTTGCCGTCAAGCATAATGAGGACATCGCCCTTTTTGATGCCCGCCTTGGCGGCGGGGCTTCCGGGGAGCACCTCGACAATCTCCAGCCCCTTGCCGGTCGCCAACTGGCGAAACTTCACCCCCAGGCGTCCCCGATGCCTCGGCTGTTGCGACCGATCGGTTAGCCAGACAAAATCGGCGATCCCGGGGTCGGCAGTACGCTCGGGGTAGTCGATGGGCAGGGGAGCGATGGTCCGGAATGGAACCGCAACCCGGTGGTGGGTCAGCAGGGGTACCCCCACCTGATCACTGATATGACCCTTGCCGATGACAACCAGGATTTGCCCTTCGGCAGGCAGCGAGCTGAGGGTCCGCCCCAGAGTCTCCGCCATCGTTTCTTCCCATGCCAGTTGGGCTTCGAAAAAGGTGTCGAAACTGCTGATGTGGTCCTTGAGGTGCTGGTGGTATTGCCGGCGGACATAGGCCTCGTGTTCGGGGTTGTTCACATGAAAATCCCGCGCGACCCGGTCCCGTTCTTTCTCGGTGAGAGAGGCCAGCCCGGAGTGAGCGATTTTGCTGACGACTTCGCGGGGAGCGTTGAGGGCGACGATCCTGATGCCATGGTCCCGCGCCCAGGTGAGCAGCCCCCGATAAAGGGCGAAGGGATATCCCCAATTCTGGTCCCAATGCCCTCTCTTCAGCAACTCCTCCTCGGAAAGCCGTCCCCTGGCGTATTCATCCAGCAGCGGCTGCGCCTCGCGCGCAAACATCTCCAGGGCCAGCACCAATGAGGGGTTTCGAGCATAGAGCTCCCGCATGACCTGGAGCTGGACGCGATGGTCTTCGATGCTCGGATGAGACTCCCCCACATAAATGATTCGGGCCCCCGCCAATTCTGCCATGAGAGCGTCCCGGGAAAGGACTTCGGCCGTCCTGGTTGCCACAATATCCCCGATCTTGAGCGCCGCCGCCGGCTTCGGGATTTCGTGGCGTCGGAGAGCACCGGTCCCCCCACAGGCAACCTGCAGTGTCAGGATGGTCCCGAACAAGATTGCATGAAAGCTTCTTGACAACATGGCCGTCAGTCCCAAATGGTTGGTTCAGGGGGGACTCAGAACTGGATGGGGCACGGTGTTCTGATCCCACAGGCTGGTTTGTTGCACCCGAAGGAGCTGGATCAACTTGTGATTGGCGGCAGGAAAGGCATAGTGGTCGAGCTCGGTTAAAGTGACCCAGCGCCCGTCGACGGCAGCACGAAGCAGCGGCTGCCTTCCAGCGTCTTCAAGCCGACAGGCAAAGGCATGCAGCGTAACCCGGAAGGTCGTGTAATGGTGTTGGATCATGGCCACTTTCTGCAAGATCCTGATCCCAACCTCCAGTTCCTCCTCAAATTCACGCACCAAGGCGACTTCCGGACTCTCTCCAGGTTGCAGCTTGCCTCCGGGAAACTCCCAAAGGTGCGGCATGAGCCCTTCAGGAGGACGTTTCTGAATGAAGACGCGATCCCCCCGCAACAGGACCCCCACCGCCACCTGAAGGGCTGTGGTTGCTTTCGCCCTGGTCTTTACCGGCCTCTGGCTCACCACCCCCCGCGCAAGCCCGAGACACTGCTGCTGCAGGGGGCACGGTGAACAGGCCGGCTGGGTCGGAGTGCAGATCAACGCCCCAAGGTCCATGAGGGCCTGGTTGAAGTTTCTTGCCCGGCCCTTGGGCAGGAGTAGCCCGGCCAGCTCCCAGAGGTGCTTTTGCGTCTCCCGGGCACGGAGCGGTGTCCGGAGGTCAAAGAGCCGGGCCAGCACCCGCGCCACGTTGCCATCCACTACCGGATAGTCGGCATTGAAAGCGATGCTCATGATGGCCCCGGCGGTATAGCGACCGATGCCGGGCA
>CAZDKX010000174.1:0-10453 GCA_964505935.1 uncultured Syntrophobacteraceae bacterium
ACGGGAACGCTCCGGCCGCGTGCGCACCAAGCGCCGGGTGGACACCACCGGCGGGAGCCTCCACAGGATCATGGAGCGCGGCATCCTCCTGGTGCGTGATCACGACGGGTCCTGGCATCGGGCCGACGAGACCGGGGC
Organism: uncultured Syntrophobacteraceae bacterium; assembly: GCA_964505935.1. Classification (GTDB taxonomy): domain Bacteria; phylum Desulfobacterota; class Syntrophobacteria; order Syntrophobacterales; family Syntrophobacteraceae; genus JADGQM01. The sequence continues at coordinate 139 of CAZDKX010000174.1, forward strand.
GGTTGCGCGCAAGGAGGAGACTGGCGACCATCGCCTGCCTGAGATCACCGCGCTCATCAGCCGCGAACAGTTTCACGCCATCACCCGACCCGAATCCGGGATTGTCCTGTTGCAGGGAGGTGCCGGCAGCGGCAAGACCACCGTCGGCCTTCACCGGATCGCGTATCTCGCCTATCAGGACCCGGCACGCTTCGATCCCCGCCGCATCCTGGTGGTGATGTTCAACCGGGCCCTCCAGCGCTACATTTCGGCGGTGCTGCCGGGACTGGGGGTCGGATCGGAAGCGCTTATCGAAACTTACCACAGTTGGGCGGTAAGACGCTTCCGCGCCGCCGGCATCAACATCACCTTTCATGCCGGAGAAGCCCCCCCGGACGTGACCCGGCTCAAGAAACAGGCCGTCATGCTGGCTTTGGTCGATCGCTATCTGGAGCGGGTGCTGAAGGAGTCCCGGGAATGGCTGTTCGATGAGTTGAACCGCAGCCGGGACCCGGATTGCGGGGAGATAAGCAGCATTGTCCAAGGCGTCCGCAACGTCGCTGCCTTCTCCCGGCTGCTCAACATCCATCCCTGTTTTACTGCCGCCAGCCAGCCCACCGCGCGAAGGCTCGCCATCCGGCGCCTCCAACAGCGCTTCGCAGACCATGTGCAGGACCTCCATGCCGCCCTCATGGAACGGGAGCTCATCGTCGAGGTGCTGCAGCAGGCGGGGATCGAGGTGTCGGCCGAAACCGTCGATCAGCTGGTATCCTGGCAGGCGGCTCTGCGCGACCGCCGACGCATCGATTTTGCCGACACGGGCATCCTGCTGCGCTTGATGCAGCAGAAGGGCTCTGCCGCGGCCTGCCCCGGCTATGCTCACCTCATGGTGGATGAAGCCCAGGACTTGAGCGAAGTCGAGCTTGCGACCCTCCTCAACGCGGCCGACGACCACCAGTCCATTACCATTTGTGGGGACATGGCGCAGAAGATCAAGAGCGATGTGGGTTTCGACGATCCCGACGGTTTCGCCGGTTTCATCCGGCGTCAGCAGCATGGGGGAGCCCCCAAAGTACATGCCGATACCCTGGTGGTCGGCTACCGCGCCACCCGTCAGATCATGGAACTGGCCTGGCACGTGCTGGGCGAACACGGCCCCATGAAGGTCCCCCGCGAGGGGGAACGGGTGGCGATCATCCGCACGCAGAATCACGCTGAAACCGTGGCCAGGGCGGGAGCGATCCTCGAAGCCTACACCCGGCAGCGCCCTAACGCCCTGGTTTGCGTCATCAGCCGCTACAAGGCCGACGCCGACCGCCTTTTCAGGGACCTGAAGTGTTTCGGCCTGCAGAACTTACGACGCCACTCGCGTGACGATTTCTCCTTCGAGCCCGGGATCGTCGTGACCAACGCTCATCAGGTGAAAGGCCTGGAATTCTCCGCCGTTCTCATCATCAATCCCGGTGTCAGCCAGTACCGGGACGACGCCGAAAGCCGCATGCTCCTCCATGTCGTCATGACCCGCGCCGCCGACCGGCTCTGGCTGATCGGCCACCAACCGATGGCTTACGGCATCGAGAGCAGGTTCGCTCCTGATGCAGGCTCATTGGGAGGGAGCCCTGTCAATCCTCTTTGAATCCACCAGGATCAACGGGATACGGAGCTCCTCCGGCACGATATTGACCGGACCGCCGCCCTTGGCAATGATGCCGTGGATGCGCACGTCCTGACGCAGATGCTCGCGGAGATGGTCGACGCAGGTGAAGGTCAGTAACACGGCGCGCAGGGCGTTGATCCCTTTGTAAGGTGCAGCGGCGGCGCGCACCGATTTTCCCTTGAAAGTTCTTCGTTGCCTTCGGCATGATCATCTCTATAATCGAGGCCTTTCTGTTATGAGTGCAGGAAGTATCCTGGCTTGGCTTCCAATATCGTCGGTTTCGTGCTCCGTTCGGATCGCGCCGGATGGTGAAGGTGGATCGCGGCGAGTGCGGCCTGAGCGGGCAGGGAAGCGCATCTGCGCGCAAGGCGACGCGGCGCGGTTACTTTGGATCGGGCGCCATCACGGCATGGAGATGAGAAATGAGATGGACCAGAGAGGCTGAAGAAGCCATGTCCCGGGTGCCCTTCTTCGTTCGTCGGCGGGTGAAGAAGCGAGTGGAAGAAGAGGCCGCCCGGAATCGTGCCGACGAGGTCCGCATGGAACATGTGGCAGCTTGCCAGCGGCGCTTTCTTCAAAATATGGAAGAAGAGGTCAGGGGATACCAGATTGACCGCTGCTTTGGCGCCAATGGCTGTCCCAACCGTGCCGTGCAACACGATGATGTGTTGCAACGGCTGGAAGCACTGTTGCAATCCAAGAACCTGAAAAGCTTCCTGAAAGAGAAAGTGAAAGGTCCCCTCAAGCTGCACCACGAATTTCGGGTGTCGGTTTCGGATTGTCCCAACGCCTGTTCCCGTCCGCAGATCGTGGATGTGGGGCTTATCGGGGCGCTCAGACCGGGACAAGGTGAAGGGGTCTGCACGGAGTGCGGGGCCTGCGTGGAAATATGCCGGGAGGATGCCGTCGTCCTCAATGAAGGCGCGGGAAAGCCGACCATCGATCCAGAGAAGTGCCTGTCTTGCGGCCAGTGCATCCAGGTGTGTCCCACGGAAGCCCTTCGGGGAGTCCAGGCGGGATATCGCATTCTGGTGGGAGGCAAACTGGGAAGGCACCCGCAACTGGGAAAAGAGCTTGACGGGATCTTTTCGCCGGAAGAAGCGGTTAAGGTGGTGGAGAACTGCGTCGCCTACTACCTTGCGCACAACGAGGCGGGGGAGCGCTTCGGGGAGATGCTGCTTCGTCGTCCACCTGGCGATGGCGAACTCACGAGCTTCGCTTGACTGCAGCAGGTCATGGCCTCCCCGCTCGGTCCCGATGCTCTTGAATCGGGGACGCGGGTACGCGGAGACAGGGAGCAGAGGAGAGACGGGAAGAATCGCTCCCCCAGTGAGTCTGTACAGCGGCGCCCTGCTTCATAATCTGCCGCTCTCACCTCGGCATCATCATGTCGCCGCTTCTTTCCCTTTCTGTGGCCTTCGCTTCAAAAACCTTGCGCGGCGCCCTCGTTTCGTATATGGGTGATCCAAGCGATGTGGGAAGTCTTCAAGACCGGTGAATGCCCACCCTCCTGAGCACCCCTGCCGCCTTGATGAAGACCCTTTCCCATACCGTCGAGCTATCTAGAAACCACTGCACCACCGGTTGAAACATACCTCGTTGTGGGCGGCGACTGACGGAATCCCCTAAAACTGCTTCCTGAGACGAAGCGGAGGTCAGACGATGTCCAGGCCCAGGATCTTTATAAGCTACCCCTCCCAGGACCGTCCCCGCGCTGAGGCGATCCACCGGTACCTCGAAGAGGCCGGATACGATGTCTGGCGGGATAAGACGCACCTTGAGACCGACTGGTCCGAAGAAATCGCCAAGGCCCTCGCGGAGCGTGATCTCCTGTGCCTGCTCTGGTCCGAACATGCCGCAGCGTCCAAGTGGGTTAAGCATGAGTGGCTGACCGCACGGGCACTGGAAAAACTGATCATCCCCTGCCTCTTCCCTCAGACGCCAAAGCTTGAGCCCCCGGAACTCCCCGAGCCTCTTCATAACCTCCATGGTGTTTCCTTCAATTCGATGGAGGAGGGCTGCAGCGCCCTGGGCAAGAGGATCGGTGGACTGGAAAGCTTCTCATGGTCGTACGAGTACAACCTCCTCCCTGGCAACTCCCAGATCCCCCACAACCCCAACCCGAAATTCACCGGGCGGCTCGATGATCTCCTCGAACTCTACCTGAAGATGATCGGCAACCTCCGCAAGATCGGGATCAATCACGTCGGCGCCGTCGGGATGGGCGGCATCGGCAAAACGCAGCTCGCTGTCGAGTTCGCCTACCGCTTCAGCTTTGCTTTTGATGCCGTGTACTGGCTTAATGCCGCCGATCCCATTACCTGGCACGATAAATTCATTTCCCTGGCAAGAAATCAGCTCGAGCTGGAGATCAAGGACGCTGACGAGCCGGCAGGGGCGACGCAGTACCTTTTCGCCCTCCGGAAACATTTCAACGAGCACCCCAACACCCTTCTCGTTATGGACAACGTTACGGAGCCGAAGGACCTCAATAGCGAAACCCGCCTCGGCTTCGCGCCCCTGAACCTCCGATGCGATCTCCTCTTCACCACTCGACGTCACTTTGAGCTGGTCGGAGTCTCCTCGAAGCCGGTTGATGTCCTCTCAAAAGAGGCCGCTTATGCTCTGCTTGCGTCCTATCGCGAACCCAAGCCTGCGGAGCGCGTCCACGCTGAGGCCATCTGCAATGCCGTTGGGCGCCTTCCTCTCGCCATAGTCCTGATCGGCGCGCATTTGAAAAGATACAAGACGATTAGCTTTGCCGGCTACTATAACGAACTCGTCCCGAAGAAGCTTGAGAGCATCGATATCGGCAAGCTGTCGGAGGAGGAACTGGCGACCAGGCATCTGGCTTCCGTGAAGGCCACCCTTGATGACCACTGGAGGACGCTGAAGGACGAGGATGCCCGCTCTCTCTTCCGGCTCGCAGGGCAGTTCCCCGAGGCAGCCATCATCCCGAAGGCAAGGCTGGGTCTCCTTGCGGAGATCGCAGCGGCTCGCTCCGAAATCGACCTGCCCCTGGAAACGGCCTTCGAAAACCTCCATGACCTTTGTCTTGTTGAGCGGTTGAAAAAAGATACCAAGGCGGTCCGCCTCCATCCCCTCGTGCGCGAGTTCTCTAACCAGCTCGTCACCGGCGAGAAGAAGACCGAATTCAGGGCGGATGCTGCGAGAAGGTTGAGGGATGCTCTGTTCGTGTATGCCGATATCGAGAGAGCAGTGCGGAGCAGGGGTGTCGTGGAGGTCGTTGCCGACCTTGAGACCGGCGTCGAGTGGCTGGGTAATGAAGGTGACGGCTCGGAGGAGCTTAAGCTCCTGCAAGGCGCGTTGCGTCTTGCCAGCCACCTGCTCGGACAGGACCCCGGCCAGCTTGCCGCGCAACTCCTTGGCCGACTGCTCGAAGCGAAGAACCGCAAGATCCGCAGCCTGCTCGATCAGGCAGGAAGGTCGCAGCAGCGGCCCTGGCTCAGGCCGCTCAATGCGGGCTTGATCAAGCCGGGGGGAGCGCTCGTGCACACCCTTGTGCATGAGACTGAAGTCACGGCGCTGGCAATAATGCACGATGAAGAGCATGCTATTGTCGGGGAAGCCGACGGCACCTTGACCCGGTGGGATTGGAAGAGAGGTACGCCGATCGGGAAATGGAAAAAGCATGACTCGAAGGTTCTGGATTTGGGGGTTTCCCCTGATGGCTGTTTCCTGGTCGCCCTCTTCGCTGACTCCTGGCTCAAAGTCTTCAGCCCACCGGACGGAATGGCGGTCTTGTCCGTCAGGCTTGATGGCATGTTGCCGCTTGATAATTTGCACCAAAATCGTGCCGCCATGTCAAACGACGGGAGGACCATTGCTATCGTTGCGGGAGGAGAAGACGAGAAAGAACTTGTCCTGTTGCGGTTGGCCGAGAACTATGAAGCGTGTCAGGAAATTTTCCGGCTGGTAGAACCCCATATTCGTGCCTTGGCATTGAGCGCAGGCGGTAAGAAGCTGTTTTGGCTTGTGAGAGAAAATTCCCGGAGCACCTTGAAAATGCTCAATGTTGGGGAAGGTATTTGGGACGCCAGGTTCATGCCTCGTGAGGTTGATTTCGGGCACTGGCAACAGAACCACGAGATCCTCGCTGTCAGTCCCGACGGAGCCCTGGTTGTCCTCAGCGGACTTGAACCTCCTTTCGTCGTGTGGGATTTCAGCGGAGAAATGAGCCGCAAAGAGCTGGAGGCTACCGGAGGTCACTGGCTGCTGGCGGTGGCACCCGGTGGGAAAAGAGGTATTTCAACTGAGAAGGGTGGTGAGCTGACCTTATGGGATTTGGAGAAATCGTCCAAATTGGCGTCTCTTGGCAGCCCTGAGCACTTGTTCCCGTCGGTCTTGATTACCGGTGATGGACTTCGGGCTTTATCAGCGGGAGGAAACATTGTAAAGGTCTGGAACCTGGAGCTTGAGGGCGAGCAGCTTGATGCTGCTGGGGACTCCCCTGCCCGGGCCATCTGGTCCCTCGGCTTGTCGACGGACTGCCAGTCGGTTGCTTCCGGTTCGTGGAATGGTGAAATCGTGATCTGGCATGTCCCGAGCGCCAAGCCGCAATCTCCGCCTCTTTCAGCGGGCTATGGCCCCATCAGGAAGACAATTTTCCTGCCGGATGAAAAGCGGTTGCTCGTGTTTCAAGACCAAGGTTTAGTCTATTTTGACTTGGAGAACATGACGTGCGGAGAGCCTATTGGCTTGGAGGGTAATTGGCCCCTGGCGGTCACGGCGGATGGGCGCACGGCCCTAGTTGGCGGTTCAGAGCATATAGAAATTCGCGATCTAATCACAGACGAAACACTCTACACCGAGAAGGCAGACATTCGAATGCCTTGCCGAGCCCCGGTAACCGCCATAAGTTTGGAGGGGAGAGCGGTTTTTTGCACGGAAGACGGCGCGCTGCGCACCTTTGACATGGTGCAAAGGAAGTCCCTGCCCTCCATAGACGTGGAGGGCGGCGGAGTGTCTGCCGTCGAAGTGACGCCCGATGGGAAGCAGGCGGTCTTAGGCTTTCATGACGGACTCATCCGAGTGTACGATCCGGAACATCATACTTGCATATCCCTGGCGAACAAACATGCCAAAGAGGTGCGATCGGTAGCGGTTGTTCCGAACGGCCGCTTGTTGGTTTCATGCGCTGCCGATGGCACGCTGGTGGTGTGGGACCTGCTGACAAAAGAGGCCATTGACACCTTCAGCGGAGACAGTGCCTTTGATTCGTGCGCAATAACCGCGGACGGCAGGATCATCATCGCGGGTGAGAGTTCGGGAAGACTGCATTTTCTAAAAGGTGAGAACATCACGGTAAAACCATAGCTCAATCCCTCCGGCTGGCCCTGACTGAATTTGGCGTCAACAGGAAAGCTGGACTATTTTTCAACAAGATCATCTGGAGGAGTCGTTATGCCTGTCAGCGATTATTTTGCCGCTACCTATGCAGAAGCGCGGGAGAAGTTCCTGGCCGCCGCCCGGGCGGCAGGTGCACGTCTTGATACATACAGGCTTCCCGAGTTGCTGGGTCCACAAAATGAAACACTTGCCGTCGATGTGGCCACGCTCGGTCCTGACGAGCCAAAAGCGTTGCTCTTCCTGGTTTCGGCCACCCACGGCGTTGAAGGGTTTTGCGGTTCGGGCTGCCAGGTCGGCTGTCTCGTTGACCGGCTCTACGAGGCCCTGCCTGCCGGGACCGGCACCGTTCTAATCCACGCCCTCAATCCATACGGCTTTGCGTGGTTTCGCCGCGTCAATGAAGAGAATATCGACTTGAATCGCAACTTTCAGGACTTCTCGCAACCGCTTCCCTCCTCGCCGGCTTATGAGACGATCCACGACTGGCTGGTCCCGGCGGAATGGCAGGGGCCTGTTCGCCAGGCGGCTGATGCGGCGCTGCAACAGTACATCAAGGACCATGGGATGCCCGCCTTTCAGGAGGCTGTTTCCGGCGGCCAGTATACGCGGCCGACCGGACTGTTCTATGGCGGTATCCGCGAGAGTTGGTCGAACACGACCTTCCGGTGCATTGTCAAAGACCACCTCACACCCGCCGTGAAGCAGCTGGCCCTCTTTGATCTCCACACCGGTCTCGGCCCGCTCGGATATGGGGAACCGATTTGTGTGGGGCCGCCCGACGAGGGCTTCGAACGGGCGAGGAAGTGGTTCGGGCCGGAAGTGACCAGCACCCACAAGGGGACGTCGGCCTCAGCAGAGGTGACCGGCGCCCTCCCCGAGGTGATCCGCAGCCTGGCTCCCGCGTTGCAGGTGGCGCACCTGAGCCTGGAGTACGGCACCAGGCCGATATTCGAGGTGCTGACGGCCCTGCGCGCCGACCACTGGCTGCACGCGGTTCCGGGTCGAGACACGCCGTTGCGAGAGCAAATCGAACGACAGATGCGGGACGCCTTCTATGTGGATACCCCTGCATGGAAAGCGGCTGTTTATGGACGGGCGGCCGACCTGGTGCTGCGGGCGTGTCGGGGACTGGCCGGTTCTTGATGGCCCCCTCGTGACACTATCCTGTCATAGCCGGTCCCCATCAGGAACCCCTTGAATTTACGAATCACTCGGAGGGGGAGAGGTTTGACCCCACTGCTGTTGACTAAAGGGTTTCCCAGAAGCTCCAGGGTAACGGATTCTGGAATCTCAGGGCCTATTGCAGTCTGCGCGAAGAATGGCGCACCTTCGCCCTCGACCGGATCAAACGTTGCCTTGTTCTGGACCAATCCTTCCCACCCAGACTGTTCGGCGATGATGTGGGCAGAGAGATCTCAAGCGGCTTCGGAACCTACATGGCTGGCCATGTTCAGTAGGTCGTGGTGCGGTTCGGCGCCAGGCCGGAGGTTTGGTGAGCTCCGGCTTCCCCTGCCGCCTTCCTTGCGGCAGGGGTGGTCCGTCATCCGCAGACTTCTGCCGGCAATGGTGTTTGATATTGACCCCTTTGGCACTGTTCCATGGCGGGACTGGGCGACAGGAGCGTCGCCGTCACCCATCACGGCAGCGTCGCGCGTGACGTCAACGACGTAATCGTCCCCTGCGTCACACGGCAAAGGTCGCGCGACAGGCCACCAGCATGCTACCAGGGAAAGAAGGACACGACGCGGGCAAGCAAGCCGGCGGCCGCGAGCGCGACGCAGAAGCTCAGGCCCGCGGAGGCGAGGCAGGTCCGCCACCCGCCTTCCTTCCAAAGCGTGGTGAGCGTGGCGACGCACGGGATGTACAGCACTGAAAAGACCGAGAGTACGAGGAGCTGCCCCCGGCCGAGGACCGTCCCCAGTTCGGTGGTGCCAAACGCCGTCGTGAGCATCGCCAAGGCAAGCTCCTTGCGGAAGACACCATAAAATATCGGGATCCCGGTCTCCTCGGGCAGCCTCATCACCCAGGTGGTAAGCGGCTTGAGCGCGCGGTTGATGTACACGTCGGCGCCATAAAAGGTCAAAAAGGCGAGCAGCGTGCTCGAGAGCACGATCACCGGCCAGGCGACCACCAGGAACTCCCGGAGCCTTATCCAAACCTTCCGGATGATGACTGCCGGATACGGGCGCCGCAGCGGCGGGACGTCCAGGATGAGGCCGGGCACCGCCTCGCGGGCGAACCGCGAAAGCACCGTCGAGACCAGCAGCGCCGTGCCGATGCCGCACAGATAGACCATGAGCGTCCACCACGCCCCGAGGTATCTCCCCACGAGTGCCAGCACGATCACGGAGCGGGCTGAGCAGGTTACGAACGGGATAATGAGCATCGTGACGAACCGGTCCCGCGTGCCCCCGAGGTTACGCGTCGCCATGATCGCAGGAACGGAACATCCGTACCCGAGGACAAGGGGGACGACCGATTTGCCGTGCATGCCCACCCGATGGAGCAACCCGTCGGCCATGAACGCAATCCGCGGCAGCAGCCCTGTATCCTCGTAGATCGCCAGGAGAAGGAGGAGCGGGACCATGTACGGCAGCACAATCCCCGCCCCCGCCTCGAGCCCGTCGGTCAGCCCGATGACAAGGGCGCTGAGCAGACCGGGGCTCAGCGACTGCACCTCCCCGTGGAGGCGCGCAAACGGCCCGGCGAGGACGCGGGAGAGGAGGTCTCCCAGGAAGAACGACACATAGAACATGACGAGCAGCGAGGCACCTATCGCGCACAACCCACCGACCGGGTTCATGATGAAGCGGTCGATCTGCTCGCGGAGACCCTTCCCGCTCCCATGCCGGTGCTCCGCCACTTTCTCGTAGAGGTCGAGGACCAGGGCGTGGCGGTGCGAAGCAAAGACGCCGGTCTCGGGCCAGTCGTGCATCTCTGCGAGCATGCGCCGCTTGTCGCGGACAAAGCCGGAGAAGGCAGGGTCCACCCGATCGGCGAGTTCCTCAAAGGCGCGGTCCAGTTCGAGGAGCCGGATGACCACGAAGCGGTCGTCGACGCGCGCAGCCTTCCGGAGCGCAGCGGGATAGCGGCCAAGGATCGTGGCAATGGTCTCCTCGACGTCGCGATCGTACGTCGGGCGGACCGGCGTGAACGGCCGGCCAGCCGCCGCGATCGCGGTGCGAAAGAGGTCGTCGATCCCCGATCCCAGCACGGCGACAACGGGAACGGCAGCCACCCCGGTCAGGGCCTCAAAACGCGCCGGGTCGATCTTAATCCCCTTGCGGCGCGCCTCGTCGACCATGTTGA
>CAZDKX010000175.1:0-4562 GCA_964505935.1 uncultured Syntrophobacteraceae bacterium
GCTGTTCGACGGCAGCCCAACGCCCCAATTCTATGAGGTTCTCATCGGGTAGGTCTGGTTAGATCGGCACTCGACCATTTTTGTTCTTCGTCAATTCGTTGAGGCATTGAAACCAAGGGACACCAACACCACTTTAGTGATCAGGAAGGAGAAACATCTAGGTTTTGTTACCAATGCGAACAGACAGCCAAGGGTGAAGGATGCACCAAGCAGGGTGTGTGCGGCAAGCAACCGGAAGTTGCGGCCCTGCAGGACCTGTTGATTTATGCGCTAAAGGGGATGGCGTTGCATGCCGTGGAGGGAAGAAAGGTGGGCGTCGTTGATGATGATCTCAATGCCTTCACCTGTGAAGCCCTCTTTTCCACCCTGACCAACGTGGACTTCGATGCCGGCCGGTTTGTGACCCTGATCCGGCGCACGGTCGAGCTGAGGGACGCCCTGCGCGAGAAAGTCAAGGCTGCCGGCGGTAACGTGGATTTCCCGTTTGCGGCTGCATCGTTCAAGCCCGAAAGCACAGTGGAAGGCATGGTCGCCCAGGGGGAAAAAGTCGGGTTGAAAGCCGACCCCACGATCAACCCGGATGTGCTGTCCCTGCAGCACACGGTGCTCTTTGGCCTTAAAGGGATCGCCGCTTATGCCGACCACGCTCAGATTCTCGGGCAAAAGGACGACGCGGTCTATGCCTTCCTTCACGAAGCCCTGGCAGCTTCCCTGCGAAAGGACCTGGAACTCAACGACTGGCTGGGCCTGGTGCTTAAAACCGGTGAGACCAATTTAAGAACCATGGAACTGCTGGATGCCGCCAATACCGGCACCTACGGGCATCCGGTACCGACGAAGGTCCCCCTGGGGCACAAGAAAGGGAAGGCTATCCTGGTTTCCGGCCACGACCTGAAAGACCTCGATCAATTGCTGAAACAGACCGAGGGCAAAGGGATCTTCATCTACACCCACGGTGAGATGCTTCCGACTCACGGGTATCCCGCTCTCAAGAAGTACCCCCATTTCTACGGACATTATGGAACCGCCTGGCAGAATCAGCAGAAGGAGTTTCCCGGTTTCCCCGGGCCGATTCTCATGACCACCAACTGCATTCAGCGGCCCCAGGGGAGCTATAACGGCCATATCTTCACGACGGGTCTGGTGGGCTGGCCTGGCGTGCCCCATGTAACGAACCGCGATTTTTCGCCGGTGATCAATAAGGCCCTCGAACTGCCGGGGTTTCCGGAAGACGCCAACGGCAAGGAAGTCATGGTGGGCTTTGGCCGGAACACCGTGTTGAGCGTGGCGGACAAGGTGATCGAGGCGGTCAAGGGCAAGAATATCCGCCATTTCTTCCTGGTGGCCGGCTGTGATGGCGCCAAGCCCGGCCGCAACTACTACACGGAATTCGTCGAGAAGGTGCCCAAGGATTGCGTGGTTCTGACTCTCGCCTGCGGCAAGTACCGATTTTTTGACAAGGATCTTGGCACCATCGGAGGCTTGCCCCGACTCATGGACATGGGGCAGTGCAACGATGCCTATTCGGCCATTCAAGTCGCTTTAGCTCTGGCCAAAGCCTTCAATGTGGGAGTCAACGACCTTCCCCTCTCTCTGATCATTTCCTGGTATGAACAGAAGGCCGTAGCCGTTTTGCTCACCCTGCTCCACCTCGGTATCAGGAACATTCGCCTCGGGCCGTCGCTTCCCGCCTTTGTAACTCCCAATGTCCTCGATGTGCTGGTCAAGAACTTCAACATCATGCCCATCAGCACCCCGGATGAGGACTTGAAGGCCATTCTTGGTTGATTGCACGACGAAGGGGGAGCCTGTCACGCTCCCCCCTTATTTCACAGAGCTTGAGGGAGGAAATTGGTCATGAAGCCCATGGACGAACTCAGGATGGAACATGAAGCGGTCAAGCTGACCCTTGGGATCCTTGAAAAGATTTGCCTCAAGATGGAGCAACCCCAGGAAACAGTCGATCTTGCCCATGTGGATCAACTTCTGGAATTCTTTGTAGTATTTGTGGATAAATGCCATCACGGCAAGGAAGAAGAGCTGCTTTTCCCGGCGCTGGAAGAGATCGGGGTGAGGAGAGAAGGAGGACCGATCGGCGTGATGCTCATGGAACACCAACAGGGGCGGGAATTCGTCCGAAAGATGAAAGAGGCCTTTTCGGAATACAGGTCGGGCAACCCGGCAGCGGCCGTTCCGTTCATCCGGGAAGCAAGAGGCTATATTGCCCTCTTGGATCAACACATCTTGAAAGAGAACAACGTCCTCTTTCCTCTTGCCGAAAAGCAGCTATCCGCGGCGAAGCAGTCCGAGCTGGCAGACGGTTTTGAAACAATCGAGGTCCGAAAGATCGGCGCCGGCAAGCATGAAGAATTCCACAGGATGCTGGAGCACCTGGAGAGCGTTTACTTGCAGTGAGCCCAGGGAGATCGATTCAGTTCATTCCGTGGCAATCAACGATCCTTTTGGTCAGAGCTTGAGGGTGCCGTATCATGAAAGTTCACGTTTTGCAGCATGTTCCGTTCGAAGGTCTGGGAAGCATCGAGCCCTGGCTTGCTGCAAGAGGGGCGACCGTGGGGCAGCTGGGCATTCAAAAGAACTGCGGCTTCATGATGGGGCCGGGCGGTTGCAACGGTGGCGACGATGTCATTGGGCATGGTATGCAAATCGCGTCAGGTGGCGCGCAGCCCGAGCCTCCCCGCAAGATTGTGCAGATTGCCGCGGTGCATGCCCAGTTCGCGGGCGGCTGCGGCCCAGTTGCCGCCGTGCTTGGCTACCGTCCGAAGAACGAGGCTTCTTTGAAATTCTTCCACCTGCTCGCGAAAGGATCGCCCCGCCGAAACCAGGGCGTGTTCTGCCGAAGGTACAGGCGGAGCAGCGTCTTGAGCGGCCTCCACATCCGGGGTCAAATGAAGAAGCGTGACAACAACCGGCTTGCCGCGAGGGATCTCGGCACTCGCCTTGAGGATCGCTCGCGAGAGGACGTTTTCGAGCTCCCGGACGTTGCCCGGCCAGTTACTGCGTTTCAGTAGATCGAGAGCTTCAGCGTTCAGGCGCACCGGTCCCAGTCCCAGACGCCGCTGGGTCACTTCACTGAAATGACCGGCTAACAAAGGAATATCCTCTCCTCGCTCCCGCAAGGGAGGCACTGTCAGCGGATAGACACTGAGCCTGTGAAACAGGTCGGCGCGAAATCTTCCCCGCTTCACCTCTTCCTCCAGGTTGCGGTTGGTGGCTGCAAGGAGGCGGACATCGACCCGGATGCTTTGGCTGGATCCTATCCGCTGTACCTCCCCTTCCTCTACCACTCGCAGGAGCTTGGGTTGGATGGAAGGAGGAAGCTCCCCGATCTCATCCAGAAAGAGGGTCCCGCCATCCGCCATTTCGAATTTGCCCGGTCTGTCGCGGACGGCTCCCGTGAAGGCTCCCCTGGTGTGGCCAAAAAGCTCGCTCTCGGCGAGACTCTCGGGAAATGCCGCGCAGTTGAGGCTGAGCAGAGGAGCATTCCTGCGAGGTGAAGCGGCGTGAATGGCGCGAGCCACCAATTCCTTGCCCACCCCTGTCTCCCCCAGAATGAGGACGGTAAAATCCGAGGCCGCTACGATATCGATCTCGCGCCTCAAATGTTCCATGGCCCGGCTGCGGCCAATGCTTTCTTTCCCCCGGCGCAAATCCTCCATCAGATCTCGGGCAATCATCCCCTGCCGCTCGGCGTTGGCCTCGAGGGCCTCCATAAGATCTGCCGCCCGCATCTGAGCTGCCGCCAGAGCCGCTACCGCCCGCAGAAATCCCTGGTCGAGGGCTTCAAACGCCATGGGGTTGAGGGCATCGGCAGTGAGCACCCCGATGAGCTCTCCCTCAACATAGAGCGGGCAGCCGAGGCAGGCGTGAACGCGGCGGGTGGCGGTGGGATCGCCTTCGATCAAACCATCGAAAGGGTCCGGTGAAAGATCATCGGAGGGAAAACGCAGCGGCTCACGGGCCTGGCAGATGCGGGCAAGGCGCGGGTGTTCGCCGAGCGGGTAGCGGCGGCCCAGGGCATCCGGCGACAGCCCGCGGGCGGCAATCGGCATCAACTCGTCTCCCTCGAGGCGCAAGAGGCATGCGGCGTCATAGGGAATGACGCTCCCCAGGGCCTCCAGGAGCCTCCGGTAGCGGTCGCCGGCACTCAGGGCCGCTGTCAGGTCCAGCGCAATGGTCACGAGAATATCGATCGTCTCCATGGTTGCAGGAATGATAACACGGTTATCACAAAGGCAACAAGGCGATTGTTGCCGTTATGATAACAGAATGCATATCCAATTGATATCGCATTACTAATTTGGTGGCACCACCCTTGCTTATATGAAAGGGAAAATCAGACAGCAACTGTGAGCGATGGGGCGGAGCTCTTCCCCGAGAAAGGAGGTTAGCCATGCAACCGACTGACAGAAAACGGTTGGGCGTTTCGGTGGGACGGGCAGATGGATTTCCCGCCAATCTCTTTTCCATATCTTATCACGGCTCTAGCGCCGTAAGGAGGAGTGTCATGAGAGCCAGGACTATATTATTGCGGGTAGTTCTCG
>CAZDKX010000175.1:4662-10415 GCA_964505935.1 uncultured Syntrophobacteraceae bacterium
GCCGTAAGGAGGAGTGTCATGAGAGCCAGGACTATATTATTGCGGGTAGTTCTCGTATCGGTCGTTTTTTCGGGCTTAGCCGGCTTGGGAGCCGACCTGGCCGCTGCAGCAGGGGTAGTCCGGGCGGATTTCAACGGGGACGGCTGGGCGGATCTGGCGATAGGCATGCATGGGAAGAATGTGGGTGAGGAAGGGAGCGCGGGTGCGGTGGTCGTCATCTACGGTTCCAGTGCCGGCTTGGACGCTTTCGGCGGGGACGGTATTCCGGCCGCTCAGTCTTGGACTCAGAGCAGTCCCGGCGTGCCGGGCGGCTCCGAGGAAGGCGACGAGTTTGGAACGGCCCTCGCTGCTGGAGATTTCAATAACGATGGTTTCAGCGACCTGGCCATCGGCGTGCCTAAAGAAGATGTGGGCGGCTACCCCGACCTGGGCGCCGTAAACATCGTTTATGGCTCGGCCCAGGGTCTGGCGACTGACGGCGAAGAAACGATCATCCCGGCGCAGTTTTGGGCCCTCACCCAATTTCAGGAGATCATCGATGTCCTGGAGACATCGACCAGTGGTTACGAGCATTTTGGCTCGGCCCTCGCGGTCGCGGATTTCAACGGCGATGGGTTTGACGACCTGGCCATCGGGATCCCGGATAAAAATTTCATGTTTCCTGAATGGTGGTGGTGGGTCACGGTCGGCCGTGCTGGAGCCGCGCTGGTTCTTCATGGTTCTAAGGCCGGCCTGACCGACACCGGCTATCAGTTGTGGCACCAAGGTCCGCTCAAGGGGGGCCGGGAAGCAGGAGACCAGTTCGGTGCCGCCCTGGCCACCGGTGATTTCAATGGCGACGGGTTCGGGGACCTGGCTGTGGGTGTGCCTTATGAGGATATCAACGGCATTTCTGATGCCGGGGCAGTGAACGTCATCTATGGATCGGCCAACGGGTTGACTTCTGCGGAAAACCAGATCTGGCATAAGGACAGCCCGGGAATCATCGACCGTATATCCTCGAACGAACATTTTGGACAAGTGCTCACCGCAGGCGATTTCAATGGAGACGGCAGGAGCGATCTGGCCGTTGGTGTCCCAGATCACAATCTGAGTTCTGCCGCCACCGGTGCCGGTTCGGTGAGCGTCATTTACGGATCCCCGACCGGTCTCACTCACGTCGGCAATGACATCCTCACTCAAAACCGACTTTTCAATCGGACCGTCGAACAGCCTGGATCTAATGACCACTTTGGTTCGGCCCTGGCGGCAGGGGATTTCAACGGGGACGGCAAGGACGACGTGGCCATCGGCGTTCCGGGGGAAGATGTGTTCTCGACCCAACAGGCGAGCACAGTGGCCGCTGCCGGTGCGGTGAACGTTGTCTACGGGTCCGCAAACGGCTTCGTCCTGCGAAACGGCAATGGGCTGAGACCGCAGATCTGGCATCAGGAAAAGCTGGGTGGCATTCTGGAAGTCGGCGATCGCTTCGGCTCTTCCTTGAGCGCCTCGAACTTCGGGAGGAATCGGATTGTCTACGGTATTCCACCGCAGTTCGTGGTCACCGCGGATCTGGCGATCGGCGTCCCAAACGAAGATGTTTGGAGCAACGATCTGAACCGGATGATTTACAATGGCGGCGCGGTGAATGTCATTTACGGCTCTACCGGAGGCCTGTCGGTGGCTCCCTTTCCCGGTCCAGGTGCAAGCCAGATCTGGATGCAGGGCTACGACGGCGTTCCCGGCAGCTCCGAGTGGATGAATGAGTTCGGCGTCACTGTCTACTGACGTGTGAAGAAATGTTTCAGGCTTACACTTCGCCAAGATGATCCCCTCTGGGAGGCCTGCGATCAGATGAAAGCAGCCAACCGGAGGGGAAAAGCCGTGGGTTGGGTTTATTGTTGAACCGTGATACCATCGTCCAAAATCAACGGGGGCAGGACGGTCCAGCCCAGCTGCTTTGGCGTTTTGGGTCGAATGGGGATCGAAGGTGGGGGTTTCTTCCAGCCTGGCATTACGTTCAACAGGAGGGCGGCCCGATGAACCAAAAGGGTAGCTCATGAGCATCCCGGGAAACCTCCTCACCACGGCCATGGCGGTGATGCCGCACCGGGATGTGGACCAAGCCCTCACGGCAGCCCTGTCTCTGGACGTTCCCTTCTGGCCGCAGCTGCCTTTGCTCAACTACCACGAAGACATGTATGTTCAAGCATCAGAACATTTTCCCGGCATTGTGATCGATATGGAAAAACGCAGTATCCGATTCTCCATGGACAAATTCACTGCCGAACTGGAGGAGGCCCTGGCCCATTTGGAAGAACCTGGCTACTTCGATATCAGCGAGACCTACTCCGTTGTTTACCATCGGTTTTTGAAGATGGACCTATCGGACCGGCCCGCCATTCGCGGGCAGCTCGAAGGCCCGATAAGTTTCGGCTTAAATGTCGTCGACCAGGACCAGAGACCCATCCTTTTTGAAGACACAGTGCGTTCCTTTTTGCTGGATTTCATGGCCCGCCGCATCAATGTTCAGCTGAACCGGCTCAAGGCCATGAACCCCAACGCCTTCATGTTCGTGGACGAACCCGGCTTACAATACATTTTCAGTGCCATGTCGGGATATGACAGCATCACCGCCAAGCAGGACATGGAAAGGTTCTTTGCCGGAGTCGAGCGACCCCGGGGCGTGCATCTCTGTGGAAACCCGGATTGGGATTTCCTTTTGGGACTGGATCTCGATGTGCTTTCGCTGGATGTCTACTCCAACGGGGAAATCTTTGTTTCCTTCGCCAGGTCGATCTCTCAATTTCTGGAAAGGGGCGGCCGAATTATCTGGGGGATTGTTCCGACCAACTTCGAGCCGTTTGCGAAAGAAGATCAGAAGTCCCTGGGAGAGCGACTATCAGGTCATTGGCGGATACTGGAGCAGAAAGGAATCGACCGGCAACTCCTCCTTTCCCGCAGCATGCTCTCCCCTGCTACCTGCTGCCTGGTCAATCCGGACGGTGAAGACACTGTGGAGAGAGCGTTTAGGAGAGTTAAGGCCCTTTCGATTGCGCTTCAGGAGCGCTTTCACCTAAACGAACATTGATTATGGTTTTGTTCTGGGTTTGTTCTGATCAAGCGACCTTGGAGACTCCTCCTGCACCCCCAAGCTAATCTTCTAAATGCTCCTCAAGATATTCCTTCAACACCAGGGCATTGTTGTGCAAGGTATCATGAGCACTATAAAGTAAAGTGACGTCGCCCTTCTTGGCTGCATCCAAAAGCGGCCGCAGACCCTCCGGGTTCTGAGCGAGTTCAGCGAAATAACGTAGCCTGAACTCATCCCACTTCGCGGGGTTGTGGCCGAACCATTGCCGCAAGGCCACACTGGGGGCCGCGTCTTTGAGCCAGCCCTCCATGTGCAGGGACCCTTTTTTCATCCCGCGCGGCCAAAGCCTTTCCACGAGAAAGCGGGCACCATCAGTTGGCTCTGGAGCCTCATATACTCGCTTCACTCTGACCATGCCTTCATTTACCTCAAGGTACCTGAGCCTGAAAAGAACTTGGCACTGTCCATAATGAGTTGCAGCCATGCCCCAACAGGCTCGCCGGCATATTGTTCGATCACACCCAGTCAATCTTTATAGGTAGTCACTCGGCCCCAAAGACTTTTTGTTCCCCAGATGCCGGACCTGAGGCATTCGAGTTGCACGACCTGACTGTGATCGACAAAGAGATTGACCTCCGGGCCGTAATTCTTGATGTACCAGGCAAAAACGTCAGGATCCGCAGCTTCAAACATCACTTTTTCCAACCCCAATGCCTTGATGAATTTCGGCGGCACATCCGTTCGCCAAGAACTCACGCTCTCGGTGATTCCCTCGGACTCGACCATGATCATGTAGGCGCCGGCCTCCAGGAATCTTGCAGCTTGTATGATGGCCCAATCCGGATCGCGAATTCCTTCGGCTTCAAGCTCGGCAACAGAACTGGCCCCCCCCGCCCCGAATTGGATCCCAACCTCCGGCTTTGGCTTGAGCCCTTCTGCCTGGACCTTTTCTATGAGCCGCAGGATGTCATCCAGGGGGATGGAAATAAAGCCGGCCGAGATTTCAACAATGTCAAACCCCAGTTCTTTGCATTCGCGGATGTACTTCTGCACCATCACTGGACCCTGGGTTAAGATGTGCTCTATGAAGCCGCCTGTGGAAATCAGAACGTTGTGGTCATGACAGAGCTCGATGAGTTCTCTGACGATTGTTCGCGGCATGAGGGCAAAAGAACCGCCGGCAAATTTGAGCGAATCGACGTAAGCTCCCATTGTCTCAAGGACATCCTGGAGGTATCGCTTGCCCATGGGCGTGTAATATGGCCCTCTCATTTCGGTGATGCCCTGGATGCGCGGTTTCCCCTGGCGCTGATTCAACCTCACGAAAGAAAAGGCTCTGTCGGACATGAGAACTCGCTCCTTTTGTCACGAACGGAACTGCTATGCATTACCTTTGGGATTAGGGCAAACCACGTCTCCATTTCTGCGGGTCTTTGAACTCGGGTACCTTCGTCTCCATCACTCTGAAAAGTAGAGTTGGCACGGTCGCGTGGGTAACCACTTTTTCGGCGGTGCTCCCAAGAACCCAGGTCACCTCTCCTCTACCGTGGGTGGCCATGGCAATCAGATCAATATTGTTCGCTTCAGCGTAATTGATGATCTCCCGGGCTGGTACCCCCTCCACGCATTCGTGGTTTACATTGAGCCCAAGTAATTGCAGTTCCTTGGAGGTTTGTGCCAGGAAGATGGTGCACTCTTTTGTCAGTTTCTCCTCAGCTTCCTGTGCTATCTTGGCAGCAAACAGCTCGGCCCCGGTGGGGAGAGGCCAATAACAAACATGGAGCAGAGTTACCTCCGAGCCCATACACTTCGCCATTTCTATTACATGGGGAAGGACTCTTGCCGCTAATTCAGAACCATCCAACGGAACCAAGATTTTCTTAAACATGACTCTCTCCTTTTTGAGGTGCACCCATCTGCAATTCAGATTTACCATGCGGCCAGCCACACTCCATGCAAGCTCTCTATTCTTTGATGATAATAGCTGGTCATCGAAAGAGATCACTCAGCATGGTTCTTGATCTATTTCACACGCTAATCTGCTGACAGACTCTTCTGAGATAACGATCCTGTTTCCCGGCATCCGAATGAAACTGACAACCCCTTTTTGTGCAAGCTCACAGACATCGCGAGCATTGCATCCAAGCTGCTCGCCGCTACCGATATCGGTAGGTACATCTCCGTTCCGTTCTGATCACTCAACATCGTGGGAATCCTATGCCCTCGAGCATGGGCGTGAATTGTGCGGTACTCGTAGAAGCGCAAGCAGCATACCTTAAACGTCGCATTCTTCCAGTGGCGCTAACATTTTAGTGTATCTAATCAGTGCAACTAATGTACCGAAATGGATACCAATTTGAAATTATCCGGAATGAGCAACAACGGTTGGTGGTTACAACTTGTTTGGCAGAAGTGCTCGAGCAATGATCGGCACTCTCTCGGCCAGGTATTTTAGAATATTGTCATGCAGTTGTCTCAATACATGGCCCACTCTTTATTGTTTTAAAATAAATACAAATAGTTATCCTTTGTCAGCTCCTTTTACAATATTCTCATTGCTCTCTAACGTGGACCAGCTGCCCATGGGGAGGGAAATGATTCTTGCCGATAAAACCCGATATCGTGTCCTTCAAACAGGGCAGAAGGCGGGGAATACCACAACTTTGAAGCACAACTGGCT